>NZ_JPJG01000040.1 GCF_000765235.1 Oscillibacter sp. ER4 | reverse complement strand
GAGATTTGCGGCCTGATGTGGAAGGACTTTGATGAGAAGAAAGGCACGCTGAAAGTGTGCCGCACCCTCCACAGCAAAAAGATGGGCGTGTTCGCTCTGGGCGACACCAAGACCAGCAAGGGAACACGCACCATCATCCTACCCCAGAGCATCGTGGAGCTCCTGCGGCAGAGAAAGAAACGAGCCATCAGTCAATGGATCTTCCCTCATCCCACCAGCCCGGAGTTGCCGGTAAATCCCGACTCGGCATACCGCCAACTGAAAGTACTACTCCAGCAGGCCGGTCTCCCCGACATCCGATTCCATGACTTGCGACATACATTCGCAACTCACGCTCTGACCAGCGGCGTGGACGCTAAGACCTTGTCCGGTATCCTGGGCCATACCAATGCATCCTTTACCCTGGACACTTACACCCATGTGACTTCGGATATGCAGCGGCAGGCCAGCGGCATCGTGGGCGGCTTCATGGAAGATCTGTTCGGAAAGGAGTTGAAACCGTGGCAAGAAAACGAAAAGGCGGAGAAGGAACAATAAGACAGCGGGCGGATGGCCGCTGGGAAGGGCGCTATGTCGTCGGCTACGACGATAAGGGCTATCCCAAGACGAAGAACGTACTCGCTAAAACCAAGCGGGAGTGTGCTGAGAAGCTTCAGAACCTAAAAGAGGAGCTGGGCGGCATCAAGTCCGACAAGGTGAAGCCGGACATGCGGTTCGGCGACTGGTTGGAGTATTGGTACGAGACCCACTCCAAGCCCAAGATCCGCCCCACCACCCAGTTAGGTTATGAGAGCCGTATCCGTCTGCATATCGCTCCGGAGATTGGTAACATTCCGCTGAACAAGCTGACCCAGAACGACCTGCAGCAGTTCTACGCACGGCTCAAAAAGAATGGCCGGAAGACCCTCACGGAACGCTTTGGCGAGGGACTGTCCGACCGGATGGTGCGTATGTGTCATGCCACCTGCCGCACCGCACTGGAGAAGGCCGTGCAGGAGGGGCTCATCCGCACCAACCCGGCCATTGGCTGTAAACTGCCGCCCAAGAAAGCACGGGAGATGCAGGTGCTGGACCGGGACGAGCTTCAGCGGTTTCTCATTCAGGCTAAGGCTGAGGGCTACTATGAACTCTTCCTCCTGGACCTGTCCACCGGCCTGCGGCGTGGTGAGCTGATGGCGCTCCAATGGGATGACCTGGACTTTGAGACTGGCGTACTGAATGTGAATAAGCAGGTCTACCAGGTCAATGGAGAACTTCAGTTCAGCGAGCCGAAAACCAAAAACTCCATCCGCAAAATCGTCCTGCCGCCTTCGGTAGTTGAGGTGCTGCGGGAGTATAAGAAAACGGTAAACTCCCGTTGGATGTTCCCGTCTCCGATAAAGGAGGACTGTCCGATTACCCCCGGCGTGGTACGCCATCGGCTCCAACTTATTCTGGAACACGCCGGGTGCAAGCAAGTAAGATTTCATGACCTCCGCCATACCTTCGCAACGCTGGCTTTGCAGAACGGCATGGATGTCAAAACACTCTCCGCCATGCTGGGCCATGTGTCGGCAGCAACCACGCTGGATATCTACACACATATCACCGACGATATGCAGCGCACAGCCGCCGCCAACATTGACCGGGGAATCGGCAAAGCAGCGCCGCCTGAGGGCGGTTCAGCACCAGGCCAGGAAACCACCCCCGGCCAGCCGGATAAGCCGAGAATGAGCGATTTCAAGCCTGTCCTGCCCAGCCGCCGCAGGGCAGGTACCGGGTGTATCTCATCCAAAGGGCCAAGCCTGTGGGAGGGGCGCTACTCACCCATGTGGATTGACGGCAAGAAGCACTCCCGCAATGTCTACGCCCATACCCGCGAGGAGTGCGAGGAGAAGCTCAAGGTACTGATTGTGGAGATGAAATCTGAGCTGGCGGAGCTGAAGCGGCAAAAGGCGGAGGGCACGTTGCCAGCCCAGGAACCGATGGGTGGTAAGTAGTAGAAAAAGGGGAATGGAAATCCTTTTTTGGGTATCATTTCGGTCTATTTATGTCAAGTGAAGAAAAATATTTTTGTCCCAGTATTGACAAAATTGTCCCGCAAGTATACAATAAGATTGAAATGGGACACTGTATAAAGGAAGGGAGTGTGTTTCATGAAAAAAAAGAATGTTATTAGCTTGATTCGATATTACGCCGAGAAGAACGACGATGGATTTAGAAATGAAGCACTTGAAATCGCGAAGGAATTTGACGCAACGGGTGATTCCCAACTTGCAGAATATATCGTCTCACTTCTTTCCAATGTAAACACTTTTGTTCCCCAAATGGAAGATTACGACTCAACATTTTTTGAAAAAATTGAGTCCAAAGAGGATATGTTGCTGCTTCCGGATAGCATCATGCAAGATTTGCTGGGTGTCGTTAACGCCATCGCTCATAATATTGGTATTCATAAGTTTCTGTTCCAAGGTGCACCAGGCACAGGAAAGACAGAAGCTGTTAAACAGCTCGCCAGAATACTTGAACGTGAAATATTCATGGTTGATTTCTCTTCTGTCATTGATAGCAAGTTAGGCCAAACACAGAAAAACATATCAACGCTTTTTAAAGAAATTAATAGCTTTCCTCAGCCAGATCGTGTGATTGTACTGTTTGATGAAATCGATGCCATTGCACTTGACCGAACGAACCCGAATGATATCCGAGAAATGGGCCGGGCTACTTCTGCGTTACTAAAAGGCTTTGATCAAATGAGCGAGAAGATGATTCTGGTTGCGACAACTAATTTGTACCAACATTTTGATAAAGCACTTTCTCGAAGGTTTGATTCTATAATTGATTTTAATCGCTATTCCAACAAGGATTTGATAGAAATTGCGGAAAAAATGCTGGATCGCTATCTTGTTAAGTTCAGGCTTGCAAGCCGTGATGTACGCTTGTTCCGCAAAATAGTCGGATTGCTTAAACCTATGCCATTTCCAGGTGAGCTAAAAAATATAATCAAAACCTCAATCGCCTTCAGTGACCCAAATGATGGCCAAGATTACTTTAGAAGACTATATTATGCCGTGACAGGATCTAAGGCAGAAAATTTGCAAGAACTTCAGGCACAGGACTTTACAGTTCGAGAAATTGAAATTTTAACCAAAAGGTCAAAAAGCAGCGTTGCTCGCGAACTAAAAGGAGGCGAATCATGTGAATGATATTCTCCTGTTGAAAGGTCGGTTTGAACAAAGGTCTAATACACAGGCTTTCGGTCCCCCTGTGTTGCCCAAAGGAAAAACAGTTTCAAGCGCCCATGTTCGCTCACTTCAGAATCAACTTAAAGAAATTTTGAAGTATTGGAAAGAGCACAGAGAAATTGCAGGTGCCCTTGTCAGCGTGCATTATAAGCATGTTGTCGCTAAGAGTAATCGCATTCGAATCTTGCTGGCAGATGGCGGAAAAATGCCGGCTGACTCTATCCGAGGCGCAAAGTTTGCGTGGGACATTGATGGAGAGGGCAAAGAAATACAGAAGCATGTTTTTACTCATTATGTCTCATTACGTGCGATAGAGAGAGCTGTTGAGTATCTTGGGAGTGCAGCAGATGTCATTGATGCTGGATATGCTGGAGAGATTACTGCAACAGACACCGAACGAATTGCTGTAGAAAAGGATTATGTGTTTCAAGAAATTATAAAAAGAACCTCTTTCTTGGGTGTCGTGTTGGACTGCCACTATGTGGAGTCCTTTAACATCGATCGGGTAAACGATGATATTCTCGAAGAGTCAATCGTTACCATTTATAAGACACGGGTTGAAACAAAGGCTCTTCTGGCAAAGTTTGGTATTAATATCTACGATGATCGCATCATAGATGAGACAACCATTCGATTGACAAAAGATGAGATACGCCTCCTTTTGAATAACGCATCGTACTTGATTGCAATGAATGTTGTCGACATGTCCGAACTTACCAAAGATGATATAATTTTCGAGGCGGACACAGCGTCGTTCAAAAGCAACGACATTATCCCTTCGCCGCAAAATGAGCCTGTGGTAGGTGTTATTGACACTCAGTTTAACACAGAGGTTTATTTCAACGAGTGGGTTGAGTACCACAATATGCTTGACCCGGATATTCCACTTCAAAAATCTGATTATTACCACGGTACAGAGGTTACTTCAATTATTGTGGATGGACCAAGAGGAAACCCTGAGCTTGATGACGGATGTGGTCGATTCCGTGTGCGTCATTTTGGCGTTGCGACAAATGGACCATTTAGTTCATTTTCTATCCTTAGGTTGATTCGAGATATTGTGGCCACCAATCGTGATATTAAAGTGTGGAACTTGTCTCTTGGATCTACGAAAGAGGTAAATCCAAGCTTTATATCTCCTGAAGCAGCTGAGTTGGATCGCATCCAAAGTGAGTATGACGTGCTTTTTGTAGTAGCTGGAACCAATCGACCTAAAGAGGAAAAGAAAGAAAAAATGAGAATTGGATCTCCGGCTGATTCTCTGAATTCCTTGGTTGTAAATTCTGTTGCTTTTAACAAAAAACCGGCATCGTATACGCGCGTTGGACCTGTTCTTTCATTCTTTCACAAGCCTGATGTCAGTTATTATGGTGGAGATGGCCCGCAATACTATGATCGTATTGCCGTATGTCGCGATTCAAATGGTGCAATTTACGCCTCCGGTACCTCTTTGGCGGCGCCGTGGATTACGCGGAAAATGGCCTATTTGATTTGTGTTATGGGCTTGAGCCGTGAGGTTGCAAAAGCACTTATCATTGATGCAGCAGCAGGGTGGAGTAGGAAGGATGATCCGTCGAATACGATTGGCTATGGTGTTGTTCCGATTCATATTTCAGAAATAATCCAGAGTGCAGACGATGAGATTAGGTTCATCTTGAGCGGAACTGCAGAGGCATACGAGGCATATACCTATAATCTTCCTGTTCCTGTAGTAAAGGATGCCCACCCCTACTACGCACGAGCGACTCTGGCATATTTCCCGTTCTGCGATCGCAATCAAGGTGTCGATTACACAAGCACAGAAATGGACTTGCATTTTGGTCGCCTTAATACAAGTAAGGGCCGAGCTGTTATTAAGTCCATAAATAATAACTCTCAAGCGGAAGAAGGGTTGCGTGTTATTTATGAAGAAAATGCCCGGAAGTTGTATCGGAAATGGGATAATGTGAAACATATCAGCGATGTGCTGAAAACCAGATCGGTTCCGAGGAAAGCATATGATTCAGGTCTTTGGGGATTGAGCATTAAAACCAAGGAACGAATGCAACCACAGAGTAAAAAGTCCTTGCCTTTTGGCGTCGTTATTACCTTGAAAGAGATGAACGGGGTAAACCGCATAGAGGATTTCAAAAAACTCTGCATGGCGCGTGGTTGGCTGGTCACTAAGCTTGATGTCCAGAATCAGCTTGATATTTACCAGCACGCTGAAGAAGAAATCAAATTTGAATGATTCCAGAGAAAACTGTTGTATTTCGCACTTTCGATGGTGTATTCAACGGTAGTTCCTAGGAAAATGCATATCAGAAAAAGAAAAGTGGCACCTCACGAGTACCAGTCGTAAAATGCCACTCCCTTCGCTTGACGTCGGATCAGCCAAAACTGATACAACACCGCTTGGAACACGGCTATTGTACCATGGTTCTGGTTTTCTGACAAGCCAGTATATTTTGCGTATAGCAAAGTGTTAAGGCACAAGCCAAGCTTTTTCTGTTTGTATATATGGCGCCGTCCTATACGGCAGAAAGGAGTGTGCTTTATGTACGCCACAAAAATCAAGATGCAGCAGGGCTGCTATTACTCCCGGTCGGTTCTCGAAATCGATGAAATCTATATCGAGGGCTGCGACAATCCGGGCTTTTTCAAGAAAGCTATCATCCACGATCATCTGAAGAAGTACCCTGGATCTATTCAAGTAAAAATCTATCCTTACCCTAATGTTGTACCGGCCACAAGCGTCAGAGGAGAAAAGTATGTCCGCTCTGCATCCAATGATTCCGAGCATGACAACCTCCTCAGTCTTCCGCGTGAATGATTGCGGAGGTGGATATCGTGGGTAAAAACCAACATGTTGTACCACATCCCGGTGGAGGGTGGCAAGTAAAAGGAGCCGGCAATGCAAGAGCGACCAAGCGTACATCAACGCAGGCAGAAGCCGCGACTATTGCTCGCACCATTGCCATTAATCAAAAGTCTGAGCGCCTAATTCATGGCACAGATGGACGGATCAGGGCGAAACACTCATATGGCAACGATCCGTTTCCCCCGAGAGGATAACTGAACAAAGGCGCTGTCATGGCTGGTACACATGACAGCGCCTTTGTTAGCCGCAATAAGCCCGTTTGAGCCGTCTCAAAACTGTAGCAACCTCCGCTGGCAGTTGGTAAGGAATAGTATAAACAAGACGAAAGACAATAAATAAAAACCTCCCGAGGTGGGATAAAAGGATCGACACCCTTAAATTTGATATGATCGAGTCGGCTTCATTATGATGTACTCGGCGCTCTCAGCACAGTTTACTATCAGTTATTCCATTCAAGATTGAATTAGATAATGATGACAAAATTATTTACAATATACTTGCGTAGTCTGCGTCGCAATAAACAAAGAAAAGCCCTCTGAAATCAACCGATTTCAGAGGGCTTTGGTCCGAGTGGAGCGATTCGAACGCTCGGCCCCGTGAACCCAAATCACGTGCGCTACCAACTGCGCTACACCCGGATATTCAGTTTTGAGTTATTATACCACGGTCAGGGCGAAAATCAAAGTTTTTCCTGTCTGTGGTCATTTATGTGGTCAAATGTGGTCAAATCCGTTTTTTGCCCCGGTTTTGCTGTTGGGGAAAAACCCGCAAACGACCGTGCTGCAAGGGGTTCCGGGCTTTGGCTGTTCCCATCGAGGATACACGGAGAATCGCTCCCAAAGCAGGCGCGCTACCAACTGCGCTACACCCGGTTATTTAGTTTTTTCAGAGCATCCGCGTGTATTCCCAAAGCAGGCGCGCTACCAACTGCGCAACACCCCGATATTCAATAAAACCCCATTATATTATAGCATTTTGGAGCGGTTTCGTAAAGCATTTCTCATTATGGTCAAAATTGTGGGTTGGCTTCAAAAATGTGCAAATTTTAGAAAAACAAAAACACGCAAACCCTTGTGCCGCAAGGCTTTGCGGCACTTTCAAAAAATGGGTTTAACAAAGTCCTACTATGTCCCAAACCAGGCGCGATACCAACTTCGCTATACCCGGATACTATTGATACTTGAATAGGGCTTCGATTCGAAGCCCTATTATTATACCGCCTGCTCTGCGCGGTTGCAAGGGTTATTTGCGGTGCGCGGAGCGTTTTTCGGCATCCTTGGGGCGCGTGCCCTTCATCGCCTCGTGTTCCTGACGGAGCTCGTCGTGCAGCTGGAGCGAACTCCACGCGGCATTGTCCTCGGTGACGACGGCCTTGAGCGCGACGACCACGCGGCTACGGCGAAGAGACGAGAGCAACGCGTTGAGCTGCGGACCGGAAAGACCGCAGAGCACGAGCATCTCGTCGGAAAAGCCGCCCTCGCCGGTTTCCTCGACAGGGGAGAAGCCCTCAAGATCGCAGAGATAGCCGATTGGCTGCGAAAGCTCCTCCGGCGCGACGACGCGCCCGCTCACACCGAGCTTGAAGAGCGCGAAGCGGACCTTTTGCAGCCGTGCGGCGTCCTTAAAATTGTAAAGCAGTGCACATGCCATGGTCAAACCCTCCTCAGCGGTGCTGCGCGGCCTTCTGTGCCATGATATCGGGGTCGATGCAGAAATAGGTGAACTCGCCCGTGGCGAGGAGCTTGCCGCCCTCACCTAAAATGTCCACGTTGACAAGGCAGGTCGTTCTGCCGCGGTGGCGGACTTTGGCGTCCGCGCGCACGACGCCCTCCGACTGGTTGCGGAGAAAATGCATCGAGCTGCCCTGCGTCACGTAGGATCGACCATCCGTGTGGGCGGCGTAGCCCGTGGCGTTGTCGGCCATCGTGTAGATCGCGCCGCCGTGCACGATACCGTAGGGATTCTTGCTCTCGGGGCGGATCTCAAGCTTGAAGATCGCGTGGTCGGGCTCGACAAATTCCGCTTCAATGTGATTATAGGTGGCAAAAAGATTCTTCTTGTTCAATTCCGCCGCCTGCTGGGCGGCTGTGAGCTGTTCCATGAAAGTGCTCCTTTGACATTGTTACTGTCGTATCCTACCACAGTGCGGCGATAAAAGCAACAATGCGGTGAAAACATCGAATCAGTAAAAATCGACAGAAGAATACGAGTTTTGTATAACATTATCATTTTGAGTGCAAAAAATGAAAAAACTTGTATCGCTTGCCCACTTCCATTTTGCGTGAAAGCCTGCTATACTACCTTTACCATAGAAAAATATGCGCTTGAAGGGGAAATCCCTATGGTATATGAGAGTAGTGCGTCCTCCCGCTGCGCCGCGGGGCCGAAGATCGCCGCCATCGGCGGCGGCACGGGCCTGTCGACGATGCTGCGGGGATTGAAAAAATATACAGACCGCTTAACGGCCATCGTCACGGTGGCGGACGACGGCGGCGGGAGCGGCGTGCTGCGCCGTGAAATGGGTATTCTGCCGCCGGGCGACGTGCGGCAATGTATGCAGGCGCTCGCGAACACCGAGCCTGTGATGGAGCAGCTTCTCGGCTATCGCTTTCCCGAGGGACAGCTCAAGGGGCAGTCGTTCGGAAACCTGCTGCTTGCGGCGCTCAACGGCATGGCGGGGAGCTTTGAAGAGGCCGTCGCCATGATGGGACAGGTATTGGCGATCTCGGGCCGCGTGCTGCCGGTGACGAACGCGGATGTACAGCTCGAGGCCGTGTTTGAAAACGGCGCGCGCGTTGTGGGCGAATCGCACATCTTCAACGCGAAAAAGCAGCAGGACTGCCGTATCCACCATGTTTCGCTCGTGCCGGAGCGCCCAAAGGCGCTGCCCGATGCGCTCCATGCCATTTCAGAGGCCGACCTCATTCTGCTCGGCCCAGGCAGCCTTTATACGAGCGTGATCCCGAACCTGCTCGTCGACGGCGTGGCCGACACGATCCGCGCGTCGCACGCGCAGAAGTTTTACATCTGCAACATTATGACGCAGGACGGCGAGACCGAGGGCTACACCGCCGCCGACCATCTGGAAGCCCTGCAACGTCACGGGCGGGAGGGGATCGTCGACCTCTGCCTTGCCAACAACGCGCCCATCCCGCGCGGGCTCGCCGCGCGATACAGTGAAGAGGACGCGGAGCTGCTGCGCATCGACCGCGAGCGCATTGCGGCGCTGGGAATCGCGCTCGCGGAATACCCGCTGCTCTCGGCGCAGGGAGGCTACGCCCGCCATGACCCTGAGCTTCTGGCGCGGGCGGTCATGGAGCTGTATCGCGAGCGCACGGTGCGCATCTACCGCGGCACCCAGCAGTACATTACGGAAGAACAGGAGTGGAAATAATGCTCAACAGTAAGGAATTTGTCAGGGAATTGCAGCTGCGCCATGAGAGCGCCTGGATGAACCCGAATGTCGGGAGCGCGGAAACCGCGCTCGCCGCGCTGCCGCTCACGCGTGCGGATGTCGATGACGCCGAGGCGCGGCTGGAGCGCTTTGCTCCGTTCATCAAGAAGGTATTTCCCGAGACCGCGGCTGATCGTGGCCTCATCGAATCGCCGCTGACGGAGATCGAGCATATGCGCGCATGGCTCAACGAAAATGAAGGTGCGCAGCTCGCAGGCAAGCTCTTCTTGAAGCGCGACAGCGACCTGCCCGTCGCGGGCAGCGTTAAGGCGCGCGGCGGTTGCTACGCGGTGCTCAAGCACACGGAGAACTTAGCGCTTGCGAACCGGTTGGTCGAAACGCGCGACGACTACAGCGTGTTTGCCACGCGCGCGTTCCGCGACTTTTTCTCGCAGTATGAGCTGCACGTCGGTTCGACGGGCAATCTGGGGCTGAGCATCGGCATCATGGGCGCGGCGCTCGGCTACAGGGTCACGGTCCACATGAGCGCGGACGCGCGGCAGTGGAAAAAGGACCTGCTGCGCGCAAAGGGCGTAACGGTGCTCGAATACGGCGCGGACTACTCCTACGCCGTGCAGAAGGGCCGCGAGCGCGCGGCGGAGGACCCGAGAAGCTATTTTATCGACGATGAAAACTCTGTCGACCTCTTCCTCGGCTACGCTGTGGCTGCGCGGCGGCTCAAGGCGCAGCTCGCTGAGCAGAACATCGCGGTCGACGAGGAGCACCCACTGCTCGTTTACATTCCCTGCGGCGTCGGCGGCGCGCCGGGCGGTATCTGCTTTGGCTTGAAGCAGGAGTTCGGCGACGCGGCACACGTCTACTTCGCTGAGCCAGTGGAAGCGCCGTGCATGCTGCTCGGCCTCGCCAGTGGCTTACAGAATGCGATCTGCGTGCAGGATATTGGCCTGACGGGCCGCACCGCGGCGGACGGACTCGCCGTCAGCCGCCCCTCGGGCTTCGTGGGGGAGACGGTCAAGGCGATCGTTAGCGGCGGTTTCACGGTGTCGGACGAGCGTTTGTTCAACGACCTCCACGCCCTGCACGAGATGGAGGGCCTTTTTGTCGAGCCGTCCGCCTGCGCGGGCTTTGCCAGTGCGGTGGAGCTGTCCAAGATGACGGATTATCTCGAAAGCAGCGGCCTTAGCGCGCACTGGGAGAATGCCGCGCACATCGTCTGGGCGACGGGCGGCGCGCTCGTGCCGGAAGGCGAACGCGAGAAGTACCTCGCAAACTGAAAAGAGATAAAAAGAAGGACTTCACGCATTGCGTGAAGTCCTTCTTTTTTGCGCCGCGGCGGGGAGGGGAACCCCGTTACGCGGGCGTCATCGTCAGGGTATAGTTCGCCGTGCGGATCACGATCTGCGTTACGGCGCTCTTGGCTGTGTCGACGCTGAGCTCGATGGTGTGATCGGTGAAGCCGTCATCTTTGTAGAAGACATTCAGCGTCCAGGTCTCCAAGCTGCCCGCAGCGGCGGTGCGTTTGAAGTCTGTGATGCGCTTGCTGCGCGTGCCGGTGAACTGGCAGGTGACAAAGCACTTGCCGATGTAGAACGGTTCGGAAGAGGCACCCGATTCGGCGGGGGAGGCGCCGATGCCGCTGTAGCTGATGAACGGGGTGATGGCAAGGCCGCCGTACTGCATCATGTAGGTGCCGGTATAGCTGACGCCGCTGTCAAAGAACGGGAACGGCTCGGCAGTGAGCGTTACGTCGATGGCGCCTGTGCGGTTGGTGACGTCGAGCGCGGCGTCGAAGCTCGCCTTTTTGCCGCCGCCTTCGAGCGTGCCGCGGTATTTGCCGCCCGCGAGGTAGCTGTTATTGAGGATCGTGAGCGCCTTATCGAGCGCGGCGTTGCCAGTGTCGGGATCGGTCGGCAGGCGGGCGGGAGCGGTGGTCGTGTCAATACGCAGACCGTTTTCAGCGTCCCACTGGTAGCTCCAGCCGAAGGCGTCGACCGCGTAGGCCCAGGTGAGCGGAAAATAGGTGATGCCGCTGTAGTTGAAAATGGGATACTTTTCTTCCTTGTTATTGATCTGTGCGCCGTTGACGCTGATCTTGTAGCTTGCCAGTGTGACGGCGACACTGCCGCGCTGCGCCTTGCCAGTCTCGGCAACATAGGCGCTCTGCGCGCCGCCTGCGGTGATGTTGAGCGACTTGGCGGTATTGTTCCAGTCGGTCTCCACGCCCATGAAACGGCTTAATTGATACGTCATGGGAAAGTAAGTGATGTTGCTATAGGTCAGCAGCGGGTACTTGGCGTTCTTGTTGTCGATGACCTGGCCGTTGAGCGTCACCTTGCCGGTGACGACGCCGGCGCGCATTGCGGCCTCGGCCTGCGGCAGCAGACTGAACGCGAGCGCGATGCAGCAGGCGATGGCGAACAGGACGCGCAGAAAAGTCTTGTTGATGGTAGACATAACATGCTCCTTTCCGCTTTGTGATGTTGACGCTTACTTGTACAGCTTGGCGCTGCGGTTGAGGTACACGAGCTCTATGATCTCGACCACGCCCAGAGCGATGGCAATGGCGAGGATGAGCAGCAGCAGGACGATCATGCCGCCGTTGTAAAAATAGAAGAAGGAAGCCGACGACAGACCCAAAAGCAGGAGCAGGGTAAGGAATGCACCGAAGCAGCCGATGATCACGACCTGTCAGGAGCAGAGCTTGCGCCATTTGGCGGCCATCTCGTCATCCGCGCCGTCAAACGCTTCGGCGCAGGCGGTGAGCTGGTGGTACGCCGCAAGTGTGGCAAACAGGAAGATCAATCCCAGCAGAATGATCAGAACGACCAGAATCGCGGAGACGTCCGATGCCGTTATCCACTCCTGTACGCTTGGCGCATCGAGAAGCGCAACGAACGGCAGCGCGATCAGCGGCAGAAGATTAAAGTACACGGCCTTGCGGAAGCGGGGGACGGCCGCGCTCAGCTTCCAGAGCACAACGAGCGCGAGATCGCTGACCGCAAACGACATCGCACTCAGCACGATGCCGAGCGCCGGGATCTTGTCACCGAGCTTGAAGGTGTTGTTCAGGAGGTTGATGACAGTATTGGCGATGCCGAGGCGGAAGAGGTTCTGGAACCCCTTATGCAGCAGCGGCGCGTTTGGCCTCTCGCGCAGGGGGATGACCGGCGGCGCGGGCGGGGGAGTGACAGCGCTTTCTGCGGGGACGGGAACGGCAATGGGGGAGGCTTCGGGGACGGGGTCAGGGCTTGGTGTCGAATTATTTTCCATCATGGCGGTTCTCCTCTCTTGTTCTCTCGCTTTTTATTTCTCTCTCAATTTGAAATACGGTCACGCTCACTGGAAGCGGTATCCCTGCGCGGTAAGGGAGGCAAGGTAGTTCATAAAGTTTTCGTACTGCTCAAAGTGCAGCAGGTCGCTTGCCTCGACCTCATGGAACGAGGCGATTTTAGTGGAGGTATCCACCCACACAAGATAGTCGTTCACGGTTTCGCCTCCTCGTCGGGGAGCTTTCCCCCCTCTATGTCATCAAAGGTGAGAATATTCTCGTCTTCATCGCCGTCGGAAAGATCGACGGTCTTCTCCGTGACCGCCACGCTCTCGGCCAGAGCGCGCAGGACGGCTTCATCGCCGCTGGCGTCGAGCGAGAAGTGGAGATTGCTCTCCTCGTCGATCCATTCAAGCGTGCTCCACAGCGACTCATCGCTCGCAAGGAAAAACTTGCCCTTGCAGCCGTTGACGGTGATCTCGGAGATTTGGGTGTCCTCACCCATGTCGTAATAGCTGAACGAATCGTCCTGCATGTAGATATAGCTGAAAAGGATGAGGTCGTCGCCGCTTTGATAGCAGAGCTGACGGAAGCCGGAGTCCTCGTAGCTCATATCTTCGTCCAGCGTGTAACCGTCCGGCAGAGCGGTGATCGTGTAGAACGGCAGCTCGCCGGTGGGGGCGTCGCCCGCGTATTCATAGGAGACTTGCGAGCCCGTCCACGTTTCCACCCAGTGGATCATAGCGGCCCGCGCGGCGGGACTGGCGGCGGCAAAGCCGCTGAGCGCGAGCAGAGCGACCAGAGCGACCATGGCCGCTCGCTTGGCGAGCTTGCTCCAGAAGCTCCGCTGCGCGGGGCGCTTGTAGGTCAGGGCCTCTTCGACGTATTTCGCGCCGATCTCGTTCATGGCGTCGGAAAAAAGCTCGGGTGTCATACCAGCACCTCCTGTTCGGTCAGATAGGTCTTGAGCTGCTTGCGCATACGCGTCAGGCGCAGGCGGGCGTTGCCCTCGGTGATGCCGAGGAGCTTGCCGATCTCGGCAAAGCTGTCGGCGTACCAGTAGCGGCGCATGAAGAGCACACGGTTTTCCTTGCTCTGCGTGTCAAGAAAGCGCTCGATTGCGGCGGCGAGCTCTCTGGCCGCATAGTGCTCCTCCATCGCCTGCTGGGGCGAAGCGAGGAACGTTTCAAGCTCCTCCATGCACATATCGTAATGGCTGTTTCGTTTCATTGCCGTGTTGGCACGATAGCGCGTGATCGAACAGCGGCGGACGAGCGTGCCGACAAACGCCGGAAGCGATTCCGGACGCTGCGGCGGGATCGCGTTCCAGGTGCTTAAGTACGCATCGTTCACGCACTCCTCCGCATCCTGCGCGCTTGCAAGGATGTTGTCCGCGAGCTTGTGGCAGAGCTTGCCGTATTTCTTGTCCAGCTCGCTGATGGCATCCTCCGAGCGCGCAAAGAACAGCTCGATGATCTGCGCGTCTTCCATCGTGCAGCGCCTCCTTTCCTCGTGAAAAAGTGTTTCTACTTGAATAGACGCAATTTCCGGCAAAATGCTTCACGAAACCGTAAAATTTTTTTATTTTTCCTTTTTGACGTAAAAAACAGAGGATTTGTTCCTGCGCGGCGGGAGAAAAAGGGAAGATATCGACAAAATTATATTATAAATATAAGAAAACGGCCCCGCACCTTTTCGGTACGGGGCCGTTGATCCTGCATTTAAAGGTGCAGCCTTGCGTGCTCGCAGATCGCGTCGTATGTCTGCTGGCTGATGTCGTGCTCGATCTTGCACGCATCCTCCTCAGCGGTCTTTTCGTCCACGCCGAGGGCGATGAAAAATTTTGTGAGCGTGTGGTGGCGGTCGAGCATCTTTGCTGCGATCGCCATGCCGCGGTCTGTCAGCGTGATGAGGCCGTCGCGGTCCATCTCGATATATCCGTTTTCGCGCAGGCGCTTGGTCGCGTAGGTGACGCTGGGCTTCGTCACGCCCAGATGGTCGGCCACGTCGACCGAACGGATATAGCCGTGCTGTTCTTTCATCATCAGCATGGATTCGAGATAATCTTCAGATGCCTTTTGGATTTTCATGTGCGGTTTCACCAACTTCATTGTTAAAGGTCAATCACAGATTAACATGCTCTAACCAAAATTGCAAGCATTAAAAAAATGTTCACAAAACCTCTTGACAAAATGGGTTAGAGAGATTAAACTTACGGGCGAAAGTTAAACGACACTAACTTTGCGCCGGCGAATTGCGGATCGCCGCGATGAGAAAAGTGCCAGACCAACAGCATGCGGAGGGATAAATAATGATGCCGCTTACACTGGCGAATGCCGGAGAAGAAAATACCATCCTCAAAGTCGGCGGGAGTGCTGAAGTCAAAAAGCATCTCGAAGATCTCGGCTTTGTGGCCGGGGGCACGGTGAGCATCGTGTCGTCGCTCGGCGGGAACGTGATCGTCAAGGTCAAGGAAGCCCGCGTTGCCATTAGTGAAGAAATGGCAAGAAAAATCATGGTTTGAGCAATTTTTCAAATAAAAGGAGAGAGATTATGAAAACACTGCGTGAAGTCAAGATCGGCGAGACCGTCAAAGTCGTCAAGCTCCATGGCGAGGGCCCCGTCAAGCGCCGTATCATGGATATGGGCATCACCAAAGGCACTGAGGTGTTCGTGCGCAAGGTCGCGCCCCTGGGCGACCCGATGGAGGTCACCGTGCGCGGCTACGAGCTGTCGCTGCGTAAGGCGGACACCGAAATGATCGAAGTTGAATAATTAATTTCTACATAAGTTAAGGAAACTTAACAAGAAGGAGCAGTAAGAAAGATGGAAAAGCAGATCAAAATTGCTCTCGCGGGCAACCCCAACTGCGGTAAGACGACGCTGTTTAATGCGCTGACCGGTTCGAACCAGTTCGTCGGTAACTGGCCCGGCGTCACCGTGGAAAAGAAGGAAGGTAAGCTCAAGAAGCACGATGACGTGGTCATCATGGACCTTCCCGGTATTTACTCTCTGTCCCCCTACACGCTGGAGGAAGTCGTCGCCCGTAACTACCTCATCACCGAGCGTCCCGACGCGATCCTGAACATCATCGACGGCACGAACCTCGAGCGTAACCTGTATCTCACCACCCAGCTCACTGAGCTCGGCATCCCCGTGGTCATCGCCATCAACATGATGGATATCGTCCGCAAGAACGGTGATGAGATCAACGTCAAGGAGCTCTCCCGTGAGCTTGGCTGCGAGATCATCGAGATCTCCGCACTCAAGGGCGACGGCGTCATGGACGCTGCCGAGGCTGCTATCCGCGCCGCCAAGGGCACCAAGACCGTCCCGATGCACACCTTCTCCGGCCCTGTCGAGCACGCCATCGCCCACATCGAAGAGGCGGCCGTGCACTCCATGCCGGAAGAGCAGCAGCGCTGGTACGCGATCAAGATCTTTGAGCGCGACGACAAGGTGCTTGAAAAGCTCAGCATTCCCACCGAGACGATGAACCACATCGAAGAGGACATCAAGGCGGCGGAGACCGAGCTCGACGACGACGCCGAGAGCATCATCACCAACGAGCGCTACATCTACATCGCACAGCTCATCAAGGGCTGCTACAAGAAAAAGAGCAGCGAAAAGCTCTCCACCTCCGATAAGATCGATAAGGTCGTCACCAACCGCTGGCTGGGCCTGCCCATCTTCGCAGCCGTGATGTTCCTTGTTTACTACATCGCCATGGTCGCCGTGGGCGCGCCCGCGACCGACTGGGCAAACGACGGCCTGTTCGGCGATGGCTGGCACCTGCTGGGCATTGGTTCCGCCGCCTACGGCGAGGCAAGCGACGATTACACCGCCGCGACCGAAGCGGCTGACGCGTTCGTCGGCCTCGACATGGAAGACGAGAGCTTCGACACCGACGCGGCGCTCGAAGAGCTCAAGGCCTTCCAGCCCACCGAAGACACCGCCACTGTTGATGTTGAGGATGAAGAGACCCTCGCCATCAATGAGATGACCGCCTGCTACGACGCGCTGCCCGAGGGCGCGGACAAGATGGACGATGTTGTCCAGATGACCTATGTGGACGCTGTCAGCTACTTCGAAGAGAACGGCTTTGACGAGCCCGACCCGGCTGACTACGGCGTTTGGGTCCCGGGTGTCCCCGTTCTGATCGGCGATGCGCTTGACGCTGCCGGTACGGCTGACTGGCTCAACGGCCTGATCCTCGACGGTATCGTCGCCGGTGTCGGCGCGGTGCTCGGCTTCGTGCCTCAGATGCTCGTCCTGTTCCTGATGCTCGCCTTCCTCGAGGCCTGCGGCTACATGGCCCGTATCGCTTTCGTGCTCGACCGTATCTTCCGCAAGTTCGGCCTTTCCGGTAAGTCCTTCATCCCCATGCTCATCGGTGTGGGCTGCGGCGTTCCGGGCATCATGGCCTCCCGTACCATCGAAAACGAGCGTGACCGCCGTATGACGATCATGACCACCACGTTCATCCCTTGCGGCGCCAAGGTTCCGTTCATCGGCATGATCGCCGGCGCCCTCTTCGGCGGCAGTGCCTGGGTCTCCACCTCCGCTTACTTCATCGGTATGGCAGCCATCATCATCTCCGGTATCATGCTGAAGAAGACCAAGATGTTCTCCGGTGATCCCGCTCCGTTCGTCATGGAGCTGCCTGCCTACCACTGGCCGACCCTCGGCAACGTGCTGCGCAGCATGTGGGAGCGCGGCTGGTCGTTCATCAAGAAGGCCGGTACCATCATCCTGCTTTCCACTATCTTCGTGTGGTTCACCACCTACTTTGGCTGGGTCGACGGCACGTTCCAGATGCTTTCTGAGGATCAGATCGACTCCTCTATCCTTGCCAAGATCGGCAACCTGATCGCCTGGATCTTCATCCCGCTCGGCTGGGGCAACTGGCAGGCGACCGTCGCCCCCATCACTGGCCTTGTCGCCAAGGAGAACATCGTCGGTACGCTCGGTATCCTCTACGGCGGCGGTGACCTGACCGTTTACCAGAACATCGCGGCGGCCTTCACCGGCATCACCGGTTATTCCTTCCTGGTGTTCAACCTGCTGTGCGCTCCGTGCTTCGCGGCCATCGGCGCGATCAAGCGTGAGATGAACAACGCGAAGTGGACCTGGTTCGCCATCGGCTATCAGTGCGGCTTTGCTTACCTTATTGCCCTGATGATCAACCAGTTCGGCAACGCCTTCACCGGCAGCCTGAACGTCATCGGACTGATCGCGGCCATCGTTGTCCTCGCCGGTATGATCTACATGCTCTTCAAGCCCTATAAGGAAGCTACCAAGCTGAGCGATAAGCACTAATCCCTTAACACCGATACCCTGCGAAAGGAGTGATTTCCATGTTGAACTGGGTTACCGCAAACCTGTCGACGATCATCGTCTCTGCTATCCTGCTTGCCATAATCATTGCTATCTCCACCTATCTTATCCGGCAGAGAAAGAGGGGAAGAAACTCCTGTGGCTGTAACTGTGCACACTGCGCTATGCACGGCACTTGTCACAGTAAGCAGCATTAAATAGCACAGGAGACGCGGGACTTATCCACCCGCGTCTCCTGCGCCGTATGAAAGGAAATGATCTTAACATGTACGAAACCAAAGTGAAGATCGACGGCATGATGTGCGGCATGTGCGAATCGCACATCAACGACGCCATCCGCAACGCGTTCTCCGTGAAGAAAGTCTCCGCCTCCCACTCCAAGGGCGAAGCGGACATCATCAGCGAAGAGCCCATCGACGAGGCGAAGCTGCGCGAGGCCATCACCAAGACCGGCTATGACTTCGTCTCCATGACGAGCAAGCCGTATGAAAAGCACGGCCTGTTCGGCTTTCTGAAGAAGTAAAAGACAAAATGAAAGGCACGGCTTTTGCCGTGCCTTTTTTTGACTTAGTTCTGCGCTTCGGCGCGCTTCCTGCGGTGCGGGCTTTTCAAAAAGTCGACGAGCTTTTGCTCCATGCGGGAGAGCTGCTGCGATTTGAGCGTGATGAGATAGATCGTGCGCTTGAGCGCGCTTTTGTCCATCTCGAAGGCGAGCAGCGTGCCGTTTTGGACCTCCTGCTCCACGGCGAGTGCCGAGAGCACGGCAACGCCCACGCCGCCGGAGACCATCTGCTTGATGGCCTCGGGATCGTCCACGCGCGCCACGACATGCAGCATATCGTGGGAGAGGCCGAGCGTGCGCAGATAGTTTTGCAGGCTCGTGTCCGTGCCAGAGCCCTCTTCGCGCGAGACGAACGGCTCTTCGAGCAGCAGCTCGCGGCCGTAGACGCCGCGCTCTCTGAGCATGCGGTAGTGCTCGTTGTTCGGCGCGGCGAGCACGAGCCTGTCGTCGTAGAGGGGGAAGTAGTCGACATTTTCCGGCTCGCTGACCGCGCCGACAAAGCCGACGGCGATCTGACCGGATTTGAGCATCCGGTGCACCTGCTCGCTGTCGCCGCGACGCAGGGAATAACGGAACTCCGGCTCACGCTTCAAAAACGCGGCGAGGTAGCCCGGCACCAGATATTGCCCCGGCACGGTGGACGCGCCGAGCGCGACCACGGGGGCGCTGTTCGCGTCGGAGAACAGCGTGCGCAGCGCGGCGCAGTCATTCAGAATGCGCCTTGCGATGGGGTAGACCTGTTCGCCCTCCTTCGTCAAGCGAACATGGCGGCGGTTGGAGCGCACGAAGAGCTCCTTGCCGAGCGCCTGCTCTAAAAGAGAAATGTGCGCGCTCACGGTGGACTGGTTGAAGAACAGCTCCTCCGCCGCACGGGTGAAGCCGCCGTATTCCACAACGGCGACAAAAATTTCAAGCTGCTTGAGGCTGATATCGTTCATAAGACGGGTTTCCTCCGGAATGTCGTTCTACTTTGAAAAGAATAATATGAGAGGACGAAAAAAGCAAGGCGTTTCATCGCTATTTTCAATGATAAACTGTATTTTATGAAATACAGGCGATGGATCGCGCGCTCTTGCAATTTGCGGGGGAGTTTGGTATCATGGCAGGCAGATCAAAAGAAAAACGGCGGTGATGATAAGATGAAAACAGCGCTTGTGACGGATGGAAAATACCGTTCGTCCATCGCGGCGGTGCGTGCGCTGCACCGCGCGGGCTACCGCGTGGTCGTGATGCAGACAAGGGCGGACGTCAAGAGCGCACCCGCAGTGTCGGTGTCGAAGTCCTGCGATGATTTCCGCTGGATCGACGGCGCGTGTGCGGATGCGGATTACGCCGAAAAACTGCTGAGCATACTCAAAGAGTATGAGCATCCGGTGCTCTTTTGCGTCGGCGCGGTGACGCTCAACACCGTCGCCGCCCGTCGGGAGGAGTTTGCCGCGCTGGCGAACTTCCTCATCGCGCCGAAGGAGACGCTCGACGCGCTCAACGACAAGGAGAGCGTGCATCAGCGCGCGCTGGAGCTTGGCATTCCTGTGCCGCGCGAGTACGACGGCACGCCGGAGAGCTATCCTGTCGTCGTCAAGCCGCACTGCGGGGAGAAGTTCGGCCTCAAGGCTGCCGACCGCTACGCCGTGGCGAACAACGAGGCGGAATTCAACGTCATCATGGAAAAGATGCAGCGCTACGACCCGAGCCCCATCGTGCAGCAGAAGATCACGGGCGCGGGCGCGGGCGTGAGCCTGCTGCTCGGCCGCGAGAGCGAGCTGCTCGGCGCGCTGTGCCACCGCCGCGTGCGCGAGTATCCCATCACGGGCGGGCCGTCGACCTGCTGCGAGAGCTTTTATGATGAAAAAATGATCGACGAGGCGTACAAACTTATCAAGTCGTTTCACTTTACAGGCCTTGCGATGGTTGAATTTAAGGGCGACTGCATTTTAGAGGTCAATCCCCGTGTGTGGGGCAGTTTCCCGATGACGGAGGCGGCGCAGAGTCCCATCGTCGCGCACTACGCGCAGGCCGCGCAGGGCGGGCAAGTCACCTACACGGCGAAGGACTACCGGACGGGTGTAAAAATGCGCTTTTTCCTCAACGACACGGTTGCCGCGCTGAGCTATCTGAAGGCGGGCCGCGTCAAGGAGGGCCTGCGCGGTCTCGGCGATTTCTTCACGGCGAAAGAGGCCTTGGGCGCCAAGGGCGATGGCAAGGTCATGCGCGCATACCTTAAAAAGAGCCTGTTTGAGCGCTGAGAAAGGGGAGAGGATCATGGAGCTGCGGCTCGATCTGCACATTCATTCCGAGCGGTCGTTCGACGGCTGCATGAGCCTGAGCGAGATCGTTGCGCTTGCGCGCGAGCGCGGGCTGAACGGTGTCGCCATCTGCGACCACGACCGCGTGCTGGACGAGGTTCCGGAATTCGACAATTTTCTCGTCATCCCCGCGACCGAGGTTTCGACCGAGCGCGGGCATCTGCTGGGTCTCTTTGTGAGAGAACCCATCGAAACGAGGAAGTTTTCCGAGTCGGTCACGGCCATTCACGCACAGGGCGGGCTGGCGGTCATCGCGCATCCCTTTGAGCACAGCACAGACGCGAACCGGCTCGACGATGTGATGAGCCGGCTTGACGGCGTCGAAATTTGGAACAGCCGTGCCGACCGCAAGAACAAGAGCGCCAACGCCATGGCGCGCGAGCTGGCGCAAAAATGGAAAAAACCCGTCACTGCGGGCAGCGACGCACACGTGCCAGAAGAGGTCGGCGGCGGCGTGACGGTGCTGGAAGCGGACGAACTGTCGCTTTCCGCCGTCAAGGCAGCGCTCCTGCGGGGCGCGAAGCAGGTCGAAGGCCGCCGTGGCCGCGCAATGTGCGTAGCGAGAAGCCAGAAGACCAAAAGAGAGAAGACAAACGCAGGCGTAAAAAGACGAGTAAATGGAATGCTCTTTACAGTAAAATGCGCCTTGCAGGACTTTACCACCAGGGAGGATGGATGGCATGTCATGGATCGTTAAACTCGGCAAAAAGGGAAAGAAGATCGTCAAGAAGATCATCACGCCCGCGGAAAAGCACTACGTCGGCTACACGCGCCGCATCGAGCGCGTGAAGACGGGCGAGCGCATCTGCGCGATGACGTTTGACGACGGCCCGATGGGCCTTCCCGCATCGCCTGACCGCTTTGAAGGCAAAACACTGACGGATGTGCTGCTCGACACGCTCGCGCAGTACGGCGCAAAGGGCAGCTTCGACGTCATCGGCGACACGAGCGAGAACTACCCCGACGAGGCGGGCAAGCTCGGCAGCGCGGCGTGGGGCGGCGTCAAATTCGACCACTACCCCGATATCCACTGCGACGACAAGGGCGGAGCCGTGCACAACGACCGCCTGATCCGCCGCATGCTCGACGAGGGCCATCAGATCACAAACCACGGCTACCGCCACATCATCTTCGGCAAAAAGCCGTTTGTCTACGGCGCGCGCGAGTACCTGCCTGGCTTTGACGCCGCGGTCGCGGACCTGACGCGCCTCGACACGCTGATGCGTGAGCGCTACGGCTATACGCTCACGCTCGCGCGCCCGCCGCACTATGTCGACAAGATGGCGGGCGGCTTCACGAGTTACGACGTCTACGAGCGCATGGGGTACCAGTATATGGCCGCGTCGTTCGATGGCGCGGGCTGGCTGCCCTCGACGCACGAGGACCCTGAGGCGGCGCTTCAGGCGGAGATCGACGCGATGGTCGAGCCGATGCGCAAGGCGCTCGAAAAGGACCCGGACTTCTTCTGCGGACAGATCATCTTCCAGAAGGACGGCTACAACATGGCCAAGCGCACGCCGGTCGCGTTCGCGCTGGGCAAGCAGCTCGCGCTTCTTAAGGAGTACGGCTACCGTGTTGTCAGCGTGGGCGAGCTGATGGAGGAGAGCCCGTTTACGGATGTCGGGCGCGACGATCCGCTGTTTGAAAAGCTCGCCGCGCTCTCAAAGACGCGCGCCATCGTCTTTACCGACAACAAGCTGCGTCTTGACGATAAAATGACCGTCGGCGAGCTCGCGATGCTGCTCGCGCCGCACGACGAGGCCATCTCCCGCCGCGTCGCCCAGCTGCGAAAGACCGGCAAGGCCAGCCCTTACGACGGCGCAATGTCCTACTGCCGCGAAAACGGTCTCATCGATGCGAGCGCCAAGGCCGAGGACGCTGTCACAAAGCTGCCGGACGTCATGTTTGGCAAGGTAACTGACTTTACAAGAAGAAACGTCTACGCGGCATATAAAATGGAAGAATAAAATGGCCTCAAGTACCTCCGCTACATGGCGGAGGTATTTTTTTCTCCTCGTCCACATAGGCTATGGCAGAAATGGACGGGAGGCGGGCGGCATGAAGAAGCGGCGGCAGTGGACAACATACAGTGGGAGCGGGAAGCGCGTTGCGCCGCGAACGCGCACATCGCGCGTGTCTCGCGGCAAGGAGATGGGAGTGCCGCGGCTTTGGGTGCAGCTCATCGTCTGCGGGGCGCTGTTTGTGGCGCTTATTGGCCTCAAGCTGCTGATGCCGGGGAACTTAAGCGCGCTGCGCGGGACGCTGGGGCAGTGGCTGGTGCGCGACGCGGACTTCATCTCGGCGTTTTCCGCGGTCGGGCGTGCGGCATCCGGCGAGCAGGACTGGGGCGATTCGCTGTCGGAGGCCTATGTCGCGGTGTTTGGCGGCGAGAGCAAGGCGCAGGAGGTCTCGGGCAATCTGATCGGCATGACGGTCTCGGAGCAGGACGTCTCCGACCTCACGAGCGCGCGGGAGCTGCCCGCACTCGCCGTGGGCGAGCAGCGCATTTTAGGCTTTTCGTACACGACGCCGCTGTCCGGCACGGTGACATCGCCGTTCGGCTGGCGCGACGACCCGAACGGCGCGGGCGAGTGCTTCCATTACGGCATGGACATCGCGGGCGAGGAGGGCGCCTCCGTCGCCTGCTTTGCCGACGGCACCGTCGGCACGGTGGGGGAGAGCAATATCCTCGGCAACTATGTGACGGTCAACCACGAGGGCGGATTTTCAACGCTCTACGCCCATTGTAGCGCCATCACCGCGAGCGCGGGACAGAGTGTCAAAAAGGGCGATGCGATCGCTAAAGTTGGCTCGACCGGCAACGCCACGGGCTCGCACCTCCACTTTGAGGTGCACGACGGGGAAGAGTATCTGAACCCCGTTTACTATGCGGTTCCCTGAACGCGGGCTCCACGTTTCGTGGAGCTTCTGGCTGCTCATTCTGCTCGCGGCCATCGTGAGCCCGCTGACGATCGTGCTCTCGATTTTGCTGGCCGCCGCGCTGCACGAGTGCGGGCATCTTCTGGCGCTGCGGGCATTCCACGTGCCCATCGAGGGGCTGCGTCTCAGCGCGTTTGGCGCGGTGCTGCACGCGCGCGGAGCGCAAAGGCTCTCTTACGGGCGTGAGCTTGCCGTCACGCTCGCGGGCTGCGGCATGAACCTCGTCTGCGGCGTTCTGACGGCGTGGTTTTCGCTGCACTATGTGTGGGTGGAGGGCTTCGTCTTCGCTGGCGCGCACATTCTGCTCTGCGCGTTCAACCTGCTGCCCATCCCGCCGCTCGACGGGGCGCACGCGCTGGACCTTGCGATCTCAGCGCTGTTCGGTCCGCTCGTGGGCGACGCGGTCGCGGCGCTTGCGGGCGTTCTCTGTTCACTCGCGCTGCTGGGCGGGGTAGTGTATCTCTATGTGCAGACGCGCGGCGGCGCGCTTGTTATTTTTGCCGCACTGGCACTGCTTTTAAGCGCGCTCAAAGAACTGAGACTTGCGCGTCTCGCAATAAAAGTGTAGAATAGCCGAAAATGGATGTTTGTGCCCATTTTCGGCTTTTTATTTTTGCTTACTTCAGAGGAGAACTTTTGTGGATAAGAGATTGGAACGCATTTTGCCCCGCGTGCAGAAGCCCGCACGCTATGTCGGCGGGGAATTCAACGCCATTATGAAGGATAAAAGCAAGGTCGACACGCGCGTCGCCTTCTGCTTCCCCGATACCTATGAGATCGGCATGTCGAACCTCGGCATGCGCATTCTGTACGGTGTGATGAACAATATTGAGGGCGTGTGGTGCGAGCGCTGCTTCGCCCCCTGGGGCGACATGGAGCAGGAGATGCGAAATGCGAACATCCCGCTCTACGCGCTCGAATCGTTTGACCCGATCAAGGATTTTGACATCATCGCCTTTTCCATTGGCTATGAGATGGCGTTCCCCGCGATGGTCGACATGCTGGACTTAGCAGGCGTGCCGCTGCACGCGAGCGAACGCACGGCGCTCACACCGCTCGTTGTCGCGGGCGGCACGGCGATGTACAACTGCGAACCCATCGCGGATTTTATCGATCTTGCTCTTATCGGCGAGGGCGAGGAGATGGATGTCGAGCTCATCGAGCTGCACCGTCAGGCGCGGCGAGAGGGCTGGAGCAAGCACGAGTTTCTCGTGTGCGCTGCGCAGATCCCGGGCGTCTATGTGCCGAGCCTTTACGACGTTGCCTACAACGACGACGGCACGGTCAAGTCCATCACGGCAAACGAGGGTGCGCCCAAGGTCGTCCTAAAGCGCATCATGCGGGACATGGACAAGGCCTACTATCCGACCAAGACCATCGTTCCCTCGACCGAGATCGTGCAGGACCGTGTGTCGCTCGAACTGTTTCGCGGCTGCATCCGCGGCTGCCGCTTCTGTCAGGCGGGGTATGTCTACCGTCCCGTGCGCAACCGCTCGGAGGAGCTGCTGCGCGGCTACGCCGTTGAAGCCGTCGAGGACTCGGGCTATCAGGATATGACGCTCTCGTCGCTCTCGACGTCCGACTATCCGCACCTTGTCGAGCTGTGCGACGACTTAGAGGACTTCTGCGCCCAGCGGCACGTGACGCTTGCGCTGCCGTCGCTGCGCGCGGACAACTTCTCCATGGCGCTGATGGAGCGCTTGCAAAAGGGCAGAAAGACCGGCCTTACCTTTGCCCCCGAGGCGGGCACGCAGAGACTGCGCGACGCCATCAACAAAAATCTCACGGAGGAAGATCTGCTCGAATCCTGCCGCCGCGCGTTCGCGGGCGGATACAGCGCGGTCAAGCTCTACTTTATGCTCGGCCTTCCGACCGAGACGGACGAGGACGTGCTCGGCATTGCCGACATCGCGGCCCATGTCATGCACGCCTGGCGCGAAAGCGCACTCAACAAGACGCGCGGCGTGCGCATCACGGTTTCGACCTCGTGGTTCGTGCCAAAGCCGCACACGGCGTTCCAGTGGGAGCCGCAGATCCCCATTGAAGAGTACGAGCGCCGCGTCAAGCTCCTGCGCGAGGCGATGAACACCAAGTCCGTCACGTACAACTGGCACCCCTCGCCCACGAGCTTTATGGAGGCGGTCATCTCCTGCGGCGACCGCCGGCTCGGCAAGGTCATCGAGACCGCGTGGCGCAAGGGTGAAACGCTCAGCGCGTGGGAGGACTATTTTGATCTGAGCCGCTGGATGGAGGCCTTTGAGGAGTGCGGTCTTGACCCGCACTTTTACGCCAACCGCCGCCGCAGCGAGGATGAAATTCTGCCGTGGAGCATGATCTCCTGCGGCGTTGCACCGGGGTATTTGAAGCGCGAGCACGCGCTGAGCTATGAGGGTGTGACGACGCCGGATTGCCGCACGCACTGCAACGCCTGCGGCGCAAACTGCCTGGTGGGAGGGAAATGCGATGTCTAAATTGCGGCTGGTTTTTGTCAAGGAGCATCAGGCGTCCTACATTTCGCATCTTGACGTGATGCGCACGTTCCAGCGCGTGTTCCCGCGCGCGGGCCTTTCTATCAAGCACTCCAACGGCTTCCACCCGCACCCCATTTTGTCCATCGTGCTGCCGCTGCCCGTGGGGCAGTCGAGCGACTGCGAAATTCTGGACTTTGAAAGTGTGGAGGACAGCACGGACGAGGGTGTGGCCGAGGCACTGAACACCGGTATGCCCGCGGGCCTTCGCGTGCTGGACTGCTATAGCGTGACGCGCCCCGTGCGCGAGATGGTCAACCTGCGCGCGCAGCTCGAAATGGAATACGACAACGGCGTGCCCGAGGGTGCGTGCGAGCACATCCGCGAGTTTTTTACGCAGGAGGAGATCTTTGTCGAAAAGCGCACGAAGTACAAGGGCATGACCGAGCTCAACATTGCGCCGCTCATCCGCTCGCTCACGCTGACGGAGGGGGAGGGCGTGATCCTCGCCGATGCGGTCGTCGCCGCGCAGGACCCGGGCCTCAACCCCGCGCTGATCGGCGCGGCGGTCGCGCGGCACCTGCCGGAGATCGCGCCGGACTTTGTTCGCGTGCGCCGAAAAGAGGTCTACGACGCGGAAATGAACGTTTTCCGCTGATTTCTGCCGTGTTTTTGCAAATAATGCTTGCATTCCCGTTGGGGATGTGATATGCTACCATAGCTTGAAAAGGGCGGTCCTCTGCCGTGCGCGGGTGAAAGAGTCCCGACAGCGCCGAAGAAAAGCGGTCAAGAACGCCTATAAATAGGAGGAAAATATCCATGGATCTCATCAAAGAGCTCGAATCCCAGCAGCTGAAAAAGGAAATGCCCGTCATCAACGTCGGCGATACCGTCCGCGTTCATGTCAAGATCAAGGAAGGCTCCCGCGAGCGTATCCAGGTCTTCGAGGGCATCGTCATCGCGAAGAAGCACGGCGGTCTTGAGGAGACCTTCACCGTTCGTCGTCTTGCCTACGGCGTCGGCGTCGAGAAGGTGTTCCCCATCCACTCCCCACTCATCGAGAAGGTCGAGACCGTGCGCAGCGGAGATGTTCGCCGCGCCAAGCTGTATTACCTGCGCGGCCGCGTCGGTAAGGCTGCCAAGATCCGCGAGAAGCTGTAAGGCAGATTCTTTGAGAACAAAAAAGCATGGCGTTTCCGCCATGCTTTTTTTGTTGCCTTTTTCAAAAAGCGTGCTACAATAATACATTAGAAAATCAGGCGCATTTTGCCGCAGAGGGAGACTGTTAGTCCGCCGCTGCGCGGCGCTGGGTTTAGGAGACCGAAATGGACGAATTTGATCAGAAAATGGAGATCAGCGAGCAGCCGCAGGAGGAGATCGTGGAAAAGATCCCCGGACGCGACGTGTATGAGACGGTCTCGTCTCTCGTCTCGGCGCTGCTGGTCGTTGTGCTGGTGTTTACGTTTCTTGTGCGGCTGATGGGCGTTTCCGGCCCGTCAATGATCCCGACGCTGCAGGACGGCGACCGGCTTCTCGTCATCAACTCGCTGCTCTGCGGCGACTATCAGGTCGGCGATATCGTCATCGCGCGCAAGGAGACCTTTGACTCGAAGCCCATCGTCAAGCGCGTCATCGCCACCGCGGGCCAGACCGTGGACATCGACTTTAACTTGGGTCAGGTCTATGTGGACGGCGAGCTTCTGGACGAGGACTACATCAACGACTACACCTATCGCGAAGAGGGCACCGTGTTCCCGCTCACCGTGCCGGAGGGCGAGGTGTTCCTTATGGGCGACAACCGCAACCACTCGAACGACAGCCGCGATTCTTCGCTCGGCACGGTGGACACGCGCCTTCTGATCGGCAAGGCGGTGTTCCTCGTCTTCCCGGGACGCGACTATCTGACCGAGCAGCGCGAGTTTGGCCGCATCGGCCTTTTGCAGTAAAGGGGGACGAGCAAATGCAGTTGGATTCTCTGAGCTGGTTCCCGGGGCACATGACCAAGACCCGCCGCATGATCACGGCGGAGCTCGGCAACGTGGACGCCGTGTGCGAAATTCTGGACGCGCGCATCCCGATGAGCAGCCGCAACCCCGATGTGGACGAACTGACGGCGGGCAAGCCCCGTTTGATCGTTTTGAACCGCGTCGATCAGGCCGACCCTGAGATGACGAAAAAGTGGGCGGCGTATTTCCGCTCGCTCGGCTGCGCCGTCATCGAAACGGACGCGAAGCAGGGCGGGGGCGTGAAGCAGTTTTCTTCCGCCGTGCGCACGCTGCTGCGCGATAAGATCGCCTCTTACGAGGCCAAGGGCCAGCTCGGCCGCGTGCTGCGCGTGATGGTACTCGGCATCCCGAACGTTGGCAAGTCGACGTTTATCAACAAGGTCTCCGGCCGCAAGAGTGCCAAGGCGGAGGACCGCCCCGGCGTCACGCGCACGAAGCAGTGGGTGCCGGTCGACAAGACGCTCGAGCTCCTTGATACGCCAGGCATCCTGTGGCCGAAATTTGAGGACAGCAGCGTCGGCGTGCGTTTAGCCTTCACCGGTGCGATCCGCGACGAGGTCGTTGATATCGAGGAGCTCGCCATGCGCCTGATGGATTACCTCGGCAAAAATTATCCCAAGGCCATCGAGGAGCGCTACAAGCTCACCGTTTCGGAAGAGGACGACGGCTATGCACTGCTCGAAAAGGCGGGGCGCAAGCGCGGCTTTCTGATCTCCGGCGGCGAGGTCGACACCGAGCGCATGAGCCGTATCCTGCTCGACGAGTTCCGCGGCGGCAAGCTCGGCCGCTTTACGCTCGAATTCCCGCCGGAGGGCGAGCGCACATGAGCGTCAACCTACACTACGAGGACAAAGCCCGCGCCGCGGGCTTTTCATCCGTCTGCGGCGTGGACGAGGCGGGCGCGGGGCCGCTGATGGGCCCTGTGTACGCCGCCGCCGTCATCCTGCCGGAGGGCTGTGAGATCGAGGGGCTGAATGACTCCAAGAAGATGGCGGAGAAAAAGCGCGAGGCGCTGTTTCCTGTCATCTGTGAAAAAGCCGTCGCCTACGCCATCGCGTCCGTCGACGAGAAGGAGATCGACGCAACGGATATTTTGAGCGCACGCATGAAGGCGATGCAGCTCGCCATCGATGCGCTGCAAATCCCAGCGGACTATGCGCTCATCGACGGCAACCGCGACCACGGCGCGTCGGCAAAGATCACCACGACGCACGAGACCATCGTCGGCGGGGACGGCGCGAGCTTATCCATCGCCGCGGCGAGCGTGCTGGCGAAGGTCAGCCGTGACCATTATGTGGTCGAAGTGCTCGACCCGATGTATCCCGAGTATCAGTTCGCCAGGCACAAGGGCTACGGCACAAAGCTCCACTACCAGATGCTCGATCAGTACGGCCCGAGCCCCGTGCACCGCATGACGTTCCTCAAAAAGTGGGAGGCGCGGCGATGAGCACGAAGCAGGACGGCGACTGGGGCGAGGCGCTGGTCGAAAAGTATCTGAGCGAGCGCGGCTGCCGCATCGTGGAACGAGAGTGGCGCTGCCGCTTCGGCGAGATCGACCTCATCGCCGAGAAGGACGGCGTGCTGCTGTTCGTCGAGGTGAAGCTGCGCACAAATTTGCAGTACGGTGCGCCGCGCGAGTATGTCACGGCGAAAAAGCAGGAGAAGCTGCGCGCTGCGGCGCTACTGTATTTAAGCGAGCGTGAGCTGGACGTGCCCGCCCGCTTCGACGTGGCGGAGGTCTACACCGATGTGCGCCATAGCGCGGGCAAAACACGCATCCGCTACATCGCTAACGCATTTTGATCTGACTTTGGAAGGGAGGCACGCGATGGCATTATACGCGATTGGCGACCTGCACTTATCGCTCGGTACGAACAAGCCGATGGATGTGTTCGGCCCCAAATGGGCGAACTATGTCGAGCGCATTCAGGAGAATTTTTCCAAGCTGAACGATGACGACGTTATCGTCATCGCGGGGGATATCTCGTGGGGCATGTCGCTCGAGCAGTCGCTGCCGGATTTTCAGTTCATCGACGCGCTGCCGGGGAGAAAAATTCTCTTAAAGGGCAATCACGACTACTGGTGGGGCACGGCGTCGAAGATGAAGAAGTTCTTCGCCGAGCACGACATCACAACGCTCGATATCCTCTACAACAACGCCTTTTTCTACGGCGACCACGCCATCTGCGGCACGCGCGGCTGGTTTTATGAAGAGGACGCCGCGGGGACGCACACGGGCAAGATGCTCGCGCGCGAGGCGCTGCGGCTTGAAGCGTCGCTCAAGGCGGCGGAGGGGAAGCCCATCTACTGCTTTCTGCACTATCCGCCCATCTATCAGGGCTACAAGTGTCCCGAGATGCTCGAGCTTTTCGACAAATACGAGGTCGAGCGCTGCTATTACGGGCATCTGCACGGCTACACGCACCGCCGCGCGTTCGAGGGGATGCGCGAAAAAACCGAATATGCGCTGATCGCGGCGGATTATGTCGCCTTTCAGCCTGTAAAAATTTGCAATTAAGACATAAATTGATGCAAAAAAGGGTGGAAATTTTGAGGAAGCTATGGTATAATTCCACTTTGCAAAAGCATCATTATCTGATGTTAAACGGAGGAAAAAGAAATCATGACTGTCAAAAATGTTGAAAAGCTGGAAAAGAGCAGAGTCGCGGTGACCGTCGAGGTCGGCGCGGAGGAATTTGAAGCCGCCGTTGCCAAGGCCTACGCCAAGGCTCGCAATAAGCTCAGCATTCCCGGCTTCCGCCCCGGCAAGGCCCCCCGCAAGATGATCGAAAAGCTCTACGGCGCGGGCGTTTTCTACAGCGATGCCGTTGACATCGCCCTGCCCGAGGCATATACGCAGGCCATCGGCCAGAGCGGCCTCGATGTTGTCGGCTATCCCGAGATCGAGATCGTGGACGACAAGATCGACGAGAACGGCTTCACCTTCAAGGCGACCGTTGCCGTGTATCCCGAGGTCAAGCTCGGCGAGTACAAGGGCCTGACGGCTGAGAAGGAAGAGATCAAGGTCAGCGCCGACGATGTCAAGGAGCGCCTCAATGAGATGGCCGAGCGCAACGCCCGCCTCGTCTCTGTCGACCGCAAGGCCAAGAAGGGCGACATCGCCGTCATCGACTTCGAGGGCTTCGACAACGGCGAAGCGTTCGAGGGCGGTAAGGGCGAGAATTACGAGCTCGAGCTCGGCTCCGGCAGCTTCGTCCCCGGCTTTGAGGATCAGGTCATCGGCATGAAGGCCGGCGAAGAGAAGGATCTCGACATCACCTTCCCCGAGGATTATCACAAGGATCTCGCCGGCAAGAAGGTCGTCTTCCACGTCAAGGCCAAGGAGATCAAGTGCAAGGAGCTTCCCAAGCTTGATGACGACTTTGCCAAGGACGTGTCCGAGTACGACACGCTCAAGGAGCTCAAGGACAGCATCAAGCGCGAGATCACCGAGCAGCGCGAGCAGTCCGCCAAGTATGCCGTCGAGAACGAGCTGATGGAGAAGGTCGCCGCGAACATCGAGTGCGACATCCCCGATGCGCTCATCGATGAGCAGTGCGCCCGCTTCCTCGAGGAGTTCAAGCAGCGCTTACAGTCTCAGGGCATCCCCTATGACCAGTACTGCAAGATGACCAACATGGATGAAGCCAAGTTCCTGGAGGAGGGCAAGGAGCCCGCGACCCGTCAGGTGCGCATGGATCTTGCCGTGAACGCCATCATCAAGGAAGAGAAGCTCGAGGCCACCGACGAGGAGGTCGAAAAGCAGTACAACGACCTTGCTGAGAAGTACAGCATGGACGTCAACGAGCTCAAGAAGTATCTTGACGCCATGTCCGTCCGCACGCAGATCATCCGCGACAAGGCCATCAGCGTCGTCGTGGACAGCGCGAAGATCGAAAAGAAGAAGGCTCCCAAGAAGGAAGCCGAGGGCGAAGCCGCTGAAGGCGAGGAAAAGCCCGCCAAGAAGACCGCTGCCAAAAAGTCCGCCAAGAAGGAAGAAGAAAAGGCTGAATAATCGGCAAAGCGGCCATAATAGATAGAAACGACGATCAACCACAAATGCCTGCCATTTGTGGTTGATTGTGTACATACCAATTTTTTGAACAGGGTATGAACAAGGAGGTTACCAAGATGAGTTTAGTCCCTTACGTCATTGAACAGACCAACCGCGGCGAGCGCTCTTACGATATTTTCTCCCGCCTTCTGGAAGACCGCATCATTTTCCTCGGCGAAGAGGTCAACGATGCGACCGCGAGCCTGATCGTTTCGCAGCTTTTATTCCTCGAGGCCAAGGACCCCGACAAGGACATCCAGCTCTATATCAACTCCCCCGGCGGCAGTGTGACGGCCGGCATGGCGATCTACGACACGATGCAGTATATCAAGTGCGACGTGTCCACCATCTGCGTCGGCCTCGCCGCCAGCATGGGCGCGTTCCTGCTCTCGTCCGGCGCCAAGGGCAAGCGCATTGCGCTGCCGAACGCGGAGATTATGATCCACCAGCCCTCCGCCGGTACGCAGGGCAAGGTCACGGATATGGAGAGCGACGTGGAGCACTTCCTGCGCATCAAGCAGCGCTTGAATAAGATCCTGGCCGAGAACACCGGCAAGACGCCCGAGCAGGTCAAGCTCGACTCCGAGCGCGACCACTGGATGACGGCGGATGAGGCGCAGGCCTACGGCCTTGTGGACAAGGTCATTTACAAGAGATAAGGACAGTTTGACTTATGAGTGAAGATAGGAAAAAAGAGCTTCGCTGCTCGTTCTGCGGCAAGAGCGAGCACGAAGTGCACCGCATGATCCAGGGGCCGGGCGTGCGCATCTGCGATGAGTGCGTCCGCCTGTGCATGGACGTGCTGGAGGACGGCTATGAGCCGCACGACGAGCTGGAAGCGCCCGACTCCATCCCCACGCCGCGCGAAATTCGCGAGGTGCTCGACCAGTATATCATCGGGCAGGAGGCGGCCAAGGTCGCGCTGTCCGTGTCCGTCTACAACCACTATAAACGCATCTTCTTCGGCGGCGACGACGAGGTGGAGCTGCAAAAGAGCAACATCCTGCTCCTCGGCCCCACCGGCAGCGGCAAGACGCTCTTTGCCCAGACGCTTGCCCGCATTCTGAAGGTGCCGTTCGCTATCGCGGACGCGACGACCCTCACCGAGGCGGGCTACGTCGGCGACGATGTGGAAAACATTCTGCTCCGCTTGCTTCAGGCGGCGGATTACGACGTGGAGCTCGCCGAGCGCGGAATCATCTATGTCGACGAGATCGACAAGATCGCCCGCAAGAGCGAGAACACCTCCATCACGCGCGACGTCTCCGGCGAGGGCGTGCAGCAGGCATTGCTGAAAATCGTCGAGGGCACGGTTGCCAACGTCCCGCCGCAGGGCGGCCGCAAGCACCCGCATCAGGAGTTCATCCAGATCGACACGCACAACATCCTCTTCATCTGCGGCGGCGCGTTCGAGGGCATCGAGAAGATCATCGAGAGCCGTCTCGACCGCAAGTCGATGGGCTTCGGCGCGGAGCTCAAGAGCAAAAACGACGTGGATGAAAGCAAGATTTTACGCGAGGTGCAGCCGCACGATATCTTGAAGTTCGGCATCATTCCCGAGCTGGTCGGCAGACTGCCGGTCATCACGGCGCTCGACGCGCTGACGCGCGACGACCTTGTCAAAATTCTGACCCAGCCGAAAAACGCGCTCGTCAAGCAGTATCAAAAGCTGTTTTCTTACGACGACGCCGAGCTCACGTTCGAGCCCAAGGCGCTTGAAGCGATCGCCGACAAGGCCATCGAGCGCAAGATCGGCGCGCGCGGCCTGCGCGCGGTAATGGAGGGTCTGCTGATGAACGTGATGTACGACATCCCGTCCGACCGCACGATCGACCGCGTGACCATCACGCCGGGCTGCGTGGAGGGGACGGAACAGCCGAAAATTTCCCACCGCACAGAAAAAGAAGGGGAGGCGCCGCAGCCGTCGCTGCCGGCAGACTCCGCTTCATAAGGAGAAACCCCATGGAACCTGTAACAAAAAATCTTCCGGTCATCGCCATGCGCGGGCTCAATGTGTTCCCGCGCATGAACACGAGCTTTGACCTCGAGCGTCCGATCTCTGTGCACGCGCTTGAGCGCGCCATGGAAAACGGGGAGGAGATCTTTCTCGTCACCCAGCGCGAGATCGGCGTGGAGCAGCCGGAGGAAAAAGACCTGTACGAGATCGGCACGGTCGCGCGCGTGACGCAGATCTTGCGCGTGTCCGACCGCGTGCTGCGCGTGATGATGGCGGGCGCGTGCCGCGCCCGCCTCAAGCGGCTGTGGCAGCGCGAGCCGTTTTTGCAGGCGCAGGTCGAGCTCATCGATGAGCCGGCCACCTCGCGCCATAGCAAGCGGACGGAGGCGATGCTGCGCCAGACCTACGCCAGCGTGACGGAATATGCCGAGCTCGCGCAGAAATTGCCGGACGATGTCTACGCCGCCATTTTGTCGACGAACGATCCCGGCTATCTGGCCGATTTTATTGCCCAGCAGCTCAACCTGCGCTATCAGGACAAACAGGATATCCTCGACGAGCTGCGCCCGCTGCCGAGATTGCAGCGCATGAACGAGATTCTGCGCCGTGAGATCGAAGTTACCGCCATGGAGCAGGACATTGAAAGCAAGGTCCGCTCCCGCGTCGGAAAAATTCAGAAGGATTTTGTCCTACGCGAGCAGATCAAGGTCTTACAGAACGAGATCGGTGAGGGCGGGGAGGACGAAGAACTCGACGAGTACCGCGAGAAGATCAGCAAGGCGCACCTGAGCGAAGAAGTGGAGCGCAAGCTGCTGAAAGATGTGGACAAGCTCGCCAAGCAGCCGTTCGGCAGCGCCGAGGCGAGTGTGCTGCGCAACTATCTCGACACCTGCATGGAAATGCCCTGGGGCGAGGAGACGAAGGAGCGCGCCAGCGTAGACGCTGCGCGCAAGATTCTTGACCGCGACCACTACGGCTTGCAGAAGGTCAAGGAGCGCATTTTAGAGTTCATCGCCGTGCGCCAGCTCAACCCCGAGGCGAAGGGACAGATTTTATGTCTTGTCGGTCCTCCGGGCGTCGGTAAGACGTCAATCGCACTGTCGGTCGCCAAGGCGATGAACCGCAAGGTCGCGCGGCTGTCGCTCGGCGGCGTGCGTGACGAGGCGGATATCCGCGGCCACCGCAAGACCTACATCGGCGCGATGCCAGGCCGCATCATCGAGGCTATTTCCCGCAGCGGTTCGATGAATCCTCTGCTCGTGCTCGACGAGGTCGACAAGATGGGCAGCGACGGGCGCGGTGACCCCGCGTCGGCGCTTTTAGAAGTGCTCGACAGCGAACAGAATTATGCCTTCCGCGACCACTACCTTGAAATTCCCGTCGATCTGAGCCGCGTCATGTTCATCATGACGGCCAACACGCTTGACACCATTCCGCGTCCGCTGCTCGATCGCATGGAAATTATTGAGATTCCCAGCTATACGGACGAGGAGAAGGTGCAGATCGCGCAGCGGCACCTGCTGCCCAAGGAGCGTCAGGCCAACGGGCTGACGGCCTCGAGCCTGCGCGTGGACGAGAGCGCCATCCGCGCGGCCATCGCGCTCTACACGCGCGAGAGCGGCGTGCGCTCGCTTGAGCGTCAGCTCGGCAAGATCTGCCGCAAGGCGGCAATGCAGCTTGCTACAAGCGATGTAAAGCGAGTCGCCGTGACAGAGAAGAACATCAAGGACTTCCTCGGTGCGCCGCGTGCTGCACAGGAGAAGATTCCCGAAAAGGACCTTGTCGGCGTGGTGAACGGCCTTGCGTGGACCGAGGTGGGCGGCGAAATTCTGCCCGTCGAGGTCGGCGTGATGGATGGCAGCGGCAAGGTCGAGCTCACGGGCAACCTGGGCGACGTGATGCAGGAGAGCTGCCGCGCGGCGCTCTCGTGCCTGCGCCAGCGGGCGCAGGAGCTCGGCATCGCGCCGGACTTCAACAAGACGAAGGACATCCATATCCACTTCCCTGAGGGAGCCATCCCCAAGGACGGACCCAGCGCCGGTATCGCCATCGCGACAGCGGTGCTCTCCGCGCTGACGGGGCAGGCGGTACACCGCGATGTCGCCATGACGGGCGAGATCACGCTGCGCGGCCGTGTGCTCGCCATCGGGGGTTTGCGCGAAAAGACAATGGGCGCGCTGCGCGCGGGCGTACATACGGTCATTCTCCCGAAGGAGAATGAAAAGGACCTCGACGAGATCGACCCGCTGGTGCGCGAAAAGCTGCGCTTTGTACCGGTCGAGACGGTGGACGCCGTCTTTGCCGAGGCGCTGGTGCTGCCCGAAAAATGCACCGCTGCCGCGCACGAGAGCTATCTTCCTCCCGTGCAGGAGAGCGCGCACAGCGCGCTGCGTGCGGGCGAAATGAGCTGAAAGGAAACGAAAACCATGGCGATCAACTTCAACAAGGTCGAATTCATCCTCTCGGCGGCGTCAGAAAAGCAGTTCGTGCGCGACGGGATGCCGCAGCTCGCGTTTGCGGGGCGGTCGAACGTCGGCAAATCGTCCGTCATCAACCGGCTCGTCAACCGCAAGAACTTTGCCCGCGTGGGTGCGTCCCCGGGCAAGACCTCGCAGATCAACTACTTTAAGATCGACGGCAAGCTCTACCTCGTCGACCTGCCGGGCTACGGCTACGCCAAGGTCTCCAAGACCGAGCGCGACCGCTGGGGCAAGCTGATGGAAAACTATTTCCAGTCTGCGGGGCTCATTCACCTCGGTGTGCAGATCGTCGACGCGCGGCACAAGCCGACGGCGGACGACGTGACGATGCACGACTACTTCGTGCAGACGGGCTGTCCCGTCGTGATCGTGGCGAACAAGCTCGACAAGCTCAAAGCGCGCGAGATCGAGCCGAATCTTGCCCAAATTCGCGAGACGCTGAGTTTGCGCGACGATGAGCTCGTTATTCCGTTCTCTGCCGAAAAGGGCACGGGCAAGGAGCAGCTGATTGCGGCGATTCTCGACCATTTGAACGACTGAAAAGGAATAATGCTTCACAGAAAAGCCTCTGTATGGGTTGACCATACAGAGGCTTTTTATCATATTTCCAGGGAAATTATTTTCGCAGCGTCAGGAGTGCGGTGCAGTGGGAGAAGGATTCAAACGTCAGCGTGGGGAAGTGGGGACGGAGTTCGCCGTAGACGAAGTAAATTTCATCTGAGTCCCAATCCTCGCCTGCCGCAGTTCGACACGCTTCGAGCTCTTCGCGCGTGCGAAAGGCGACGTCGCCGATGAAAAGACAGCCGTCCTGATTCAAAAGCGGCAGAAGCGCGCGAAGAAAGTCGATTTTCTGCGTGTCCGTCAGGTGGTGGAGCGAGTAGGTCGCGACGATGGCGTCGTACTGCCGTGCGCAAAGCTCGGGCACAAGGCCTTTGGAAAAATCGCCCTGATAGAGCCGCGCGTCCGGCATTTTTGCCTGCGCCAGTTCGATCATGCGCGCGGAAAAGTCCTGCCCATAGATGCGGCAGCCCTGCTCGTAGAGCCGCGAGGTCAGTATGCCCGTGCCGAAGCCGATATCCAGCACGTCATGCCCGCTCTGCGCGAGCACGCGCTGATAGAGCGCGTTCATCATGGCGCGGTAGCCCGCAAAGGGGTAGCGGTCGTTCTCGTCGGAGAGGCCGACGCTCTTGTCATAGCCGTCGGCCCAGAGGTCGAAGCCAGTATTGTTCAGCATGTCAGTCCTTCTTTTCGTTCAGCGGGGGAAGTCCCAGCTCATAGAACGCCACGGCGCTCGCTGCGGCGACATTGAGCGAGTCGACGCCGTGGTACATCGGGATCCTGACCGTGTAGTCGCAGCTCGCGATGGTCGAGGACGCGAGCCCGTCACCCTCCGTGCCCATGACGATGGCAAGCTTTTCTTCGGCGGCAAGGCGCGGATCGTCGAGCCGTACGGAGTCGTTGTGCAGTGCCATCGCGACGGTGCGAAAGCTGAGATCGCGCAGCAGCTGCGTCCAGTCGCCGCTTTCGGGCAGGTAGGTCCACGGGATGAGGAACACATTTCCCATGCTGACGCGCGAGGCGCGGCGATAGAGCGGATCGCTGCCCGCAGTCGTGAGCAGCACCGCGTCCATGCCGAGCGCGGCGGCGGAGCGGAAGATCGCGCCGATGTTCGTCGGATTCATCACGTTTTCGAGCACGACGACGCGCCGCGCATCGCGGCAGACGTCCTCGACGCTTTGGAGCTTCGGCCGCCGCATGGCGCAGAGCATGCCGCGCGTCAGGTGAAAGCCGGTGAGCTGTGTCAGCACGGATTCATCAGCGGTGTAAACCGGAATATCTTGACAGCAGCGGGCGAGAATTTCGCGCCCCTTGCCCTGCGTATGCTGCCGCTCCATCAGGAACGACACCGGTTCACAGCCCGCATCCAGTGCGCGGCCGATGACGAGCGGACTTTCCGCGACGAAGAGTGCGTTGTCGGGGTCCGCGCGATTGAGCAGTTGGTTTTCGGTCAGGCGCGCGTAGATGTCGAGCGCGGGATCGGAAAAATCGTGGATTTCGATGATGTTTGCCATAGGTCATCCTTTTTAAGATTCCAAGATGTTTAGCAGCGCGGCGACATCCGGCAGAACGAACGTCGGCTGCGGGTCAGAGGTGGGAAGGTCTTCTTCCTTCGTCTCGCCCGAGAGAACGAGCAGCGTGTCGATGCCCGCGTTCGCGCCGCTGGCGATGTCCGTGTAAATTCGGTCGCCCACGAGCAACGTTTCCTGTGCGGAAACGCCCGCCTCGAGCATTGCGAGCTGCGGCATCAGTGGTTCGGGCTTGCCGATGACGATGGGGCGGCGGGATGTCGCGCGCCAGAGCATTTCGCACACGCTCCCGCAGTCGGGCACGAAGCCGTAGGCCGTGGGGCAGACCCAATCGGGATTTGTCGCAACGTAGGGAACGCCCTGACCGAGCAGGATGCAGGCGTCCTCCAGCTTTTGAAATGTCAGCTCGGTGTCGAAGCCCATCAGGAGCGCGTTCGCGTCCTCACGCCGTTCTGCGACGGTAAGGCCAGCCGCGCGGAGCTGTGATTTCATCGACTCCGTACCGCAGACATAATAGCGCTTGTCTTGACCGTCGTGCTCGCGGAGATAGTGAACGAGCGCGTCGACCGAGGTGAGAAAATCGCCCGACTCCGCCGCGACGCCGAGGCGCGTGAGCTTCTGCACGTAGGCCTCCACGCTTCGCGAGGAGTTGTTTGTCAGAAAGCGGTACTGCCCGCCGCGTGCGCGGATGGCAGAGAGCAGCTCGCGGACGCCGGGAAAAAGCCGGTCGCCCAAGTACAGCGTGCCGTCGAGGTCGAAAAGAAAGAGCTTTTTGCGCTGAAGCAGATTATGGTCAACCATTGGTCACGCTTTCTTTTTGCCGTCGATCGCGATGATGAAGAAGAATGAGCTCACCGCCAGAAGATAGGGGTAGAAGAGGTTTGGGATGATGTCGAACGCCGAGATGGCGTAGCCCAGCTCGTGCGCCGCGGAGATCGCAACGAGCATCTGCGCGCCGTAGGGGATGATGCCCTGAAAGATGCAGGAGAACGTGTCGAGGATCGACGCAGCCTTGCGCGGGGTGATGCCGTATTCCTCGCTCATTTCCTTGGCGATGGGGTTTGCCATAACGATGGCGACGGTGTTGTTCGCGGTGGCAATGTCCATCGCGCCGACGAGAAGGCCCATGCCGATCTGGCCGCCGCGCTTGCCGCGAAACGCCTTTCTGATCCAGCCGAGCAGCGCTTCAAAGCCGCCGTACTCACGGATCAGCGCACAGATGGCGGAGACCAAAATTGCGACCATCGACGTTTCAAACATGCCGGCCGCGCCGCTGCCCATGTTCTCGAGCAGCGCCTTGACTGCGAGGATGCCGGTCTGCCCCGTCGCGCCGGTCGCGAGCGCGATGACCGCGCCGGATACGATACCGATGAGCAGCACGACAAAGACGTTGATACCGATGATGCCGCCGATGAGCACGAGCACATAGGGGATGATCTGAATGAGATTGTAGGCAGGGATGGGCGCGGGGTGCACGTCCGCATTCAGCGTCAGCACGAGGATGAGTGCGAGCGACGCGAGCGCGGCGGGGAAGGCGATGTGGAAATTTTCGCGGAATTTGTCCTTCATCGCGCAGCCCTGCCCGTTGCAGGCGGCGATGGTCGTGTCGGAAATGAAGCTCAGATTGTCACCGAACATTGCCCCGCCCATGACGGACGCGACGCACAGCGGCAGGGAATAGCCGCTGGCCGCGGCGATGGGGATGGCGATGGGGACGATGAGCGTGATGGTGCCGACGCTTGTGCCCATCGCGGTGGAGACAAAGCAGCTTACGACGAACAGCACCGCCACGGCGAATTTCGACGGGATGATCGAGAGCATGAAGTACGCAACGCTCTCCGCACTCGAGCGGCCCACGACGCCGACGAACATACCTGCGGCTAAGAAGATGAGCAGCATCGTGATGATGTTCTTATCGCCCACGCCACGGCCCATTAGCGTGAGCTTTTCGTCGAACGACAGCGCGCGGTTCTGGCAGCAGGCTACGAGCAGCGCGATGAGAAAGATGACGACGATGGGGATGGAATAAAATCCCATCGGGATTTTGAGCACGTACTCAAAGATCAGGCCGAGGCCCAGATACAGGACAAGGAACACTAAGATCGGCAGCAGCGCCGCGGGATTGGCTTTTTTTGACATGGGATAACACTCTCTTTCTCCAAACATAAAAAAAGCTCCTGCGCGGAGCTTTTTGTGCGATATGAATTATTATAAGGAGCGTGGAGGACCTTGTCAAGTGAGATTTGCCCAGAATTGAGCGCAAAAGGGCTTGACAGAAGGACTCTAATCTGTTAGTGTACAAATATACTCTAACAGATTAGAGAGGGAACAAGATGGAAACGCCGAAAATTTTTGAGAGCGAATACCGCTTTTGCCAAATCCTGTGGGCACACGAGCCGGTCAGAAGCCGCGAACTTGTCGCCCTGTGCGCCGAGCACCTGGGCTGGAAACCGACGACGACCTACACGGTCATCAAACGGCTCTCTGAGCGCGGGGTGCTGAAAAACGAGAATACTGTCGTCACGTCGCTCATCTCACAGGACGAGGCGCAGACCGCCGAGATCGATGAGCTGCTCGACAAGCGCTTCGACGGCTCGCTGCCCGCGTTCGTCGCCGCGTTTACAAAGTCGAGCCACGTGAGCGACAAAGAGCTTGACGAGGTGCAGAAAATGATCGACCTTTACCGAAAGGAGAATCATCATGGATGACGTCTTTTTGAAGCTCGTGAACCTCAGCATCAGCGCAAGCTGGCTCATTCTGGCGGTGCTCGTGCTGCGGGTTGTCCTCAAAAAAGCGCCGAAGTGGGTCATGCCGCTTCTCTGGGGTGTGGTCGCACTGCGGCTTGTCTGCCTGTTTTCGATTGAAAGCGCGCTCTCGCTCATCCCGAGCGCCGAGACCATCCCGAGCGAGATCGTGACCGAAACGCGCGAGCCGGTGCTCTACGAGCAGGCGACGCTTGACATCGCCACGAATCCGACGCTGCCCTCGGCGGCGGAGGTCCCCGTCGGCGTGAGCCGCCAGCAGGCGCAGGTGGACTTCAACATCTACAGCGTCCTCTGGCTTGCCGGCATGGCGGCGCTGCTCGTCCACGCGCTCGTGAGCGCGGGAAAGCTGAAAAGAAAGCTCGCAACGGCGATTTTGCTGCGAGATAACATCTACGAGAGCGAATTTGTCGATTCGCCGTTCGTCTTCGGCGTGGTGAAGCCGAACATTTATCTTCCCATGCATATGGACGAGGGGACGGCGGCGTATGTCATCGCGCACGAGCGCGCGC
>NZ_JPJG01000039.1 GCF_000765235.1 Oscillibacter sp. ER4 | reverse complement strand
AGGGCAAAGGCCCTGCCTTTTTTTGATGAGCGCGAGATATACGGTTCAATCGCAAATGGCTGGTACTATTATGGATAAATGAAATATCGGCCGCCGTACTGCGAGATGATCGCCGCGGCAAGCCGTGGATTCGGGTTCTTGATCTTGACGGGGTACTGTAACTTTTTCTCATATACAAACATTACTTTTCTCCCTCCAGATCCCACGGCCACGGATCATTCAGCCACTTGAAGCTGCCGGGCGTCACGTCCGTCTGCAAAATCGGGCCGTACTGCTTTTCATAGGCCTCGCGCCCCTCGCGGCCGAGCTTGATATACGACCAGTAGAGGTTCAGAACCTCGGTGTCCTCCGGGTGTGTGGTGAGATAAAGCCCCAGCTCGTCGATGGCAAAATCGAGCGCCATCAGCTCTGAGAGCGCCGTGTTGACGGCGGGGAACTTCGTCTTCATCTGCGCGTGAAAGGGTAGGTTCAGCCCCGGAAACAGCGTGCCGGCCTTGAGCGCGTCCTGTTGGGAATAGCGCTCGGGGTCGTTTTTCTGCACGGGGACATAGGGAAAAGCCAGCGGCGCGCAGCAGCCGTTCGGCAGTGTGCCCACGCCGGACTCGGCGCGCATGGCTCTGTTGTCGTCCAAAGAAGTCTCCTCCTTGCAAAGAAATCGGGCATCCGCCCACACCATCCTATGCAGCGGGAGAAAAAAGGGAAGCGGGGCTTTTCTTTTTGTTCAAAGTCCTGTATAATGAAAAGCACATAAGGCCGCGCCGCGGGGCATACATTGTTCCGGGGTGAGGGGTATTTTGTTTATCGTTTTCGGAAAAAAGGCGTTTTACGCCATATTCGCGCTGCTGCTCGTGCTGACGGCGGCGACCGTCAGCCTGCTTCTGCCGCCAGAGGCGGTGGAGACGAGCGTGTCGGCGCCGACAGGGAAGACCGTCTGGGTCATCGACGCGGGGCACGGTGGGGAGGACGGCGGGGCCGTCGCCGCCGACGGCAGCAAGGAAAGCGACATGAACCTCGCCATCGCGCGGCGGCTCGACGCGCTGCTCGTTTTTCTCGGCGAGGAGACGCGCATGACGCGCACAGAGGATATCTCCATCCACGATGCCAGTGCGTCCACGCTGCGGGAAAAGAAGCGCTCCGACCTCGAAAACCGCGTGGGACTGGTCAACAGCACGCAAGGCGCTATCCTTGTCAGCATCCACCAGAACAGTCTTCCGTCATCCAAGCAGACGCACGGTGCGCAGGTGTTTTACGGCAAAAAAGAGGGGAGTGCCGAGGTCGCGAATGCGGTGCAGCTCGCGCTGAATCAGACTGTCAACGCGGGCAATGAGAAGACAGAGAAGGCCATCGACGCGTCGATCTTCCTGATGAAAAACGTCACCGCGCCCGCGATCCTGATCGAGTGCGGATTTTTGAGCAATGAAAACGAAACGGCGCTTTTGAAAAGCAGTCAATACCAACAAAGATTGGCCGTTGTGATCGCGTCCGGTCTTTTACATCAGTAGCAGTAAAGCAAAAGAGGTTTACAATATGGCAAAGGCAAAAAGCGTTTTTTTCTGCACGGAGTGCGGCAACGAAACGCCCAAATGGGCGGGCCGCTGCCCGAGCTGCGGCGCATGGAACACGCTCGTGGAGCAGGCCGTCGGCGACGGTGCAAAGGCGAAAGCGGGCGGCCGCAGCCGCGCGCTGCGCGCCAAGGCGCACCCGATCTCAGAGCTCGACACGGCGCAGGAGATCCGTTTTCCCACAGGCATGGGCGAACTCGACCGCGTGCTCGGCGGGGGCGCTGTGCAGGGTTCGCTCGTGCTCGTCGGCGGCGCGCCGGGCATCGGCAAATCGACGCTGATGCTGCAGATCTGCGGAAAGCTGAGTGAAAACGCGAAAATTCTGTACGTTTCCGGCGAGGAATCGCCGCGCCAGCTCAAGCTGCGCGCCGACCGCCTCGGCGTGCAGTCGGACAACCTGTACGTGCTGTCTGAGACCTGCCTTGGCGACGTGCTGGAATCCGTCGAAGAGGAAAAGCCCGATGTGCTGATCGTCGACTCCATCCAGACGCTCTATCAGGACTCGCTCGAATCGCCCGCGGGCAGCGTGGCGCAGGTGCGGGCCTGCACGCTGGAGCTGATGCAGCTGGCCAAAGGGGAGGGCATCACCGTCTTTGTCATCGGGCACGTCAACAAAGAGGGTTCTATTGCGGGCCCGAAGGTTCTGGAGCACATGGTCGACTGCGTGCTGTATTTTGAGGGTGAGGCGCACATGAGCTATCGCATCCTGCGTGCGGCGAAAAACCGCTTCGGCGCGACGAACGAGATCGGCGTATTCGAGATGCGCAGCGAAGGCCTTGTCGAGGTGCCGAACCCGTCGGAAATGCTGCTCTCGGGCCGTCCAGACGACGCGCCCGGCACCTGCGTGACCTGCGTGATGGAGGGCCAGCGCCCGGTGCTGGCCGAGGTGCAGGCGCTGCTCGCGCCCGCGGCGCAGTCGGTCTCGCGGCGGACAAGCAACGGCTTTGACTACAACCGCGCCGCCATGTTGATGGCGGTGCTCGAAAAGCGCGGCGCGCTCAAGGTGTCCGGCTGTGACGCGTTCTTGAACGTCATCGGCGGATTGAGCGTGGACGAGCCCGCAGCAGACCTTGCCGCCGTGCTGGCGCTCGCGTCGAGTTATCTCGACAAGCCCATCGGCAATCACGTCGCCGCCATCGGCGAGGTCGGCCTGACCGGCGAGCTTCGCAGCGTGAACCATTTGAGCGAGCGGCTCAGCGAGGTGCACCGTCTGGGCTTTGAAACATGCATCATCCCGAAGCAGCGCAAGGATCAGATCCGCGCGCCGCAGGGGCTCGCGCTGATCGAAGCGTGCAACATCGCCGAAGCGCTGCGCGCCATCGTGCAGGTGTAAACGCCGGCGCGCTGACCGCAATGCAGCATCTACATAATAATATTGATAACATTGCAGCAAAACCGGCTGCGTGAAAACGCTGCCGGAACCAATAGCTATCATCCCACGATCCTGACAAAGGAGGTTTTTTGCCGCCAGCCACGCCAAAACGCTCATTTCCGCAAAAATACGCTTCCCCGCTCCCCTTTATTGAACAAAATTTTTATTTTGTTCAATAAAGTATGGACTTCAAAATGCCCCCTCTCCATCGGCCACTTTATTGAAAGCCGTCATACCGTCGATTAACGGCATGTGCGCTGTGCATCCGTTCGAACGATCAATCGCTGCGTAGCTGTGTATCACGCTTGAACCGCCGACAACGCTCACAGATCAGAGCTACCGAATTTTTTCCGGTATTTTGAAATCCAACACTTCGTAACTTCTCCGTATTTTTTCTTTCTGATTTAGATGAGCTGTTTCTGTGCCTGCACTGGCGCTCATTTACTATGAACGACTACCGCTTGGAATCGCCGCCGATCCTGCGTGATTTTTTATCCTATCACGAGACCATCAAAGCCCACTCGCAGAAAACAGTCGACGAATACTTTCTCGACCTGCGCAACTTTTTTCGCTATCTGAAGCAGTCGCGCGATCCGTCGCTGCGAGACCTCCCTTTGAGTGAAATTTCCATCATGGATGTCGATCTCGGCTTTGTGAAAAAAGTAACATTAACCGATATCTACGCCTACATGACCTATCTGAGCCGCGACCGCGTGCAGCATCAGAACAGTGACGTGTCTGACTACGGCCTGAACGCCGCGTCCAGAGCGCGAAAAATTGCGACGATTCGGTCTTTTTACAACTATTTGGTCAATAAAGCGCACCTTTTGGACACGAATCCCTGCAAGGACCTTGACTCCCCCAAGATCAAAAAGTCGCTGCCGAAGTACCTGACGCTCGACGAGAGCGTACAGCTTCTCCAGTCCGTCGACGGGCAGAACCGCGAGCGCGATTACTGCATTCTGACGATCTTTCTGAACTGCGGGCTGCGAATCTCCGAGCTTTGCGGCCTTGATCTGCAGGACATTCAGGACGACGCGCTGCGCGTGCTCGGCAAAGGCAACAAGGTGCGCATCGTCTACTTAAACGACGCCTGCAAGGATGCGCTCAAGCGTTATCTCGCCGTCCGCCGCCCCATCTCCGGCCGCGACCACAATGCCCTCTTTCTCTCGTCGCGCAACGAGCGCATCAGCCGCTCGAGCGTCCACGCGCTCGTCAAAAAGCACCTGAGCGCCGCGGGGCTCGACGCTTCAGAATACTCCTCGCACAAGCTGCGCCACACGGCGGCAACGCTCATGCTGCAAAATGGCGTGGACGTCAAAACCGTGCAGGAGGTGCTCGGGCATGAGCATCTGAACACGACGGAGATCTACACACACATTGATAACGACGCGCTGCGCGTGGCTGCAAAGGCAAATCCCTTGTCGCATGTGAAACTGCATAAAAACCGCCCGGACCGCGGGTGAGCTGCCATCAAATTTCAGTCTGCTTTTGACCAGATTTAACAATTTGTTAAAAAATGCCTTGACAGTCTTTGCCGCGCCTGTTATAGTTTATGCAACTAACCAAAAGCAGTATTATGCAGAATGTCCAACAGCATACGAAGAACTGCTTCAATTTGCCAGATCGGGCCCTCAGTCCCTTCCCAGCAGTTGAAAACCAGTGGTCACAGGACGGATTTTTCGCCGTTTCTGCTGCCGCTGGTTTTTTTGTTGCAGTTCTGCGCGGCTAGGCGATCGTTTCATGATGCGGCGGCGGTTAAATCTCACCAAAGGAGCTCCATACCATGAAAAAACGCGCTCTCTCCCTTCTTCTGTCCCTGACGCTGGTATTCAGCCTGCTGGCAGCGCCTGCGAAGGCTGCCGAATCGGCGACCAGAGCGGAAGCTGCGCAGGCGGTCTACACCCTCGCCGGCAAGCCGGCGGTGTCGGACGCCGACCGCAAGACGACCCTCACTGACGTTGCGGGTCTTGACGAATCCGACGCGCTCTATTGGGCCCGTGCAAACGGCCTGATGCTCGGCGTCGGTGAAAACCGCATGACACCGAACGCTTCACTGACCTGGCAGCAGCTCGTCACCGTGCTCTACCGCTACGCCAAAATCGCAAACCTGCCCCTGACCAACCGCGACGACGCGGCAGGCAAGAACGCCTCCAAGTGGGCCGACGATGCCGCCTCCTGGGCCTCTGCCTACGGCATCCTCCCCAAGGGCGCGAACCTGAACGCCAACGTTTCCAAGGCTGAGCTCAAGACCGCGGTCTCCGCGCTCTCTTCGCTTCCCAAGGACCACGTTGCCGCTGACCTCAACGCCATCCTGAACGACTCCGTCGCGCCCATCGCCAGCTTTGCCGTGATGGCCTACAGAGACGGTAAGCTCATCTATCAGCGCACCGGCGGCGACCGCTACATCGACGCCAACGATTCCTCCAAAAATCTCCCCCTCGAGCTGGACAGCCGCTACCGCACCGCTTCTATCTCCAAGGTGTTCGCCACGGTCGGAGCGATGCGCCTTGTCGAGCAGGGCAAGCTGGACCTCGATGAGGACGTCAGCACCTACCTCGGCTACAAGCTGCGCAACCCCAACTATCCCGACATCGCCATCACCACCAGAATGCTGCTTTCCCACACCTCCTCCCTGCGCGACGGCAGCCTCTACTCCATCCCGCCCGAGTACAGTCTGCGCGAGTTCTTCTTCCCCGACGGCAAATTCTGGCTTGACGGCGAGCACTTCGCCGACACCGAGGACGGCGTCGCCTGCAAGCCCGGCGAGTACTTCTGCTACTGCAACCTGAACTTTGCTCTGGTCGGCACGATCATCGAGCAGCTCAGCGGCCAGCGTTTCGATATCTACATGAAGCAGAACGTTCTTGAGCCCATGGGCATCAAGGCCAGCTACAACCCCGGCGACTTTGACGCCGAAGAGCTGGACAACATCGCCACGCTCTACCAGAAGATGAACAAGAACGTCTGGAATGTCAACGGTCCCTACATCGCCCAGATCGACGATTACCGCAACGGCGAAACAGCTGACCGCGATAAGGTCGTTGTCACCAACCCCGTGCTCCAGGCCGAAAACGGCGACCTCGTCGCTTCCGTCAAGGACTACAAGGTCGGCACCAACGGCTCTCTCTTCTCTCCCCAGGGCGGCCTGCGCGTCTCCCCGAACGAGATGAAGACCCTGATCGAAATGTTCCTCAACGATGGCAAGGTCAACGGCAAGCAGATCCTGACCAAGAAGTCTGTCGACGAGATGTTCACCCCCGTCTGGACCTACAACGACGAGACCAAGAACGGCCACACCAGCGGCCTGTTCTACTCCTACGGTCTGGGTATCCAGACTATGTCCAGCACGCACTATGACCGTCTGCTCAAAGACCGCGACGTCGTTCTCGCCGGTCACTTCGGCGAGGCCTACGGCCTGCTGGCCGGTATGTTCATGGATCGCAGCACCGGCACCGTGATCTACTATGCCATGACCGGTATGGGCTCTCCCGAGGATGAAAACTACGGCGAGTATTCCGGCATGTACAAGTGGGAAGAAAAGTTCTGCACCGCACTGCTCAACGACCTCTTCCCCGAGCTGTAAGAAGGTTTTTCCCCTCCCTTTGCAGCCTGTCCCGCAGATCAAGCGGGACAGGCTGCTTTCTTATACGCGTTGCTCCGGTTTCTTATACGCGTTGCTCCGGTTATAATTGACTTTCCATGGCGTATCCGATATACTGAATTATTAGTAAAATGCATTTGATCGCTCTATATTATAAGGAGGGTTTCCATGACGACTCAAGAGCTTTCCCCTATCTGCCGGCAGGTACGGCGTGACATCATCACGATGACCGCCAACGCCGGCAGCGGCCACCCCGGCGGTTCGCTGTCTGCGGTGGAGCTGATGACCAGCGTTTTCTTCAACCACATGCGCGTTGACCCGCAGAACCCGCACGATCCCAACCGTGATCGTTTCGTGCTCTCCAAGGGTCATGCCGCTCCCTGCTACTACGCAGTCCTCGCCGCCAAGGGCTTCATCTCCCGCGACGAGTACGCGAACTTCCGCCAGCTGCACTCCATTCTGCAAGGTCATCCCGACGCGAAGAAGGTCCCCGGCGTGGACGCTTCCACGGGTTCTCTCGGTCAGGGCGTGTCCATCGCTGTCGGCATGGCGCTCGGCGCCAAGCACCTCGGCAAGGACACGAAGGTCTTCGCCCTCGTCGGCGACGGCGAGAGCCAGGAGGGTCAGATCTGGGAGGCTTACATGGCCGCTGCACACTATAAACTCGACAATCTGACCGTCATCATCGACAACAATGGGCTCCAGATCGACGGCACGAACGACCAGGTCATGAGCCTTGGCGATCTGCCCGCCAAGCTCCGCGCGTTCGGCTTTGACCTCGTCGAGCTGCCCGACGGCAACGATCTCGACGCCGTCGAGGCCGCGCTCTCCAAGCCTACCATGCCCGGCAAGCCCAAGGCCATTCTTGCACACACCGTCAAGGGCAAGGGTGTTTCGTTCATGGAGAATCAGGTCGGCTGGCACGGCAAGGCCCCAAATGCCGAGCAGCGCGAGCAGGCTTTGAAGGAATTGGAGGACTAAGAACATGGCTGATAAAATTGCAACCCGTCAGGCTTACGGCGAAGCGCTGATCGAACTGGTCGAAAAGAACGATAAGGTCGTCGTGCTCGACGCCGACCTCGCCAACGCCACGCAGACCTGCAAGGTCGCCAAGGCGCACCCCGAAAAATTCTACAACTGCGGCATTGCCGAGGCCAACATGGTCGACATCGCCGCCGGTATGTCCACGATGGGCCTCATCCCCTACTGCTCTTCGTTTGCGATGTTTGCCGCCGGCCGCGCCTATGAGCAGATTCGCAACTCCATCGCCTATCCCCACTTCAATGTCAAAATCTGCGCGACCCATGCGGGCGTCAGCGTCGGCGAGGACGGCGGCAGCCACCAGTGCATCGAGGACATCGCCCTCATGCGCGTCATCCCCGGCATGACGGTCATCTGCCCCGCGGACGCCAACGAGGCCAAGGCCGCCACCATGGCGATCGCCGAGATGAACGGCCCGGTCTATATGCGCCTTGCGCGCCTCGCCACCCCCGTTTTCGAGGGCGACATGGTCAAGCCTTTTGAGATTGGCAAAGCAAACGTCCTGCGCGAGGGCAAGGATGTTGCGATCTTCGCGACCGGCCTCATGGTCAACGAGTCCCTGATGGCTGCCGAAGCGCTCGCAAGCGATGGCATCGACGCCGCCGTCATCAACATCCACACCATCAAGCCCATCGACGCTGCGTGCGTCACCGAATGGGCTGAAAAGTGCGGCAAGGTCATCACCGTCGAGGAGCACAGCGTCATCGGAGGTCTGGGCGACGCCGTGGCCGACGTCCTGATGGGTAAGGTCAACTGCAAGTTCCATAAGATCGGCGTGAACGACCGCTTCGGCCAGTCCGGCAAGGCGGCGGACGTGCTACGCGAGTATGGCCTGACAGCGGACCAGATTGCTGAGACGGTCAAAGTGAACATCTGAGCAAAGAAAGGAGACAAAGCGAATCGGTTTTGTCTCCTTTTTTTCAAAAATATCGCAAATCCTCTTGCAAAATCAAATTTCTGTGTTACAATACAATTAGTTCCAAACGTACCAAACATTTGAAATAACTTTTTTATCAAAGGAGAAGATATTATGCCGCTCGTAACATCTACTGAAATGTTCAAAAAAGCCTATGACGGCGGATACGCCATCGGCGCGTTCAACGTCAACAACATGGAGATCGTGCAGGGTATCACCGAGGCCTGCCAGGAAGAGCACGCGCCCGTGATCCTGCAGGTCAGCAAGGGCGCCCGCGCCTACGCGAACCACACCTACCTCGTCAAGCTCGTGGAAGCTGCTGTCGAGTGCTGCCCCGATATCCCCATCGTGCTGCACCTTGACCACGGCCCGGACTTCGAGACCTGCAAGTCCTGCATCGACGGCGGCTTCACCTCTGTCATGATCGACGCCTCCTCCAAGCCCTTTGCCGAAAATATCGAGATCACGAAGAAGGTTGTCGAGTACGCACATGACCACGGTGTCGTGGTCGAGGCCGAGCTCGGCACCCTCGCCGGTATCGAGGACGAGGTCAAGGTCGCCGCGCACGAGGCGTCCTACACCCATCCCGAAGAAGTCGAGGAATTCGTCTCCAAGACCGGCTGCGACTCCCTTGCCATCGCCATTGGTACCTCTCACGGCGCTTACAAGTTCAAGCCCGAGCAGTGCACCGTCAATGAGCAGGGCATCCTCGTCCCGCCCCCGCTGCGCTTCGATGTGCTGAAGGAAGTCTCCAAGCGTCTGCCCGGCTTCCCCATCGTGCTGCACGGCTCCTCCTCCGTCCCGCAGGAGTATGTCAAGATGATCAACGAGCACGGCGGCAAGATGCCCAACGCTATCGGCGTGCCCGAGGATCAGCTGCGCGAGGCCGCAAAGCTCTCCGTCTGCAAGATCAACATCGACTCCGACCTGCGCCTTGCCATGACCGGCACCGTGCGCGCCTTCCTCGATGAACATCCCGACAAGTTTGACCCGCGCGAGTATCTCAAGCCCGCCCGCACCAACATCAAGGAGCTCGTCCGCCACAAGCTCGTCGATGTGCTCGGCTGCGCCGGCAAGGCCTAAGCGATAAGGAGAACTGCTATGAGTGAATTGAAAGGCGCGTGCATCATCGGCCAGTCCGGCGGCCCGACCTCCGTCATCAACGCGAGCGCTTACGGCGTCATCCGCACGGCGCTCGATTCCGGCTGCATCACGAATGTCTACGGCGCAGAGCACGGTATCAAGGGCGTGCTCGAAGACCGCCTGTTCGACATGAGTCAGGAAGACCCGAAGGAGCTGGAGCTTCTCAAGTACACCCCTTCCTCCGCCCTCGGCTCCTGCCGCTACAAGATGAAGGACCCCGACGAGGACGACACCGATTATAAGCGCATCCTCGAGGTATTCAAAAAGCACGACGTCCGCTATTTCTTCTACAACGGCGGAAATGACTCGATGGATACCTGCAATAAGATCAGCAAGTACATGCAGAAGGTCGGCTACGAGTGCCGCGTCATGGGCGTGCCCAAGACGATCGACAACGACCTTTATGGCACCGACCACTGCCCCGGCTACGCCAGCGCCGCCAAGTACATTGCAACGAGCCTGATGGAGGTCTATCAGGACGCGCACGTCTACGACACGGGCATGATCTGCATTGTCGAGATCATGGGCCGCCACGCCGGTTGGCTGACCGCCGCCGCCGCGCTCGCGACGAAGTACGGCGCGGGTCCCGACCTCATCTACCTGCCCGAGACTGATTTCGACATGGATACCTTCCTTGCCGACGTCCAGCGCGTTTATAAGGAGACCGGCAGCTGCATGGTCGCCGTGTCCGAGGGCATTCATTATGCCGACGGTAGCTTCGTGTCCGAGGCCAAGACCAGCGCAACGGACGGCTTTGGCCACGCGCAGCTTGGCGGCCTCGCGGCGCTGCTGGCGAGCATCGTGAAGGAAAAGACCGGCGCGAAGGTGCGCGGCATCGAGCTGTCGCTGCTCCAGCGCTGCGGCGCACACCTGGCCTCCGAGACCGACATTGAAGAGGCCGTTATGGCCGGTCGTGCCGCGGTAGAAAACGCCGTCGCCGGCATCACCGACAAGATGGTCGCCTTTGAGCGTGAGACTGTGGACGGCCGCTACGTTTGCAAGACGAAGCTGCTGCCGCTCACCGAGGTCGCAAACTTCGAGAAGAAGATTCCCATCGAGTGGATCAACGACTCTCACAACGGCGTCAAGCAGGAGTTCATCGACTATGTCCTCCCCCTCATCCAGGGCGAGCCCAAGCTCCCGAAGGAGGACTCCCTCCCCCGTTTCGCCAAACTCAAAAAAGTGCTGGCCAAGTAAATTTTTCAGTAAAAAAGGAACCGATTCTGAACTGCACCCCATTTGTTAGACAGTATGATATACTATCTAAGAAGTGGGGTGTTTTGCTATGCCAAAAGGAGTACCAAACAAACGATATA
>NZ_JPJG01000038.1 GCF_000765235.1 Oscillibacter sp. ER4 | reverse complement strand
GAATCCTCCACGTCCTAAGTGCGGGAATGCGCACGATAAGCGTGCTGAATTATGATAGCACAGCTTTTTTCTATTGTAAAGCAAAACCTGTGAAATGATACCGCTTTTTTGCTTTTTCCCGTCCCTCGCGGCAAAACAGAAGAAAAAAGAGACAGCCAAGGCCGTCTCTTTGAGACCGTCGAAAAAGTGGCAAAGCCACTTTTTCGAAAAGGGTTCGCTGCACTCTGCGCCTCGATTGTCCGCTTATAGCGGGCAATTCGACGCTCGCTCCGCGTAAAGTGTTTTCTGCCAGAAGGTGAATTGCCCCGTAGCGGGCAAGAGAAGCCCCTCTGGAGGGCGCGCATGTCGCGGCAGAAAACAGATTTTACAGCTTTCACGTCTGCGGACGTGAAACTCTGCGAGGCTTTTTCAGCGCAGCATATTTGTCGCCGCGCACGGCGGCAAATATACTGCTGTTTCGTTCTCACTCAAAAAGCAGCCTCGCCGCTATTTCGATTATTTTCTCAGTCCCGCGAAATGCTCCTTCGTCACCTTGATGACCACGGGGCTCAGCAGCAGCAGCGCGATGAGGTTCGGGATGGACATGAGGCCGTTGAGCGTGTCGGAGATATCCCACACGAGCGTCAGGTCCGCGACCGCGCCGGCCACAACGACGAGGCAGAAGATGATCTGATAGGGGCGGATGATCTTGCTGCCAAAGAGGAACTCCGCGCAGCGCGTGCCGTAGAGCGCCCAGCCGAGGATGGTGGACGTGGCAAACAGCAGCAGGCCGACCGCCAGAATGACCGAGCCCGCCTTCGCGCCGAAGACGCTCGAGAAGCCCGCGACCGTGGTCGAAACGCCCGCAGCCGCGTTGTTGCCGTAGTTGCCGTCCGCCGCGCCGGAGCAGAGGACGACAAGGGACGTGAGCGTGCAGATGACGATGGTATCCATAAAGACCTCAAAGATGCCGTAAAGGCCCTGCTTGACGGGGTTTCTTTCCGACGTGGCGGCGTGCGCGATCGGCGCAGAACCGAGACCCGCCTCGTTGGAGAAGACGCCGCGGCCGACGCCCTTGGTCATGGCGAGCTTGATGGACATGCCCGCCGCGCCGCCGGTGACGGCAGCGGGGTTAAAAGCTCCCTTGAAGATGGAAGCGAACACGCCGGGAACGGCGCTGATATTCGCAAACACGACAACGAGCGCGCAGACGATGTAAATGACGGCCATGCCGGGCACGAGCTTTTCCGTGACCTGACCGATGCGCTTGACGCCGCCGAGCAGCACCAGCGCCACGAAGATGGCGACACAGATGCCGGTGATCAGGCAGATGAGCATCTCCTTATTCGCCGCGTCCTCGTTGAACGCGATGGCGACGGACTTGACGGAGTCCGCGATGGAGTTGACCTGCGCGATGTTGCCGATGCCGAACGCCGCGATGGCGCCGAGCACGGCGAACACGATGCCGAGCCACTTCCACTTGGGGCCAAGGCCGTTTTTGATGTAGTACATGGGTCCGCCGCACCAGTCGCCCTTTTCGTTGCGCTCGCGGTATTTGACGGCGAGCGTGACCTCAGAGAACTTGGTCACCATGCCGAAAAGCGCCGACACCCACATCCAGAACACGGCGCCGGGGCCGCCTAAAATGATCGCGCCCGTGACGCCCGCGATGTTGCCCGTGCCGACGGTGGAGGCAAGGGCCGTGGACACGGCCTGCATCGGCGTGATCTCGCCGTCGCCGGCCTCGCCCTTCTTAAAGATCTTTCCGATGGTGTTTTTCCACCAGTAGCCGATCTTGGTGAACTGGATAAAGCCCACAGCGATGCTCAGGTAGATGCCCGTGCCGACCAGCAGCGCCAGCATCACCGGTCCCCAGACGAAGCCGTTGACCGCAGTGTTGATCTTCATAAACTGTTCCATACACTTCTCCTTCCCAAAAATCACATTCCGTAAAACGTTTGATGAATTTCTTTCATATCTCAGAGAATACCAAATCGGCCGCCCGCTGTCAACGGGGCAAGTGTCGTTTTTTGTCGTGCGCGCACGGCTAATCATACATTCTGCATAAATTTTGATGCATTCTTTACCTGCATTTAGTGATTTGCACGGCAAAACGGTGGAAAATTTTTGCATTCCCCGCTTGACAACCGGTGTCCGCCATGCTATCCTAACTGTACTAACACACTTAATACAGCAGGAGGCGCCTATGTTCCACTTGATATTTCTGATCCCGGTTCTTGTTGTACTGCTGCTCGGCATTTTGCTGCTCGCCGTGCTGTGCAGCCGATGAATGCAGGAGGAATGCCATGATCACCTTAAATTACCGCGACGCGCGCCCGATCTACGAGCAGGTGTGCGACGGACTGCGGCGGCTGATCGTCTCCGGCGCGATCGCCGACGGGGATAAGCTCCCCTCGGTGCGCGCGCTGGCGACGCAGCTTGCCATCAACCCCAATACCATCCAGCGCGCCTACAACGAGTTGGAAACGAGCGGCTACTGCTGCTCCGTGCCCGGCAAGGGCTGCTTTGCCGTGCACACCTACCGCGCGCAGGACGACGCGCGCCGCTTATCGCTTGAGCAGCAGCTCAAAGAGCTCTTGCAGGAGCTGCGCGCCATGGGCGTGAGCGAGGAAGACATTCAAGCATTGTGCAGGGAGGGAGAAGAGAAATGATCGAAGTACGAGGTCTTAAAAAGACCTTTGACGGCTTTGCCGCGCTCGATGGCGCGGATCTGAGCGTGCCGCGCGGCGCGGTCTACGGCCTTGTCGGGCCAAACGGCGCGGGCAAAACGACGTTGCTGCGCCACCTGACGGGCGTTTACCGTCAGGATGAGGGCAGCGTGCGCTTTGACGGCGAGGAGGTCTGGGAAAACGCGGGCGTGAAGGCGCGCATCGCCTCCATCCCCGATGACTGGTTCTACTTTATGCAGGCGGGGCTGCGCGATATGATGCGCTTTTACCGCGGGTTCTACCCGAATTTCAATTTAGAGCGCTACGAAAAGCTCAAAGAGGTCTTTGCGCTGGACGAAACGCGGCCGCTGCGCCGCATGAGCAAGGGCCAGCAGAAACAGGCGGCCTTCTGGCTCGCCATGTGCACGATGCCCGACTATCTCATCCTCGACGAGCCGGTGGACGGCCTCGACCCCGTGATGCGCCGTCAGGTGTGGAGTCTCATTTTGCAGGACGTTGCCGAGCGCGGCACGACAGTGCTTGTCTCGTCGCACAACCTGCGCGAATTGGAGGACGTGTGCGACCACGTGGGCGTGATGAGCCGCGGCAAGCTCCTGCTCGAACATTCGCTGAGCGAATTGCAGGACTATACCGTCAAGCTCCAGCTCGCCTTCGAGGGCGCGGAGCTGCCCGCCCTGCCGCAGGAGATCAAGGTACTGCACCACGCGCAGACCGGGCGCGTCCACACGCTCATCTGCCGCGGCAGTGCAGAGGAACTGGAACAGCAGCTCGCCGCGCTGCACCCGATCTTTATCGACGCGGTGCCGCTGTCACTTGAAGAAATTTTCATCTATGAACTGGGAGGTGAGGACTATGCGATCCGCGACATCGTTCTTTGATAAGACTTTATTCCGCAGCCAGCTCAAACACACCTGGCCGCTCTGGCTCGGCTACACCGCCTTGTGGCTTTTCCTCGTGCCGGTCATGCTCTTTTCAGAGCTTTCCGCCTATCAGGGCGGTTACAGCGCAGCGGATGCATCCTACCTGCTGCTCAATACCGGCGTGCGCGGCGGCGTCTTCATTTCCTTCTTCTTCGGCCTTTTCTTTGCGATGCTTTCCTTCTCGCACCTGACGCAAAGCCGCGCGACGAACGGCTTCCATGCGCTCCCCGTGCGGCGCGAGACGATTTTTATGACCGCCTACCTCACGGGACTGTTCTGCCAGCTTTCCACCATTCTCGTCACGTTCCTGCTCGGCGCGGCGGTCTCTGCCCCGCTGCACCTCAGTTTCTGGAACGTCACTGGCGCGGCCATGGGCAGCGCCATGCTCGAAGCCGTCTTTTTCTACTCCTTCGCCGTGCTGTGCATGATGATGACGGGGCAGATCCTCGCCGCGCCCGTCTTCTATTTCGTCGGCAACATCCTCGTTCCGGGAATGGAATATCTGCTGCGCGACTTTGCGGGCAATTTCCTCTACGGCTACAGTGGGCACACCGACGTTGCGCTCGGTTTCCTCTCCCCGCCCCTCTATATGTACACCGTGGTGGACATCGCCTCGATCGAGACCTGCGAGAGCGACTCGTACTATGTGACCGCCTACGCGCTCGAGCACCGCTCTTTCATGATCCTTGCCGCCTACGCGCTCGCGGGACTTGTCATCGCCCTCATCGCGCTGCTCCTCTACCGCACGCGCAAGAGCGAGATGACCGGCTCGACGGTCGCTTTCCCGTGGGCGACGCCCATCTTCAAGTACGGCGTGGCGTTCTGCACCGCCGTTGCCCTCGGGCAGTTCCTCTACTATTTCCTCTTCGGCCAGTACCGCTCGAGCGGCAGCGATTCCCTGCCCGGCACGATCCTCTGCATGGCGGCGGCGGGGCTTGTGGGCTACTTTGCCGCCGAGATGCTCATCAAAAAGAGCTTTCGCGTCTTTCGTGCAGGCGCGAAGGGCGCGGCGATCGTCGCAGGCGTCCTCGTGCTGCTCGGTATCGGCATGAGCTTCGACCTCACGGGCTATGAAAAGCGCGTGCCGGACGAGAGCGAGATCGAATCCGTTTACTACACCTTCTCCGGCATGACGAACGTCACGACCGACGACGCCGATACCATCCGCCGCCTCACCGCGGCGCACCAGGCCATCGTCAAAAACCGGAACGAGCAGGCGCGCATCGCAGACGCATCGGACGCAGATACGCTCTCCCAGAGCGATCATGACGACATCGAACCCTTCTCCCTGCGCCTGACCTACTACCTCAAGGACGGCTCGCAGCTCTCGCGCTCCTATTCACTCTACCTGCGGAGAAGTGACCTCGCCGTGCCCTCGTCCGTCACAGCGCGCGTGAACGCGCTCTATATGTGCAGAGAGTCCGTGCTCCGCCGTGTCCTCGGCAACGGCTGCGAGCGCCTCGGCGACACGCCGCGCTTCCTCGACAGCTACTGTTATTACGATGAGAAATCCAACACAAAGGACTATGCCCTCACCGCCGCGCAGGCCGAACAGGTCTACGCCGCGCTGATGCAGGACGTTCAGGATTCCGATAATGGCGGCAGCGACATCTTCGCCGTGCAGGAATACCGGTACGCTCCCCCCATCTCCTTCTCGCTTGAACTGTACTTTGAGTCCACCAATGAAAAAGGCCGCCCGGAGGTGTATACGCTCAGCCCCCCTGTGAATGGCTCGACGCCCAACACCCTGCAAGTACTCAGTGAGCTGCTGCCCGAGCTGAACTCCAACACCGTAACGCCGCCCAGCGACGACGGCATTGACACTCTCCCCGCCACAGAGGACGCTTCCACCGAGGAAAGCGTGAACTGACATGGCAGAAAACGCAAAGCGGCGGCGCAGGCGCCGCCGCACCGGGAACAAGAAAGCATTTCTCGTCCTGCTCGCGCTCGTTTTGCTCGTTCTCGGCGGCATGAAGCTGCGCTATGCGCTCGCGCACCGAAGTCTCCCCGGTTCGAATGTCAGCGTGCCGGACTTTGTCACGGTCGACTATCTGCCCCTCAACGAATATTCCCGCCCCGGCACGCCGCTCAGGGAAATTTCCGGCGTGGTGGTGCACTATGTCGGCAATCCCGGCACGACCGCCGCGGCGAACCGCAGCTTTTTCGCCAACCTCGCCCTGACGCACGAGACCTACGCGAGCGCCCACTTTGTCGTCGGGCTGGAGGGTGAGATTCTGCAGTGCGTGCCGCTGACGGAGATCGCCTACTGCTCCAACAGCGCGAACGACTACACCGTGTCCATCGAGGTCTGCCACCCCGACGACACAGGCAAGTTTGACGACGCGACGATGGAGAGCCTTGAACAACTCGTCGCGTGGCTCTGCGAGACGTTCGATCTTGACCCCGCCAAAGACGTCATTCGCCACTACGACGTGACGGGTAAGATCTGCCCCAAATACTATGTGGAAAACGAAGATGCGTGGCTCACCTTCCGCGAGGACGTGAGCGCGCGCATCGAAGAGGACAATGCCGCGAGCGGTGAAACCAACTGAGAAATCAAATCGGGAGGGATCTCATGCACGACTTTGTTTCCTATCTTTTTTATCTACTGCAGCGCGGCATGCGCTTTGCCGTGCCCGCCGCGCTCGTCTGCGGTCTTATTCTGGCCGTTTGCTACGCCGTCTGCCGCAGGCAGGGCCGCCGCTTCCCGTGGGGAAAGGCGGTCTGCGCGCTGCTCAGCTTCGCATTGTGTCTCGCGCTGCTTTTCTTCGTCCGGAACGAATCCGACGAGCCGATCCTGCACGTCGCGCTCAAATTAGCCGGCGAGCAGGACGCCGCTTACGTCTACGAAACGGTCTGTGCAAGCGGCAAAAGCCGCGCCTGCGACGCTTTCACGCCCGACGCCTGCGTCTTTTACACCGCCGACTACGCGGACTTCGACACCACCGCGCTCCGCTCGCACAGGGTCAACACACTTGTCGCCACCACGCTCTATGATTCTGTCGGCAATGTCGTTGAACCCGACGAGACGATGATCGCCATGATGCACGCCGCCGCGGACCAGATCGACCACGCGATCTTCGACTTTCAGATCATCGTCGTGGACGGTTATCGCTATTTTGCCTTCGTCAAGCTCAACGTCAACTGGTGGGATCCGTGCACGCTGTACGAGTACGAGGGCGGAGAGCTCCGCGAGCTTTGTCAATGGGACAATATGCGCCTGCTGTCGGTTGGCCTCATCTGAAATCCATATGAAAAAACGTCTGTCTCGGCCGAGACAGACGTTTTTTGTTTTAGCTTTTCGCTTCCAGGCTGTAAGGATCTCTGCCCGCGGCGAATTCGGAGATCATCTCCGCCGTCAGGGCGACACCGTTGTTGACGAAGGTCTCCTGCAATTCCTTTCTGCTGACCCACGCGCCGTCCGCCAGCTCAAAGTTGTCGAGATGGATCGTATCGTCGTCGCCGTCGAGCCTGCACCAGTAGCCCATCATGATGTTGCCGCTGATGCCCCAGGGCTGACAGCGATAGTAGCGCAGGTCCTTGACCTTGAGCCCGACCTCCTCCATCACCTCGCGGTGTACGGTCTGCTCAAAGCTCTCAGCAAACTCGGTGAAGCCAGCGACAAGCGCCGTGCGCTGCGCGCCGGGACGGTTGGCGTACTTGGTCAAAAGCAGGTAGTCCCCGTGCGTCACGGCCACGATGACCGACGGGTTGATGCGCGGGAAGATCATGTTGCCGCACTTGGGACAGCGCATCATGCGCTCGTTCACGTCGTGGACGAGCTTTTCTCCGCAGCGGCCGCAGTAGCGCGCGTCGCGGTACCACGAGCAAAGGTGCCACGCGCTGACCGCCGCATAGGCGAGCTCCTTGGGCTTTTCCGTGCGGAAAAGGCCGATGTTGCGGTAGGAGTAGCCGTCGAGCGCATGCTCGTTTTCGTCAAAAAGCAGGTAATACTCCCGCCCGTCGAGCTCAAAAAGATAGGTGAACGCCTCGTCGGACTCGGTAAACTGCGAGCGCGACGGGAACTTGAGGCCGTTGTCGTCGATGCGGCACAAAAGGTCCTGCCCGCGGAACTGCACCACGGCGCTGCTCTTTTTCGGCACGGCGTTCTTTTTCCACTCGTTGTAAAGATGTTTCGGCTCGATATCCTGGATCATGTCGGCTTTCCTCCCGCTTGTTTGTTCTTTAGCAGGGCTATTCTACAACGGATAGACGGGATTTGCAAGCGGGGCTTATTCCTCGATCATGCGTCTGCGCTTCAGCTCTTCGATCCTTTTCCCCTCGCGCCACACGGAAATCAT
>NZ_JPJG01000037.1 GCF_000765235.1 Oscillibacter sp. ER4 | reverse complement strand
GGGGGGGGGTACGCTATTGTGCTACTTATTCCGGCGCGGACGGATACGATCTATTTTCACGATTACATATACGGGAAAGCGGAAATCCGGTTCGTTCGCGGGCGGCTTCGCTTCACAGACGACGAAGGGAACGCGAGCGATCCCGCGCCCTTCCCTTCTATGGTAGTTATCTATAACGGGGAGCGGGTGAAGCAATGAACGAAGGCTTATTTTTCAGACGCGCAGATGGCGCAGAAATTCCCGTGAAAGAGGTTGAAGGGCTGAAAGGCAACGGGCTTTTAATCCTTATGACAGAAACGTTCCTTCGTGAAGAGGATATGCAGAAAATGCAACAAAGCATTGAAAGGCGTATCGGGGACGGGACGCGGGTTCTTGTGCTTGATGCACGGATCAAAAAGGTTATGCGGCTGGAGGTGTGAACGTGGAATATATATGCACACTTCCGGAAAAGGCAAAGAAAAAAGATTGTAGCGGGTGCGAGCATTGCGGCTGGGAGGCGGCAGAGGCGGAACGCCGCCGCGCCTACCTTTGCGAACACGGCTTGACGCTATGCGCGGACGGCTTGCGCCGTCTAATTATTTCAAAGAACGGAGGTACAGAAGAATTGAAATACAAAGTATGCGACCATTGCGGCGCACACCTTGACAACGGGGAAACGTGCGATTGTCAAAGGGACGCGGGCGAAAGCAACAGCGACGAAGAAAGGAGCGCAAACAATGACAGGAATTAACGAGGTTGCAAAGCAAATTCACGAAAACGCCGTCGATCACGGCTGGTGGGACGAAGAACGCGGATTTCCGGAAGTTTTGGCACTCATTCATTCGGAGGTATCCGAAGCACTGGAAGAATACCGAAACGGGCGCTTGCCTACGGAAGTTTACGCCGGAAACAACGGAAAGCCGGAAGGAATACCGATCGAGCTTGCCGACGTGATTATTCGCGTCCTTGATTATTGCGGATATGCCGAAATTGACATTGACACGGCAATTTCACAGAAGCACGAATACAACAAAAGCCGCCCGTACAGACACGGCGGCAAGAAGTGTTAAACACCCGCGAGCGGGTGCGGACATACCTATTTATATAAGAAAGGGGCTTTTTAATATGACAGAGAACAAACACGGCTTCGCGCCGAAACAGGAAATTAAGATCGGTGGGATCGCCTTCACGATTATTCAGACCGCCGAAAGCTGGGTGAAGTGTATTGCTTCGGAGTGTATCGGGGAACGAGCATTCGACGCGCAGAACCGAAACGATTTTGCCGCGTCCGATATTCGCGAGTTCTTGAACGGCGAATTTCTGAAAAGGCTGATTGCAGAGGGCGCACCGGAAGAAATGTTCGAGCATTTCAACGTTGACTTGACCGCCGACGACGGTTTGAGGGACTACGGCGGAGATCGCGTCCGTGTCGGGCTTATCACGTGCGACGAATACAGGCTTCTTCGCGGCAACATTCCGGCGCTTCCGGATACTTGGTGGTGGACAGCTACGCCGGACAGCCCGAAAAATCCTTACGTCCGCTACGTCAATTCCGACGGCACGCTGGTCAACAGCAACGCGTGGAATGGGAACTGGGGCGTTCGCCCGCTTTGCGTTCTGAAATCTGAAATCTTGAAATCTTACCTTGACGGGGATATGAAGAAGCGCGCCGAAGCGGTGGATATGATGAAGCATATTGCGGCGGCGTGGAACATTCAGCCGGAAGAGGTTTTCGAGGAAGGAAGGTAATTCACAATGACAATGTTTGAATTTATGCAAAACGCCTTCTTCCTGCTTTGCGGGATCGCCTGTATTGCGGTGGCGGTGCTGATCGTATATTGCGTAATCGTGGCAATTATCCGCACTTGCAGGATCGACAGGAAGAGAGGTAACGGAAATGGACGAAATCAAGATCGACGCGGCAACGCTTGAAGAAGCTGGCGCGGCAATCGGGTTTATGTTCGCCGCATTGCTTCGAGGCTTCAAAGACGGTATGGACGCTTACGACGTGATGGAGGCGGCAAACGATATTAAAGAGGTACACGAAACCGAAGAGCCGTTGAAGCGTGATCCGGTAAAAACTGAAATTGGGGATTGCCGGAAGTGCTGGTGCGATCAATGCGAACGGCTGGAGGAATGCGAGAAAATCCGCGAAGGATACACGCCGGACGGGATACGCCCTTTCCCGTGCGTCGGTTGTGCGGATGGAATGCGCTTCAAACCTTGCGAAGAAACGAAATGCGAAGATTTCGTGCAAGGCGAAGGGCTTAACAATGGATAGACAAAAAAAGAACCGTCCTGTATGGGCGTACAGGACGGTTCTTCCCCGTTGAGGGGCGCGCCGTTTAAGGCTATTCAATACATTTGTTATTATAGCACGAAGGTGGCTTCTTGTCAAAGGAAGGCGGCTTGACGTATGCAGAGAGTAAAAAGAAGGATATTTTCGGGCGCTGTATGCGAACAGGAAGTTTTCAACATATCGGACAGGCTTACCGATATAAAGAAGGCTGAACCGCGCCCGCGATTTAAGACAGAGGAAGAACGGGAACAACACCGGATCGGAATATCAAGAAGAAAACACGCGCGGCTGGTAAATGAAAACTTTTCCCCGCGTTCATTATATAGCACGCTGACGCTGGACAACGAAAACGAAGTACATACCTTCAAGGAAGCGAAGCGGATACGCGATCTATTCGTGCGGCGGCTGAAATACGCCTTCCCCGATGCCGTGATCTTTATTTATTTAGGACGCGGCAAGAACACGAACAGAATTCACGCGCATATGCTTTCGGACGGCGTACCGGAAGAAGCGATCAAGAAACAATGGATTTACGGAAGTATCGTCCGGATCGACCATCTACGCGAACACAATTATTACGACGGCGTAGATCACGGACAGGATTACACGGGGCTTGCGAATTACCTTTTCGACCATTGGACACCGGAGCAGGGCGGACACCGTTGGAAGCAGACGCGCAACGCGCGGAAGCCGGAACGGGAAACGCCGACCGTTGCGAAAAGGGTTTACACAGAGAGCAAGCCGCCGCGCCCGCCGAAGGGCTATATATTAGTAGAAACGAAAAGCACAAAGTATGGATACCTTTATTTTAAGTATGTGTTAGAGCCGCCGAAGCGGAAACGCAAACGAGCGGCAAAGGACGGCAAAAGCTGATTTCGGATCAGCATTTATAAAGCCTTGTAAATGTGTAACGTTTGGCGACGAAGCATAGCTTCGATCACAGAAGAAGCCTTCGAGATAGATTTTCATTTATTCCCCGTCGCCTGTTTATCGAAGATCACGAGAGGATCAGCCCGTCAAGGTTGCGAAGCACGGCAAAGCCGCTTGACCTTTACGGGGCGATCCGTGAGTGATAGAAAACAGGACAGCGGCGGGGAAAGAAAATCTATCAAGGCGGCTTCAACTTTTCCACAATGAAGGCTGGGGAAATGTGCATAACAGATCGGGGCGGGCTTTATTCCTTTGAGCCTGTTCCCCTCCCAGCGGGAGGGGCGGAGGGGTGGGAGAAAGAGAACGGAAGGAGGCGATCGACGTTGCTTGAATTGAATAGGCTTTATAATCTGGATTGTATGCAGGGAATGAAGGAGTTTCCGGACGGCTTCTTTGATCTTGCGATCGTTGATCCACCTTACGGGATTGGGATTGACGGACAGCGGAAGCGCGTTTGCAGAAATCCGAAGCACAACAGGAAAGAGCATTCGCGGGAAGGCTGGGACAATGAACCGCCGTCAGAAGAATATTTCAGAGAGCTTGAACGGGTATCCCGAAATCAAATCATTTGGGGCGGGAATTACTTTGTTCCGGTGCTGAAACAGGCGCACAAAGGCTGGCTTGTATGGGATAAGGGGCAACGCGGGCTTTCAATGTCTGATTGTGAGCTTGCATACACCAGCTTTGACACGCCGACGCGGATTTTTACCTTGAACCGCGTTGAATTGCAAATTGAAGGGACAATACACCCAACACAGAAGCCCGTGAAGCTGTATGAATGGGTTTTGTCCCTATTTGCCCGAAAGGGTATGAAGATTTTAGACACGCACGCCGGAAGCGCAAGTTCCCTTATCGCTTGCCACAGGATTGGCGGGCTTGATTACGTTGGCTTTGAAATAAACGCAAAGTATTTTGAGGCGGCGAACAAGCGGCTTGAAACAGAGAAAGCACAAATCCGCCTGTTTGATCTGCTGGAGGAACAGGAAAAGGCGGCACAAACAAAGCTGTTTTGACGAAGGGAGGAAACACGATGCAGAAAAAGACAGTTTACCTTGCGGGAAAGATTACGGGCGATCCGTTCTACCGTTCAAAATTCTATGAAGCGCAGAAGAAGCTGGAAAAAGGCGGTTTTATCGTCGTCAATCCGGCGCTATTGCCTTCGGAGGGTTTCGCGTGGGAAGCCTATATGCGAATGACGGGCGCAATGCTGAATGAATGCGCCGAAGTATGCTTCCTTCCGGATTGGAAAGAGAGCAAAGGCGCGAAATATGAGTTTGGCGAAGCGATCGCGCAAAACAAGCCGTTTTTCTTTTTCGAGGATTGGGAACGGGAGGGATCGCAAAATGCAGAAAAATAAAGCACCTTCCTTCCCTATCCCTACGGAGGCGGAAGAACAAATTGCCCTTTTTGAGTGGGCAAGACTTCAAACGGGGCGATTTCCGGAATTGGCGCTTTTGTACCACGTTCCGAACGGCGGGAGCCGGAACAAGATCGAAGCGGCACGCCTTCGGGCGCAGGGCGTGAAATCCGGCGTTCCCGATCTTTGCCTTCCGGTTGCACGCGGGGCAAGTCACGGGCTATACATTGAGCTTAAACGACAGCGCGGCGGAAGGATTAGCGAAGAACAGGTGCGCTGGATCAACGGGCTTTTGAAACAGGGATACGCGGCGGCAATCTGCAAGGGATGGCAGGAAGCCGCAAGCGTGATTACCGACTATCTACGGCAGAAAACGGAGGGCTGAAAATGGCGAAGAAAAAAGCGGGAATTTCCGAAGAGGTACGAGAAGCGATCAACGAAGCCGCCCGCGCGGGCGCTTATGAAGCGTACAAAAACACGGCGGGCGCGTATGTGAATTACTTCAAGGCTATGGAAACACTTTTGTATAACTACAAGAAGCTGGCGGCACTTGTCGCCGATGAAGAAGGCTATTGCGAAGTAGAATATCACGCAGGGCGAAAGACCTTCGCGGCGGGCAGTAAAAGCACAGGATATTACGAGCAGAAAACCGAAGCGGATATTATCGCAGAAATGCAGGAAGAAAAAAGGCGGCAGTATCGGGAAACAAAGTACGGCTTCGAGCGGCTGGAGAGGGCTATAAACCTTTACCGCGACCGCAAGGAATTCACCGTGGTTCGTATGTACTACTTCGGCGAGGACTACGAAGGCAAGCCGCGCGAGAATGGAAAGCCATACACGTGGGAGGAATTAGCCTTCGAGCTTGAAGAAGCGGGCGTTCTGAAAGGTGTAAAGACCGCGTGCAGATGGCGGAACAAGATTGTAAACGATATGGCAGTATGCGTATTCGGGATCGCGGCGGCGGTAAGTGCGGCAACGTATAGGCGCAGGGCGGGCGAATAAGTGACAATATCGCGACAATATCGAGGGGTGGAACGGGGTATATTTATATGCTATACTGTTTACGATGAATTTTTACGCAAAACGCAAGCGCACGAATAGCGCCTTTTCGGAGCAATCCGGAAGGGCGCTTTTATTATGCGCGGGAAAGGAAGGTGCGAGTATGAAGCCGTGGGCAGAGCAGTTCTATAACAGTGAGGCGTGGCGATCTTGCCGTGATGCCTTCTTGCAATCGAAGGGCTACTTGTGCGAACGCTGTTCTACGCCGCACAATCCCGTTGCCGCGAAGATTGCACATCACAAAACATACTTGACGAAGCAGAACGTAAACGATCCGTACATTGCGCTTTCGTGGGATAATCTCGAAGCGCTATGTCAAGATTGCCATAACAAAGAACATCACAAATCAAAGCGGAAAAAGCGATATTCGTTTGACGAAAACGGAAACGTGATACTCCCCCCTATTCGCCGAGAATTTAGGGAGGGTGGAACACCGAGGGCGGGAGGTTAAAAAAACTCCGCAGGCGCGCGCATAACGGGTGTACGCGAAAAAGGGGTGTGGGTATCGCCGGAAAAGGGGTGATATTTATGACGACAAAGAAGGACTTAACGAAAGATCAAAAAATCAAGAAAGAGATAAACCGATTGAAGCGGGTTTTCCGCGACTTGGACAAAAACAAGTTGCAGACCGTCGAAAGCCTTATCCGCAACGCCGCATTTATGGCGGTATCCCTTGAAGAGTTGCAGGAAATCATAAACGAAGAGGGCTACACCGTCGAATACCAAAACGGCGCAAATCAGAGCGGGACGAAGCAAAGCGACGCAGTAAAAACGCATATCGCTATGACGAAAAATCACGCCGCCATAATAAAACAGCTTTGCGAGCTTGTGCCGCCCGAAAAGAAAAAAGAAAGCCGTCTGCAAGCCTTGCGGGACGAATAAAAATGCCGTTTTCAAATTACATTTACGAGTATTTCGACGGCATAACGACGGGAAAAATTGTCGTCGGAAAATGGGTGCGGCTGATTTATGAATACATCGTTAGCGGGCTTCAAAACGGGCTTTTTCTTTTCAACGCGAAGAAGGCAAACAAGGCGATCCGGTTTATCGAAAACTTTTGCCACCATTGCGAGGGGCGAACCGATCTTTTGAAATTGGAGCTATGGCAGAAAGCGGCGGTATCGCTGATCTTCGGGATAGTTGACGAAGATAACGTGCGGATATTCCGCGAAGTCTTTATTGTGATCGGGCGGAAAAACGGCAAAACGCTTTTCGCGTCCGCCGTGATCGCGTATATGGCATATCTTGACGGCGAATACGGGGCGAAGATTTATTGCCTTGCGCCGAAGCTGGAACAAGCGAACATCGTTTACGATAACTTCTTCCAGATGATTAAAAAAGAACCGGAGCTTTCGGAGCTTGCGAAGAAGCGCCGTTCGGATATTTACATCGAGGAAAGCAACACGTCGATAAAGCCGCTTGCGTTCAACGCGAAGAAATCGGACGGCTTCAATCCGCATTTAGTCGTGAACGATGAAGTCGCATCTTGGCGCGGCGACGGCGGCTTGAAGCAATACGAAGTAATGAAATCCGCGCTTGGCGCGCGCCGCCAGCCGCTGATCTTGTCTATCAGTACGGCGGGATATGAAAACGACGGTATCTTCGACGAATTGATGGCACGATCTACGGCGTTTCTAAAAGGCGGAAGCAAGGAACGCCGCCTTCTTCCCCTGCTTTATATGATTGACGATGTAGAGAAATGGAACGACCTTGAAGAGCTTAAAAAAGCAAATCCGAATATGGGCGTTTCTGTTTCGCCGGAGTTCTTCAAAGAAGAAATCGCCGTTGCAGAAATGAGCCTTTCAAAGCGGGCGGAATTCCTTTGCAAATACTGCAATATCAAGCAGAATTCTTCCGTTGCTTGGCTTGATTACGTTGTTGTAGATCGAGCGGGCGAGAAAATCAAGCTGGAGGATTTCAAAGACAATTACGCGGTGGGCGGGATCGACCTATCACAGACGACCGACCTTACAGCCGCAAGCGTTATTATCGAGCGCGGCGGGGTTCTTTATGCCTTCGCGCAATTCTTTATGCCAGCAAACAGGCTGGAAACCGCACAGGCGGTGGACGGCGTGCCGTATGATATATTTGTAAAGCAAGGGATTGTGAAGCTATCCGGCGAAAATCACGTTGATTACAGGGACGTTTACGAATGGTTTTCTACCCTTCGGGATCAGTACGGCATATATATTCTAAAAATCGGCTATGACCGTTACAGCGCGCAATATCTGATCGACGACTTGAAGGCGGCGGGCTTCCAGACGGACGACGTATGGCAGGGAGAAAACCTTGCGCCCGTAATTCGGGAATTTGAAGGTATAATCAAAGACGGCAATTTCAAGATCGCAGATAATAACCTTCTGAAAGCGCACTTCTTGAACGTTGCGCTAAAACACAATATGGAAACGCGGAAGTTCCGTCCGGTAAAGATTGAACAGCGGGCGCGTATTGATGGCTTCGTTTCCGTGATTGACGCTATGACGGTACGGCAGAAGTATTATAACGAGATCGGCGAAATGCTGAAAAATGCGGGGTGATAAAAACTATGGGAATTTTTGAAACGATTTTCCGGAAGCCACGTTCGGATATTCAAGCGGAAGGATACTTCAAGATGCTTAACGGGTATTCGCCCGTTTTCACGAACGCGCCGGAAAGCCTTTACGAAATGGAGCTTACGCGGGCGGCTATTCATTCGTTCGCGAATTTCTGTTCAAAACTGAAACCGGAGATCAGCGGGACAGCGTACAAGAACCTTGAAAGGGTATTGCAGTTCCGCCCTAATCCATTTATGGACACGTCGAAATTTATTTACAGGATCGCAACGATCCTTTCGGTGAATAATACGGCGTTCATTGTTCCGATCGAAGATGAATACGGAGGAATAGCGGGCTATTATCCCCTACTTCCCCAGCGTTGTGAGGTTGTAGAATACAAGGGCGCGCCCTTCTTGCGGTACACCTTCGCAAACGGGCAGAAAGCGGCAATCGAGTTCGAGCGCGTCGGCGTGCTGACGCAATTTCAGTACAAGGACGACTTCTTCGGAGAGAGCAACGCCGCGCTTCGCCCTACAATGCAGTTGATCCATACACAAAATCAAGGCATTATCAACGGCGTTAAAAATTCGGCTTCCGTCCGGTTCTTGGCGAAGGTTGCGAATATGCTAAAACCGGAAGATATTACGAAAGAGCGAAAACGCTTCACGGCGGATAACCTTTCGGCGGATAATCAATCCGGTATGGTGATCTACGATAGCAAATTCGCGGACGTGAAACCGATTGAAAGCAAGCCGTTCACCGTGAACGCGGCGCAGATGGCGCAGATCAACGAAAATGTTTTTAACTACTTCGGGACAAACGCGAAAATTATTCAGAACAGCTATAACGAGGACGAATGGAACGCTTATTACGAAGGCAAGATCGAGCCTTTCGCAATTCAGCTTTCGCTGGTTATGTCGAATATGACCTATACACAGCGGGAATTGTCCTTCGGGAACGCGATCACATTTACCGCGAACAGGCTTCAATACGCAAGCAATAATACAAAGCTGAATATCAGCACACAACTATTTGACCGTGGCTTGCTCAACCGCAACGGCGTTATGGATATTTGGAATATGTCGCACGTTGAAGGCGGGGACAAGTATTATATTCGCAAGGAATACGCGGAAGTATCAGAATTGGGAAAGGAGGTTGTACCGAATGCCAGTAGTGAAGGGGCGGGAATACCGTCAAATGTTCCAGCCGTTGATGATCCCACAGGGGACGGAGAACAAGAGGTTTGATACAGATTTCTACGTCGAAGGCTTCGCAACAACGTTTGATAAGCCGTATGTTATGTACGAATACGGCGGGATCAAATATTGCGAGGTAATCGACCGCAACGCCCTTGTGGGCGCTGACCTGTCCGACGTGATTATGCAGTTCGACCATTCCGGAATGGTATTCGCCCGAAACAAGATGGCAAAGAATAAGCCGCCTTCCCTGCTTTTGGAACCGCAGGACGGCGGCTTGTTTATTGCCGCAAATTTGAGCCTTACGGAAGAGGCAAAGCGACTTTATGCAAGCATTGACGCGGGGCTTATTTGCAAAATGTCGTGGGCGTTCACCGTGTCAGAGGACGCATATAACAAAGACACGCACACAAGAACAATCTTGAAGATCAAGAAGGTTTACGACGTTTCGGCGGTATCTTATCCGGCGAACGTCGATACCGATATTTCGGCGCGTTCTTATTTCGACGGAGTGATCGAGAGAGAACAGCAGGAGCGGCTGGAGCGCCGGAAGCAAATTCTAAAAATCAAACTTATGATGGAGGTTTAACACAATGAGAATTAAAGAGATTGAAGCCCGCCTTGCGGCTATCAAGAAGGAGATCGAAGAGCGCGGCGACGCTATGAAAGCCGAGGAAATCGACGCGCTGGAGAAGGAAACAGAAGAGCTTACCGAAGAGCGCGCCGGACTGATTGCCGCCGCAGAGAAGCGCAACGGCATTCTGGACAATATCGCAAAGGGCGCGGGCATTGTTTCCCGCACCTTCGAGCAGAAACAGGACAACGCCGATCCGGACGATCCCTTCGGTACGCCCGAATACCGTTCCGCGTGGCTGAAAAACCTTCGCCGCCTTCCCCTTACCGACGCAGAGAAGCGCGCATACGCGAATGCCAGCGGCACGGGCGCGGAGGTTGTGCCGACACAGACCGCGAACGAGATTATCAGCAAGGTAAAGAAACTTGCACCGATGCTGAACGAAGTTACCCTTCTGCACGTCAAAGGCGCGGTGAAGTTCGCCGTTGAGGGTACGAACAACGATGCGGCGATCCATAAGGAAAACGCAGCTATTACGGCGGCGGCTGATACCCTTACCACCGTAACGCTGACCGGATACGAGATTATCAAGCTGGTTCAGATTTCCGATACCGTTATGACAATGAGCATTGCGGCGTTTGAAAACTGGATCGTTGATATGCTTGCAGAGGCGATCGCCCGCAAGGTTGAAGATTTCTTCATTAACGGAACAGGTTCTTCCCAGCCGAAGGGCATTGACAAGGCAAACACTTGGGGCGCAACGAACAGCGTTACCGTAGCAAAAGCCGGTTCCCTTACCGCCGCAAACGTGCAAACGCTGATCGGGCTTCTGAACGCTGGATACGACCGTAACGCAAAATTCGTTATGAGCAAGAAAACCTTGTTTACGGATTTTATGCCGTTGCAGGACACCAGCAAGAACCATATTGTAACCGTGCAGGGCAACAGCTACTTCGTTTACGGCTATCCGGTTCTTCTGTCCGACTACGTGAAGGAACACGAAGCCTTCTTGGGTGACTTCAAGAAGGTGTGTGCAAACCTTGCGGAAGATATTAACGTGAAGAACGCCTATGACATCGACACGAACAGTTACAAATACAGCGGTATTGCGATCTTCGATTGCACGCCCGCGATCGGCGAAGCCTTCGTGAAGCTGGTTAAAGGCGACGCATAATGGAGGGCTGAACGATGATGCTTGACAAGGTAAAGCTGGCTTTGCGGAAAACAGCCGCCGTATTTGACGACGAAATCGAAGATTACATTACTTCCGGTATCGCTGATCTTCGGCTTGTCGGTATCAACGTTCCGGAAAATGCGGGATCGTCCAGCGAAACGCTGGGCGATCCCCTTTTAGACCGCGCAATCATTCTGTACGCGAAATCCGAAGATAACTTCGGCGGCGAAGGCGAAAGGCACAGAAAGGCTTACGATTACTTGAAATGCGCCTTGTCGCTGTCCGATGACTATACGGAAGGCGGTGGCGGATAATGGGCTGGAGAGATCAAATAACGCTGATTGCGCTTTCCGAAACTTCGGAGCGGACGAACGAACACGGCTTCCCGATAATGAAGCCGGAAACGGCGACAACGGTTTTCGCCGATAAAAAATCCGTAGGGTATTCAGAATTCTACAAAGCGGAAATGGCTGGACACGTCGCCGAAGTAAAGTTCGACGTTTACGCAATGGAATACAACGGCGAAATGATCGCAGAATATCCCGTTTCGAGCGGGAAGCGTTATCGCATTCTTCGGACGTACATTCATAACGACGGAGAGCTTGTGGAATTGACGCTTTCCAGCTTTCCAGAAGCGCAGAACGGCGCGGAGGAAGGAGGCGGCGGAAATGGCGAAATTTAACGTTGTAGGGCTTGACGATCTGCAAGAACGAATGCTTCAAAAAGCGCAGATTGCAGAAGAAGCCGTGCCGGAAATGCTGAAAGCTGGCGGCGCGGTAATGCAGGAAGCACAGAAAGCGGAAATCCGGAAAATGTTTCGGAGCCGAAGGAGTACGGGCGATCTTGCCGCGTCGGTTATCGTATCCAAAATCAAGGAGCGGGACGACGCAAAGATGGTTGAAGTATATCCGGACGGAAAGGATCGGCACGGGGTACGCAACGCGACAAAAGGCTTTGTCCTGCAATACGGGCGAAAGAATATGCCAGCGCGCCCGTGGTTCACGGCGGCGAACACAAAGGCGGTTGACGCTGTAAATGCAGAAATGCGCCGCGTATGGGAGGCGAAGCAGAATGAACGTTGATACACTTGTGAAAACAACGCTTGAAAAGCTGGGTTGTCCCGTTGAACGACTGAAATACGACGGAAAGGCAAAAACCTTTATCACGTATCAAATTGTCGTGGGACAAGATACGCACTTTTCAGACGATGAAAGCGGCGCGGAAGAATTCACATACAGGGCGGATATTTATTCCCGCGTGGATTATATCGCGCTTATGCGGAACACAAAGCGAGCATTGAAGGAAGCGGGGTTCTACGGGATCACGTTTGATCCGGAAGTGTTCGAGGAAAGCACGGGTTATTATCATATCCCCGTGGAATTTAAGTATATGGAGGTATAAGACTATGGCAACAATCGGATTGCGCGATCTTTACCGCGCACCTATTACGATTGGCGACGACGGCGCAGAAGAATACGGAACGCCCGTAAAAATGGCGAAGGCAATTTCGGCGGAGCTTTCCGTGGAAGTTGCGGAAGCGATCCTTTACGCAGACGACGGAGCCGACGAAGTAGTAAAGGAATTCGTATCGGGAGAATTGACACTGAACGTCAACGACCTTCTTCCGGCTGACCTTGCCGCCCTTCTTGGACAGAAGCAGGACGACGACAAGGTGGTTTACGGCGCAGACACAGACGAACCGCCTTATTTCGCAATCGGCTTCCGCGCGAAAAAAGCGGGCGGAACCTATAAGTACATTTGGCTTTACAAGGTGAAGTTTGCGATCCCGTCCGAAAACTACACGACAAAGGGCGATAGTATCGAATTTACTACGCCGGAGATCGTCGGACAGTTTATCAAACGTTCGGACGGGTTGTGGAAGGCGGAACACGTCGCTTTGCCTACGGAGAGCGTAGCGGCGGCGTGGTTTACTACGGTAAGAGAGCCGAACAACGCGGCGGCATAACAAGAAAGGAGGTACAGCGGGGAGCCGGAAACGGCTTCCCGCTTATTATTTTATGAGTGCAATTAAAGACGGACGCTTCCCGATCACGCTTGACAAGGAAAGACATCTTCTTTTCAGTTTGAACGTGATCGACGAAATGCAAGATAAATTCGGCGGCTTCGATCGCCTTGATAAAGCGCTTTCCGGAAAGGACAGCATTAAAAACCTTCGCTGGCTTCTTACCCTGCTTCTGAATGAGGGAGCAGAGGACGGCGAAGAAGAGCTTACCGAAAAACAGGTGGGCAAACTCATTCATACAGGGAATTTCCTTGACGTAAAATCCTCTATCTTCAAAGCGTTTTCGATGGGTAATAACGGAACGGAAGAGCCGCCCACCCGCGACGATGAAGAGGAAGAGGACGACGAAGAGGACAACGAAAACGGAAAAAACGCGGCGGCGGGCAAGGAGTAATCGACCTTGCCCGCCTTCTTTATATCGGCGTTACGCTTCTTCGGTGGAGCGAAGCCGAAGTATGGCGAATGACACCGTATAAGATTTTGACGCTTTTTAGAATACACAAACAATTCAATCCGGATCGCTTCAAGCCGGAAGAGCCGGAAGCCGATATTGACGACGTGTTAGGAGGGTTGTAAATGGCGAAGGAAGAACAAATCAAATCGCAAATTATTCTTGAAGGCGAAAAAGAATATCGTTCCGCCTGTAAGGGTATCAACACTTCCCTTCGCGAAATCGGATCGGAAATGAAGCTGGCGACGGCTGAATTCGGCGACAATGCGGAAAGCATAGACGCGCTGACGCGAAAGCAGGATATTCTAAAAAAATCGCTTGAAGAACAGGCAAAAAAGGCAAAAGCCGCAGAAGATGCCTTGAAGAAAATGCGCGACGGCGGGATCGAACCGACAAATCCCGCATATCAAAAAATGCAAACGGCTTTGAATAACACAAAAGCCGATATGGTGAAAATTCAAAAGGAAATCGACGACACTTCCGAAAAACTGAAAAAGTCAAAGATTGATTGGGAGAGCGTTGGCGATACCGTAGGCAAGGTGGGAAAAGCGATCGGCGCAGGGGTTGCCGCAATGGGTGCGGCAATCGGTGCGGCGGCGGGTGCGTTCTTGGGGCTTGCAGAAAGCACCCGCGAAGCCCGCGTAAATATGGGAAAACTGGAAACAGGCTTCACAACGGCGGGGCATTCGGCGGAAGATGCAAAGAAAACGTATACGGAGTTGTACGGCATTCTTGGCGACGACGGACAGGCGACCGAAGCCGCCGCCCACCTTGCAAAACTGACGAAAAACGAAAAAGAGCTTGCAACGTGGACGGATATAGCAACGGGCGTATATGCGACCTTCGGCGACAGCTTGCCTATTGAAAACTTGACCGAAGCCGCAAACGAAACCGCGAAAACGGGCGCGATTACGGGCGGGCTTGCTGACGCTTTGAATTGGGCGGGCGTTTCGGAAGATGAATTTCAAGCCAGCCTTGACAAGTGCAGTACAGAGCAAGAACGGCAAGCGCTGATTACAAAAACGCTGAACGGGCTATATTCCGACGCGGCGGAGAAATACAGAGAGGTAAACGGCGATATTATCGACGCACAAAAGGCGACGGCTTCCCTTAATAGCGCTATGGCAGAATTGGGAGCGATCGCCGAACCGATCGTTACAAAGCTAAAACAGCTTGCGGCGGAGCTTCTGCAACAGATAACGCCGTTTGTCGAGCTTATCGGGAACGGTTTAGTGGGAGCGCTGACGGGCGCAGAAGGTGCGGCACAGCAGTTTACAGACGGCTTGCTGGGAATGGTGACATTTGCGATCCAAAAGCTAACAGAAATGCTACCGACCTTTATAAACTTTGCTTTTCAGATGATCGCGAATATCGCGACGGGAATAGCGCAAGCGTTGCCGACGCTTGTTCCTTCGTTGGTTCAGCTTGTAGCCGATATTGTGCAAGTGCTGATCGACAATATCCCGTTGCTGATAGATGCCGCATTACAGCTTGTTACAGGGCTGGCGCAGGGTATCATAAACGCGATCCCCGTTCTTGTAGCGGCGCTTCCTACGCTGATTACAAGCCTTATTGACGGGTTGCTTTCGTCGATCCCGCAGATCATTCAAGCGGGTATCGACCTTCTGACTTCCCTTATTACCGCCCTTCCGGAAATCATAGCAACGATTGTGGCGGCTATTCCGGAGATCATAAACGGGATTATTACGGCGCTTCTTGAAAATATACCGCTTATCATTCAAGCGGGTATCGACCTTCTTGTGGCACTGATACAAGCACTTCCGCAGATTATAACGACGATCGTACAGGCAATCCCGCAGATTATCAGCGGGATTGTAAACGCACTTGTGCAGAATATCCCACAAATTATTCAAGCTGGCGTTCAGCTTTTCGTGGCACTCGTTCGGAATTTGCCGACAATTATAGCCGAAATTGTCAAAGCGGTTCCGCAAATCGTTAGCGGGATCGTTTCGGCGTTCGGTTCCCTTGTCGGTGAAATGGTGAAGGCGGGTGCGAACCTTCTTCACGGCTTGTGGGAAGGTATTTCAAGCGCGGCGGGCTGGCTATGGGAAAAGGTATCCGGCTGGGCTTCTTCCCTTGTAGACGGAATTAAAAACTTCTTCGGTATTCACTCCCCTTCTACCGTATTCGCCGAAATCGGTACGAATATGGGTGAAGGCGTGGGCGTAGGCTTCGGCGAAAGTATGAACGGCGTTTCCGCTGATATGACCGCCGCGATGGGCGGAGCAGGACAGCTTACCGCCGCCGAAGCGGTGCGCGCCGTGAATGACGGCATTATAGCAAATATCGAGGGGCTTTCCGGCGCGGTAAACGCCATTGTCGAGCGGGTTATAAGTGGACTGACCGCACAGGCGCAAAGGCTCAATCAAGCCGGACAGGACTTCGACAGGCATATTTCTTCCGGTATGATAACCGCGATCCCGCAGATTACCGCGAAGATACCGCAGATCACGCAAAGCATTCTTACCGCCTTCAACGCGCAAAATCAAAAATTCATTGAAGCGGGCGTTACGATTGATAAGAATATCGCTTCCGGAATGGTGCAGGGTATCCCGCAGATCACAAGCAAGGTGGCGCAGATCGTACAGCCTATTTTGACGGAGCTTCGTTCCTTCGTATCCGAATTTACGGAGGCAGGCGAAGATATGGTGCGTGGAATTTGGCAGGGCTTTCAAAATATGTCCGGCTGGCTGGAAAGCCGCGTGCGTGCAATGATGCGCGAAATTGTCGCGGCGGTTGAAGATGAAATGCAGATCGCTTCCCCGTCGAAAGTATTTGCGGGTATCGGCGCGTATATGGCGCAGGGGCTTGGCGAAGGCTTCGGGCGGGAAATGCGCGGCGTTGAAAAATCAATCCGAAAGGCAACGGACAACGCCGTTCCCGATAACGACGATCCGCGCCCGCGCAAGGGCGGCAGACCGGAAACACGTTTCGAGGTGGTGCAAAACATCTACGCGAACGAAACTTCCTACGCCCAGCAACAGCGCGAGGCGGCGCGGCAGTTTAGAATGATCGCGCGGGAGGTAATGACCTAATGAAAATACAAGAGAAATTGACCTATACAAACGAGCGGGGGGAAAGCATTGTCTTTTCCCCTGCTTCTTCTTATCACGTAAACTTCAAGGACGTTTCCGGCTTGTCTGACGTACAGAACGCTATTTACTCAACAAACAGTATGGGGCAGGACGGCGACACCTATTTAGGATACCGCATTGAAAGCCGCGATATTGACATCGTAGGGCATATCAAGGAGCGGGACAAGATCGCAATACAGGAATTGCGCCGCAATCTGAACCGGATACTAAATCCGCAGTATTCAGCGACACTTACTTACGAATTGGGCGACTTCAAGCGGGTTATCGGTTGCACAATCAACAACGCGCCTATTTTTAAGCGCGGAACGATTTTCGAGCAATTCACGATCCAGCTTTCGTGCCTTAATCCGTTTTGGCGTGAAGAGGCGGAAACGCGCGAGGATATAGCAACGTGGATCGGTGGATTTGAATTCCCTGTTCCGGACGGGCTGGAGATAACGCCGGATTGGGAAATCGGCTACCGACAGCCGTCGCTGATCGTGAACGTATTTAATTCCGGCGACGTGAAAAGCGGTATCCGTATCGAGTTCCGCGCGCTGGGAGCGCTGACAAATCCACAGCTTTTGAACGTCAATACACAGGAGTTCATAAAAGCGAATATTTCGCTTGAAGCGGGCGACGTGCTGACCGTATCAACGGGATATGGTGAAAAATCGGTGAAGCTGTTAAGCGGCGGCGTTGAAAGTGACGCTTTCCGCTATTTGGACGTTGACAGTTCATATTTACAGCTTGCCGTGGGTGATAACCTTTTCCGGTATTCAGCGGACACAAACGCGGAAAATCTCGAAGTATCTATTTATCACAATAACTTGTATTTGGGGGTGTAGCGGTATGGAATTATACGTTTATTCTTCCGATATGGTACTTCAAGGGATCGTCGAAAAGATCGCTTCGCTGATCTGGACGCGGCGCTATTGGACGTGCGGAGAATTCAAGCTTCTTGTTCCCTTCACCGAAGAGCATTCCCGAATGCTTGTGAAAAATAATATCATTATGAAGCGCGGCGACGATGAAGCGGCGCAAATCCGATATGTTCATATCACGAAGAATTCGCAGGGGCTGGAGGAAATCGAGGTTCAAGGGAAGTTCCTTATTGCTTGGATCGGGAAACGGATCGTTAAGAAGCAGATTATCACGAAGGACACCACGCAAAGTATTCTTTACCGCATTGTACGGGAGAACATAACAAGCCCGAACGACAGCGCGCGAAAAATTCCGAACGTTTCGATCGCGACCGACGACGGCGACACAGGAAGCGGACGGATCGACTATACTTCGGAGCAGTACACGAACGCACAGCTTGCGGCGGAAACAGCGGCAAAGGCTGCAAAGTTGGGAATACGAATGCGGACAGACGCACGGACGGGCGCGCACGTCTTTTCCGTCTATAAGGGGCGCGACCTTACAGCGGGCAATACCGCAGGGAATGCGCCTTGTATCTTCTCACAAGAATTTGATAATATCGTTGAGCAGGAATACACGAACAGCATTGAAAACCTAAAAACAACGGCGTTCGTCGGCGGTGAAGAGAAAGAAGGCATTGCGCGCAAGGTTGCCGAAGTAGGCGGAACGGCAGCAGGGTTAGAACGTGAAGAGGTATTCATAAACGCCACCGATATTGTGCAGGAATACGAGAAAGAAGGCGGCGAAAAAGTAACGCTGACCGATCCGGAGTATTTAGCGCTTCTATCCGCCAGAGGCGCGGAGGAATTGGAACAGTATGCGGAAACGCTTTCGTTCGGTTCAAAGGTAAACACCTTCGCAAATTTGATCTACCGAACCGATTACGATTTGGGCGACCGCGTTACTTGCGTAAACAAGCGTTGGGGAATTCGCATTGACGTTCGTATAACAGAGATCGCGGAAACCTATCAAAACAACGTCGAAGAGATTGATATTACCTTCGGCGAGAGCTTGCCAGCGCTTTTAACGCAAATACGGCAGATTACAAAATAAAGGGGTGTAAATATGGAAAAATCGAGCTTTTTTAACAGCGTATCCGGCGACCGAAAATATAAAGCCGAAGATTGGGCTTCGTATTTCGCTTCGTTCATCGGAAACGGCGTTTTCCCGCTTCCTTCAACGGGGCTTCAAGTTGTAGCGGGAAACGGAATGCAAGTAACCGTGAAGGCGGGCAAAGCGTGGATCAACGGCTATTTCTATAACAACACAAGCGACCTTTCCTTGACGCTTGCAACGGCTGACGGCGTTTTGAACCGGATTGATCGCGTTGTCGTCCGTTGGGATTTGACGAACCGCCTTATTTCGGTGAAGGTGAAATCCTCTTCCCCTTCCGCCTCCCCTACCGCGCCGAATATCGAGCGGGACGCGGATATTTACGAATTGGCGCTTGCGGATATTTACATCGGTGCGGGCGTTACGTCAATTACAGGATCGAAGATCACGGACAAGCGGCTGGATACTTCCGTTTGCGGCGTTGTTGCCGCCGTTGTCGATCAGATCGACACGGAAGCATTTAACGCACAGCTTGAAGCGTGGTTCACTGAATATCAAAGCAACAGCGCGGCGGAGTACAATTCCCTTGTTTCGTATATGAATTCCTTGAAATTGCAGGGCAATACACAATACGACGCGCTGGAAGAGTATTTCGCAGACTTCAAGACACAGGCGCAAACCGATTTTGATACTTGGTTCGCGGGCTTGCAGGACGTGCTGGACGAAAACACGGCGGGAAATCTTCTGAATATGATTACGGCGCTTTCCGCCCGCGTCGATCTGATCGAAGCCGTCGTATTCAATGACATAACCGAAAATCCGTTCCTTATCCTGTTTGACGACCTTTCCGGCGTGAATACAACGGGCGTATGGAACGAGAGCTTACAGCGTATCGAATGCTAAAACGGTACGCTTGCACACGGGCGGAATTATCGTGCATTATAGGAAATCTGTTTGTCGAGCTTTCGCCGCCGTGCGAGCATTGCGGCGAAGATACTTTGACAATCACGGGAACGACCGTAACCGGAAGCAAAGCAACGATTTTCGTTACGGCGGTTGGTTTTGATTTCGAGGGGTGCGCCGACGATACCGTTTTGATTGACCGCATACGAAAAGGACGGTGCATAAATGCAGAGGCAGGAGCGAGGAAGAAAGGAACCTTCGGAATTTAACGTGATTGTGAAGTGCAAGGATTTAATCAAGCACACGTTCACGATCACAAATTCAACAGAACGCTTCCCAAAGAAATACCGTTTTACCCTTGTAAATAGGATACAGGACAAAGCGGTGGATATTTACGAATGCGCGCTGGAAGCGAACGAATTAAACCTTCTGGACGCGCAGGAATTCAAGGAACGGCAGAGGCTTCAAGCAAAGGCAATGACCTATTGCAAGGAGCTTCTATTTTTCATAGAGCTTTCGCACGAACAGGGCTTCATATCAACAAGCAGTTGCGAATACTGGTCTAAACTTGTGCTTGATGTGAAGTATATGTTAGCCGCGTGGAAAAAGCGGGATCGTGCGAGAGGGTGAACCGTTTGGGGTACATCTTGTTACGCCTAATTCGTCGAACGCCAACAACGTCCGCAACGTCAATTCCGACGGCACGCTGAACAACAACAACGCGTGGAATGGGAACAGGGGCGTTCGCCCGCTTCGGTGGAAAATGAGATCGAGTAGGCGCAAGCCGAAAGCAGAATACCATCATCAAAGGAAGGTGTATCCCGCCGCCGCGATCCACAGCGGGGGCAAATACAGGATCGCCGATGCCGGAGCATTCCGCGCGGCGGAAGGCAAAGGCTACAAACAGCGAGGATATTTTTTATGACAGATTACGAGAAGATATATAACTTCGAGAACCTATACAGAGCCTACCGAAAGGCGCGGCAAGGCAAGAGGTGGAAAGGAGCGGCGGCAAAGTTTGAAGTAAACCTTCTTGAAGCACTGAACCTGTTACGCTACCAGCTACAAACGAAGAAATACACGCTTTCGCCGTACAATACGTTCGAGGTGTACGAGCCAAAGCGCCGCGTAGTTATGTCGAATGCCTATAAAGACAAGGTTGTTCAACATTCGCTTTGCGATAACGTGCTTGAACCGATCCTTACAAGATCATTCATCACGGACAACTACGCTTCGCAAGTAGGTAAAGGGACGCATTACGGGTTAGACAGGCTTCAAGAATTCTTGCGGAGGTTTTACCGGAAAAACGGAATTGACGGGTGGATATTGAAGGGTGATATATCAAAATACTTCTATTCCATTAGGCACGACGTGTTAAAAACCTTAATCCGCAGGAAAATAACCGATCCGGACGTTTTGTGGCTTGTTGAAATGATAATCGACAGCACAGAAGGAAACGCCGGAATACCGATCGGAAATCAATCTTCACAGCTTTTCGCCCTTCTCTACCTCAATAATTTAGATCACTTCATCAAGGAAAAGCTGGGCATTAAATACTACGGAAGATATATGGACGATTTCTTCTTGATACACGAAGATAAAGCCTATTTGCAGTATTGCCGCGCGGAGATCGAAAAACACGTTGCCGCGATCGGCTTGTCCTTGAACAATAAAACAAACATTTACCCGCTTCGGAACGGGGTGGATTTCTTGGGATTTCACACTTATTTGACCGAAACAGGCGCAGTTATACGGAAGGTACGCCGCCGAAGCAAAAACAATATGAAGCGCAAATTGAAGAAAATGCGCGGACTTGTGGAGCGGGGAAAGATCACGACGGCGACCGTCGAACAATCCTATCAAAGCTGGCGGGGACACGCCGCAAAGGGAAATTGTTATCACTTGATCCGGCGAACGGATCACTATTACAACAGGCTTTTCAATTCAAAGGAGGCGGAAAAATGTCAAAAGCATTAAGTTCCCTTGCCGTGGGAACAAAAATCGAAGTTCCGGTTCTTTCGGCGTATCAATCGCGCTTCGGTGCGAAGATAGTATTCAAAATTGCAGATAAGAACCATAGCGGGTATCCGGCGAATTCCGTTACGCTGATCGCCGAAAAGATTATCCAGCTTATGTGTTCAGATGCAAAGGAACCGAGTAACAGCAACAGCGACCGGAAGAATTACGGCAACAACAGGCACATTCATTCTAATATTTTGCAATGGCTGAACAGCAACGCAACGGCGGGAAAATGGTACAGCGCAAAGCACGGGCAGGACGCGCCGCCGACGAATGCGAACGTATGGGATAATAAAAACGAGTACGACGCTTGGGCGGGCTTCCTTGCTATGCTTGATCCGAAGTTTGTTGCGGAGCTTTTGAACACAACGCTTACCGTTGTAAAATCTTCAACGGACGGCGGCAGTTATGAAACCTTCGCGGCGAAAATGTTTCTTGCGTCCACCACCGAAGTGGGGCTTGCAAACGAAAACGGAATTGCAGAGGGTTCACGCCTTGCCCTATTCAGCAACGACGCTTCCCGCGTCGCCTACCCTACGGCGGAATGCGTAAAAAATTCGGAATACACAAGCGGAAGTCTGAACACGTCAAGCGGCTGGTATTGGTGGCTTCGCACGCCTAATTCGTCGAACGCTTACAGCGTCCGCATCGTCATTTCCGACGGCGCGCTGAACTACGGCAACGCGTGGTATGGGTTCAGGGGCGTTCGCCCGCTTTGCAATCTGAAATCTTCAATCTTGGTATCTGACAATCCGAATTCAAGCGGGAATTATGAAATTATCTACAATACCGCACCTTCTGCGCCGCCCAGCATTACAGCACCGAAACAATGTTACAGCGGGCAGAATATCGAAATTTCTTGCGCGGCGGCGACCGATCCGGACGGCGACGCGCTGACCTATGTTTTCGAGCGGAGCGCAAACAGCGGATCGTGGACACAGGTTCAGAGTTCTGCCGCGCGCACATTTTCGGAAATGGTATCGACGGCGTGGAACACCCTGCAATACCGCGTGAAGGCGGTTGACACGGCGGGCAATTCTTCCGCGTACACGACAAGCGGAGCGATCGCGGTAATTCACAATCAGCCGCCCGTTATCAGCGGACAGAACGCCGATCTTGGCGTGAAGCGCGAGGATTTCACCTATGAATATAGCGTTACTGATCCGGATAAGGACGTTGTAAACGTTGTAGAAAAGATCGACGGAAGCCCGTTTAACACACGAAACAATATCACGCTGGGCGCAACGCTTACTCTTTCCGTAAGCGGCGATACCTTTACCGCGCTGACAAACGCCCAGCACACGATCGAGATTGTAGCGACCGACAGCGCCGGAAACAGCGCAACGCGAACACTCACGTTCACAAAGGCGATCAACAGCTTTGTAATTTCCCTTTCGGAGCCGCTGGAGGCAAACAGACAGCCGACGCGGTGCAATATCAAAGTAAACAGGGATATTCCGGCGGGCGGCACGTTTAAGGTTGAAGCGTGCAACAATCCTTACGACGTAGCGCCTATTTGGGAGGATTGCACAAACGCAGTTATCGCAGGACTGGCACACGTATTCAAGAACAAAACCAACACGGCGGTTCAATTTGGCTTGAATATCCGTGTAACCGTGGAGCGCGGCGACGCGCTGACCGCGTGCTGGGTATCGGGGATCGGAGGTAATTTTGAATGAGCGTGAAACATAACAAAGACGGCGGCGGAAACGCGGAAATCAAGAAGGAATTGCAGGAAGTAAAGAAAGAAACACAAGAAGTAAAGACGGCGGGCGAAAGTGCCGCCGCCCTTCTTGCATTGTCGTTCAAGGCACAGATCGCACAGGATCGCGCGGCAAAAACGAACGTCATTTCCGACGCTATGATCCTGCAATCGGCGGAGGTTATCGAATATCCGGAATATGAGGACGCGCACGCCTATAACACCGTGGGCGAAATCATCAAGTATAACGGGAGATATTACGAGATTATCGCCGCGCACACGTCGAACGCCGTTTCTTATCCCGTTGAAACGACCTTCGCTTATTACCGCCTTGTAGAGCTTACACACACGGGAACGATTGACGATCCGATCCCCTATCCGGAAACGGCGGGGATCGTCGTAAACGTCCAGAACGGGAAATATTACAGCTACAAAGGAAAAGTCTATCTTGCAAAAGCGGATATGCCAAATTGCGTGTATCCGCCAGATACACCTTCCTTGTGGCAATGGGAAGAAGTAACAGGAAGGGAGGCATAACCGATGGAAGAAGGGATTTTAACCGCCCTTTCCGTAATTAGCGCGGTTTGCGCTATTGTGTTCGGCTATGTCGCATTCGTCCGAAATCGGGATCACGACAAAACGAAGGAGGCAAAGAGCGACGCAACAATCCTTACGGAATTAGGATACATCAAAGGCGGTATCGACGACGTGAAAGCGGAACAGCGAGAACAGCGAAAGACAAATACGGATTTCGTAGGAAGGCTTGTTTCGGTTGAAGCGTCGGCAAAACAGGCGCATAAGCGACTTGACCATATCGAACAACAAATTGATAACAAATGAAAAAAAGAGCGGGAACGGTTTATAAATGAGCCGTTTCCGTCTTTGTGTTTAGGAGGTATCCAGAATGAGCAACAGCACGCTGGCGGGCTATACAAGGATCACGAAGAACAGAACAAGCCCGCGAAATCATAAAATCGACACGATCACAATTCATTGCTACGTCGGACAGGTTACAGCGAAGCAGGGTTGCGATTACTTCGCAACTACCGATCGGGAATGTTCCGCGAATTACGTTGTCGGGAAGGATGGTTCGATCGGAAATTCCGTTAAAGAAAAGGATCGTTCGTGGTGCAGTTCAAACGAAGCAAACGACCAAAGAGCCGTTACAATCGAAGTGGCAAGCGACACAAAACACCCTTACGCCGTTACCGATAAGGCATACGCCGCGCTTCTTGATCTTGTAACGGATATTTGCCGTAGAAACGGGATCAAAAAGCTGGTATGGAGTACAAAGAAAAGCGACCGCGTAAACCACAAGAACGGTTGTAATATGACGGTTCACAGGGATTACGCAAATAAGGCTTGCCCCGGCGATTACCTGTATAACAGGCACGGCGCGATCGCGGCGGAGGTAAATAAGAGGCTGGGCGCTTCGACGGCGGAGCCGGAAAAGCCTTCGACCGGATCGGGTACGCTTTACAAGGTGCAGACGGGTGCGTTCAAGCAGAAATCAAACGCACAGGCGCTGGAAAAGAAATTGAAGGCGGCGGGCTTCGATACCTACGTCGTGAATACGGGCGGCTATTACAAAGTACAGGTGGGAGCATTCAGCAAGAAGGCGAACGCCGAAGCAATGCTTGCAAAGGTGAAAGCGGCGGGATATTCTGACGCTTTTATCACGACCGGAAGCGGCGGGACGGCGGCTTTCGTGAAGGCAGGAAGCAAGGTTCGCTTGAAGCAGGGCGCGAAAACCTACGACGGGAAAAGCCTTGCTTCTTTCGTGTATGACCGCGATCATGTCGTAAAGGAAATCAAGGGAGATCGCGCCGTGATTACCTACGGCGGCGTGGTTGTCGCGGCGGTTAGGTTGTCCGATCTAACACTTGTTTAACACACAGAAACACACGCGCGCGTTAGCTGATTGCACGCCGTGCGAAGCTGTGCAATAGAAAGGGGAAAATATGAAGCTACATTCAAGACGCGGAAAGCGTCAAAAGAAATTCCTTGCGAATGAACGCTTCGCGACAAAAACGATCGTTGCAATCGGCGTTACGACGGTGATCTTCATTACGGCGCAGTATGTTTCTTTTCTCATTACAGAAATAGAGCAAACGACGCTTATTCAATACTACTTTTCCGCCGTCGTGATCGAATGCGGCGCGTTGATGCTGAAACGTGTTTCCGAAGTGATCGTCGCAAGGATAAAGAAAAAAGAACAAATCGAACCGGAAACGGATACAGACGAAAGCGAGGTTTTATAAATGATTGATCTTACGCCCATTATGGAAGCTATTATTGCCCTTGTCGTAGCGGTGATTACTGCATTTGTGATCCCGTGGCTGAAAGGCAAAATCGACGCAGACAAGCTGGAGCAAATCAAATTGTGGGTAACGGTTGCCGTTGAAGCCGCTGAACAGCTTTACAACGGAACCGGACGCGGCGAAGAGAAAAAAGCCTACGTTGTGAAATTCCTGCAAGAAAAGGGCTTTACCCTTGATCCGGACAGCTTGGACAAACTGATCGAAGCCGCCGTTTTCAATCTTCCGGAATATATCGGACTGATTGAAACCGAAGGCAAACCGGATACAGACTAACACCGACAGCGCCGCCCGCGTTCCCCTTTCCGCGTCGCGGCTTTCGGCGGCGGGGCTTCCTGCTGATACAAAAATTCCCCGCGAGGGCTTCACGCCTTCGCGGGGCTTTTTTTGTTGGCTTCAAATATGATAAACGATATGGGTTTCTGCATTATAAACTTTGCTTCCGTCGTCGTCGAATTTGTCAATCGTGATTGTAACATCTTCGACACGTTCAAGGATCGGAAGAACCTTCCGAAGATCGCTTTTGCGGATATATCCTATCATATCCCCTTCGGCAATCACACGGACGGCGGGCGCGCCTTCGTATTCGCATTCTTCCAGCGATCCGTCAATGCCTACGCCTTCGCTATCTCTGTAAAGCGATGCGAGAAGGCGCTGGTGGTTGTCAAATGTAACGCCCGCAACGGGGCAAGTTAGAAATTCGTGCGTTTCTGCATATTCCTTGCGTCGCGCCTCTTCTTCGGCTTTGCGCTTTGCTTCGGCTTCCGCCTTCTCCCGTTCAGCTTCGGCGGCGGCTTGCGTCCTTTTCATCGTAAGATACCCAAAAACGCCCAGCGCGGCGGCTATGGCAATACCGCAAATTCCTTCAACGATACTTCCTTGACCGAAAAACGGTATAGAGCAAAAGAGGAACAACGCCGCAACAATCCATATAATGATCGGCTTTTTCATAATAAACACCCTCTTCAAATTGTAAATTTTTAAGGCAGATTTCGCCCGTTCTGACCTTTAACACAATTATACGGCTTCCGCGCGATAAAATCAAGAATAAAGCGGAATATTTACACACCGTTTGCAAATAATCAGAATGAAGAGGGATCGCACAAGATATGAAAATATACGATTACAACGGGAAAAAGAACATTTGCGGCGACCGATTGCGGGAAGCGCGGGTTGTCCAGCGGCTACGGCAAGAGGATTTAGCCGCCAAAATACAGACGATGGGCGTTAATATGGAGCGGGACAGCATAAGCCGAATAGAGATCGGAACGCGGTTTGTATCTGATTTTGAATTGAAGGTATTTGCAAAGGTGCTGGGCGTTTCGGTTGATTGGCTTTTAGGAAACGAATAAAGGCGGCGGGCTTTCCCGTCGCCTTGTTTTTTCTTGTTTATTTTCAAAATCTATTGACATACTGCAATAAGTATGCTATAATTAAAGCATAGAAAGGAGGTGAAGAGAATGGCGCAAGACATAGGAAAAGCCTTGCAGGAGCTTTCAAAAGCGATTGAGAATAACGAAGCGGTGGAAAGCGTTGTTATCAAAATCACTTTGAAGAAGCAAAAACCCAGCAAGGCTTCAAATCCCAAAGAAAGCAAGTAGCTTTCATAGGCAGGGAACGGGCGGGAAACCGCCCTTCCCGTAAGCCCTATTATAATATAAATTGCCCGTGGCTGTCAATGGAACGGGCGGAAAGGGGCGTAATATGATTATTCGCAAAGGAAACAAGGAATACAGGGTTACAGAGCGGAGCGAATGCTGGGCGCTTTCCTGCACGATTGGCGGGCTATCGGTGGAATACAAGGTTCCGAAAGATATTTGCGCCAACGAAGAGGAATTGCGCGCCTATGTAGAAGCAGAAGAATTGTTTTAGAGGTGGCGAAAATGGCAGAAAAAAGAAAGACAAAGACTTCTTCGGCGGTAAAAAACCGCTATAATAATCGCGTGTACGGTTCTATTATCGTGCGCGTTCCGAAAGAGATGGCAGAAGCCTTCAAAGAAAAATGCGCCGCAACAGGTACGGCGCAAGCACAAGTTATCAAGAAAGCGATTGAACAGTTCTTGGCAGAATAAGCGAAACAACGGAGGGTGGCAGGATTTGCCGCCCTTTTTCTTTTGGAGAAAGGAGGAACGAGAATGCACAAGCATTTAACGTGGACGGATCGCCTTAAAATCGAAAAGGCATTGAAAGAGGGCTTGAAGCCCTGCAAAATTGCCGACCGCTTGCACGTACATAATACGACGATATACAGAGAATTAAAGCGCGGAACCTATACGCATTTGAATTCCGACTTAACAACGGAAGAACGTTATTCGCCGGAGATCGCGCAACAGCGATACGAAGAACACCTAAAAGCCAAAGGTGGAGAATTGAAGATCGGAAACGATTACGAATTAGCCGCCTTCATCGAAAAGAAAATCGGTGAAGAGGGATATTCACCCGCCGCTGTTATTGGAGAAATCAAACGGCTGGGGTTGACATTCAAAACGGAGATCAGCGAAAAGACAATTTATAATTACATCGACAAGGGCGTATTTTACGGGATCAGCCGCGAGAGCTTGCCGGAAAAAGGAAAGCGCAAACGGAAGTATGAAAAGGTGGAGAGGAAGAAAGCCGCCCGCACGTCGGCGGGCGAAAGCATAGAAAACCGCGATCCGGAAATAAACGAGCGAACGACCTTCGGGCATTGGGAAGGCGATTGCGTTTGCGGAAAGAAAAAGACAAAGGAAGCCTTGTTCGTACTTTCGGAGCGGTTGACGCGAAACGAAATCATTATGAAGATACCGGATCAGACTTCCGCCAGCATTGTGGCGGCGCTGAACAAGCTGGAACGCCGTTACGGGAAACGTTTTTCGCAGATATTCAAAAGCATAACTTTTGACAACGGATCGGAATTCGCAGATTGCGCCGGAATTGAACGTTCTGTTTATGGGAAAAACCGGAAGCGGACAAAGGCTTATTATTGCCACCCTTACAGCGCATACGAGCGGGGAACGAATGAGAATATAAACAAAATGATACGGCGGTTCTTGCCGAAAGGGACAGACTTCCGGAAAGTAACCGCCGCATATATTCGCCGCGTCGAAACGTGGATCAATAACTATCCGCGCGAAATTTTAGGATTTGCGACCGCAAGCGACCTGTTCGCCGCCCACCTTGCCGCCGCCTAAAAATATTTTTTAGTTTTTTCTGCTTTTACTCTTGACTTTTTCACA
>NZ_JPJG01000004.1 GCF_000765235.1 Oscillibacter sp. ER4 | reverse complement strand
GTCTCCGAAGTGAAAGTGCCTCGTGCGCGGCGTTGCCGCATTAGTGTTGCTATACGATTTGACCTACTCCTACTATCCGCTGCCGCTCTGCCTATCTTGTAGAAGTGCGCAGTAATTTCCGTCTAACGGGGCACTACTCAATGCGGCGAGCGTCAGCAATGCCGCATTCGGTAGGCAGTCTGCCGCCTAGCAAACGTCACTCGCGCCTCACGATAGTAAGGCGCGGTTGAGAGCGGTAACGACTCGCAGGGATTCATGGCGAAGCCATGTACACCGCACCTACACTGCGCAGCGCGTGCAGCTCTTCGAGCCACAAACTGCCAATGTGCGGGGTCAAGGGGCAAGGCCCCTCGTCCCTTTCTCTTCGGGGGTGTAAGGGGGGATGTTCTCTTTCCGAGGAAAGAGAACATCCCCCCTTGTCGCATCCCCACACGGTGTGGGGCAATCACAACTTAGTAATATGTACCCCCGCCGTTTTTAGCATTAACTTTTTGGTGCCAACGGTATCAAACGCCACCTCAAGCAGCGCATCGCCGCCCATAGGGGTGACGGAGATGACCAGTCCGTCACCGAACGTCTTGTGGTGGATCTGGTCGCCGGAGGAAAGCTGAAGCAGCGGCGCGGAGGCGGCGGGCTTCTGCGCCGCGAGTTTTTGCGACGCCTGCGATTTTGGTCTGCGCTGCATGACGCTGTCGTAGCGCGCCGCGCCCTGACCGTAGCTACCGTAGCCGCGCGTAGAATACGAACTCCCCTCGTCAAAGCTCGTGTCGCCAAAGCCGGACGCGCCCTGCGCCTGACGGCCGACCCAGTCGGCATTCTCCGACGGGACCTCCTCCAAAAAACGCGAGGGTTCACTGACGCTCGTGCGGCCAAACAGCATGCGCTGGCGCGTGCAGGTCATCGTCAGGCGCTCCTTTGCACGCGTCATCGCGACATAGCACAGTCTGCGCTCCTCTTCGACCTCTTCATCGTTGTAGCGCACGCGCTCGCCGGGGAAGATGCCCTCCTCCACGCCGACGACATACACACATGGGAACTCAAGACCCTTTGCGCTGTGCATCGTCATCATCGTCACGCAGTTGTCGCTCGTCGCGCTGTCGAGGTCGGTGTAGAGTGCGATCTCGTTCAAAAAGCCCGAGAGCGTCGCATCCTCCGGATCGTTTTCGAGGAACGAAACGATGTTCGACTTGAGCTCCTGCACGTTTTCAAGCCGCCCACGGCTCTCCACGTCGCCCTTTTCCTGCAGCGTGCGTACGTAGCTCGTCTGCTCGCAGACCGCGTCATAGAACTCCGCGAGCTCCATCGTGCCCGCCATCTCGCGCAGCGCGGCGATGAGCTGGGCGAAGCGCTCGAGCTTGCCCGCCGCGCTCTTTAGCACGGCGTACTCCCCTGCGTGCTGCAAAACGGCCATCATCGGCACGCCCTGCTCGCTCGCGAGATCCTGCACGCGCTCGATCGTCGTATTGCCGATGCCGCGCGGCGGATTGTTGATAATGCGGCGAAGCCTCAAGTCATCGCTCGGGTTGTTGATGACCGCGAGGTACGCGAGCATGTCCTTGACCTCCGCGCGTTCGAAGAACTTTGTCCCGCCGACGACCTGATACGGCACGCCGTTGCGCTTGAACGCGTATTCGAGCGCGTTCGACTGCGCGTTCATGCGGTACAAAATGGCATTTTCCTTCCAGTTCCGCCCGCGGTTGTAGTCCATCATAATGCTGCTGACGACAAAGTTCGCCTCGTCCTGCTCGTTGAAGACGGTCTTGATGAGCACCCTATCGCCCGCACCCGCATCGGTCCAGAGGGTCTTGCCCTTGCGGCCCGTGTTATTCTTAATGACCGCATTCGCCGCGTCGAGGATGTTCTGCGTCGAGCGGTAGTTCTGCTCCAAGCGGATCGTGCGGCAGCCCTTGTACTCCTTTTCAAAATTCAGGATGTTTGTGATATCCGCACCGCGGAACTTGTAGATGCTCTGGTCATCGTCGCCGACGACGCAGATGTTTCCCTTCTCCCCCACGAGCTGCTTCATCAAAAGGTATTGCAGCCGGTTCGTGTCCTGATACTCGTCGATGAGCACATAGCGGAACTTGCGGCGGTAGTAGTCGCGCACCTCGCCCTCCTGCTGCAGCAGCGTGACCGCGTGGAGGATGATGTCGTCAAAGTCGAGCGCGTTCGCCTCGGCCAGACGGTGCACGTAGCGCGTATAGATCTTGGCGATTGCCTCTTTGCGCCAGTCGCCGCTGTCCTTCCAGCGGCGGGAGTAGTCCTGATGCGACTCCATCGCGTCCTTTGCGTTCGAGATGGCCGAAAGCACCTCGCGCGGCGTGAGCTTCTTCTCGTCGATGTTCAGTTCTTTCAAAATGTCCTTGATGACGCGCTTGGAGTCATCCGTGTCGTAGATCGTAAAGTCGCGCGAAAAGCCGAGGCGGTCGATATCGCGGCGCAGGATGCGCACGCAGGCGGAGTGGAACGTCATCGCCCAAACACTCTCCGCGCCCTGGATACCGAAGGCGGAGAGTCTCTCTCTCAGCTCGTTTGCCGCCTTGTTCGTGAATGTCACTGCCAGCACCGACCACGGCGCGGCGGGTTCAAGCGTGCAGAGATGCACCATGCGGCTGCGCTCGTCGCTCGTCGGATGCTCGGGATAGCTCTCCAAAAATGCAAGGTCGTCCTCCGTCGCCCACGCCGGCACATCCGCGCTGTCGCTCCCCCGCCCGTAGGTCAAAAGATTTGCGACGCGGTTGATGAGAACCGTCGTCTTGCCGCTGCCCGCGCCCGCGAGCAGCAGCAGCGCGCCCTCGGTCGTCAGCACGCCGCGGCGCTGTTCAGGGTTGAGTTTTGCAAAATCCCGCGCAATGGCCGCTTTTCTCGCAGCGGCATAGCGGGCGTTAAAATCGCTCATATTGTTTTCACCTTTCCTGATCTTTCCACATCTTACCCTTTTTTCGTGCTCCGGTCAACTCCGTTCGGCAAAAATCGACTTTTTGTTCGATTTTTTGTTGACAAGAACGTTTGTTCGATTTATAATCATACTCGAACAAAGATTCTATTTATCAGGAGGAATTTTCCATGGCTGCTTCCACATTTATTTTCGTTTTCATCGGCGTCAGCGTCGTCACCACCAAGGTGATGAACACGCTGCTCCTGCTCGACCAGCCCAAGCGCCGCAGAGCGAGATCCGCCCGCTGAGAACATGAACCTTCTCGACAAGCTCACGATCCTTTCCGACGCGGCAAAGTACGACGCCGCCTGCACCTCGAGCGGGGCCAGGCGCGGCTATCAGGAGGGCAAGATCGGCTGCACGTCCACGTCCGTCGCGGGCTGCTGCCACACGTTTTCGTCCGACGGCCGCTGCGTGACGCTCTTGAAGGTGCTGCTCTCGAACGACTGCTGCTACAACTGCAAGTACTGCGTCAACCGCTGCACGAACGACACACCGCGCGCGACGTTCGCGCCCGAAGAGCTTGCCGAGCTGACGATCGAATTCTACCGGCGCAATTATATTGAGGGGCTGTTCCTCTCCTCCGGCGTGCTGCGCTCGCCGGACTATACGACGGAGTTGATGATCCGCGCGCTGTCGATTTTGCGCAGCGAGTACCGCTTCAACGGCTACATCCACGCCAAGGCTATCCCCGGCACGTCGCCGGAGCTTGTCGAACAGCTCGGCTTTCTTTCAGACCGCCTGAGCGTGAACATCGAGCTGCCGAGCGAAGCGGGACTCAAGCTACTCGCCCCCAATAAAACAAAGCAGGCCATCCTGCGCCCAATGACGCAGATCCGCGACCGCGCAAAGCAGAGCAAGCAGGAGCTTGTCAAATACAAGCACGCACCGCGTTTCGCCCCCGCGGGGCAGAGCACACAGCTCATCGTCGGCGCGACAAAGGAAAGCGACCTGCACATTCTGAATCTCACGCAGGCGCTTTACGATTCCTATCGGTTAAAGCGCGTGTTCTACTCAGCCTATGTGCCGGTAGTCGAGAACACGCTTTTGCCCGCGCTCGACACCAAGCCGCCGCTGCTGCGCGAGCACCGGCTCTATCAGGCCGACTGGCTGCTGCGGTTTTACGGCTTTCGCGCAAACGAGCTGCTCGACGACAGCGCGCCGGACTTCAACCCCGACCTTGACCCCAAGTGCTGCTGGGCGCTGCGCCATCCCGAGTTCTTCCCCGTCGAGGTGAACCGCGCGGACTATGAAGCGCTGCTGCGCGTGCCGGGCATCGGCGTTGTGAGCGCCAAGCGCATTCTGGTCGCGCGCCGCTCGGGCGCGCTGCGCGCGGAGGACCTCAAAAAGCTCGGCGTCGTGATGAAGCGTGCGCAATACTTTCTCACCTGTGGCGGGCGCTATGCCTCGCCGCTCAAGCTGTCGCAGGAGGGCATTTTGCAAAACCTGATGGCCGTGGAGCGCCGCGCGCTCCCACAGGCCGAGGCACAGCAACTATCCCTTTTCGATCAGGTCGGCTAAGGAGGCCTCTATGGCATGGCGCGAGATCATCTATCAATACGACGGCAGCTTTGAAGGGCTCCTCTGCTGCGTGTTTGAAAGCTACACAAAAAAAGAACGCCCCACCGCGATTTTGCGCGATGGGGACGACGAGCCCTCCCTTTTTGAAATTCGCGCGGTCACGACGGACCGCGCCCACGCGCAGCGCATCTACCGCAGCCTCTACAAGCGAAGTCCGGAAGTCGGCTCCTTCCTGCGCCGCGCGTTTCTCACCTGCCTTCCCGACAAGGAGATGGCCATTTACCGCTTCATCGTCAAATTTTACCGCGAGGGCGCGCCGCTGCTCTCGCGCCTGAGCGACGACACCTATCTGCCGCTGCTCAAGGCCGTGCGGCAGCTTTCGGGTGAGGTCGAGCAATTCCGCGGCTTCACCCGCTTTTCCGACTTTGACGGCGTACTCGGCGCGGAGATCGAACCGAAAAACCGTGTGCTCCCTGTCCTGCGCCGCCACTTCTGCGAGCGCTATCACAACGAGACGTTTTTCCTCTACGACCGCACGCACCGCGAGGCGCTGCTCTATAGCGGCGGCGTGTCGCGCATCGTGCCGCTCAATCACTTTGAAATGGCGCAGCCGGACGAAGTCGAGGCGGGCTATCGCCGCCTCTGGCGCCGCTTTTACGACACCGTCGCCATCGAGGCGCGCAAAAATGAAAAGCTTCGCATGACGCACATGCCCAAGCGCTACTGGGGCATGATGACGGAGTTTCAGGACGAAAGCTACTTCAAAGCCCGTCCGAAAGAGACGCCCTCAGCTTCTCCAGCGCCCGGCGCTCCAGCCGCGATACCTGCACCTGCGACACGCCCAGAAGGCGCGCCGCCTGCTCCTGCGTCAGCCCCTTGAAAAAGCGCAGCAGGATCGTCATTTTCTCGCGCTCAGGGAGCTCGTCGATGGCCTCGCGCAGTGCGATGCGCTCGATGAGCGCATCCTCGGGCGACTCACCGCCCAGCATCCCTTCAAGCGTCAGGCCGTCGCCCGTTTCGCGCTGCAAGCTGTCCGGCGCAGCGACCGCCAGTTCACACTGCGCGATCTCCTCGGCATTGAATCCCGTCTCCTCCGAAAGCTCGGAGAGCGCCGGTTCGCGCCCGAGTGTATTTTTGAGCTTTTCGCACGCGGCGAAGATCGTCGCCGCCTGCTCACGCATGCTACGGCTCACCTTGATTGCGCCGTCATCGCGCAGAAAGCGTCGAATTTCGCCCGCGATCTTCGGCACAGCGTAGGTTGAAAACTGCGTGCCGAATGCAAAGTCAAATCCCTTTATTGCTTTGATGAATCCAAGGCATCCGAGCTGATAGAGGTCGTCCGGCTCCACGCCGCGGCCGTAATAGCGCCGCACGATGCTCCAGATGAGGCCGCTGTTCTCGCGCAGCATTTGCTCGCAGGCCTGCTCGTCGCCCTGCGCCGCGGCCTCGAGCAATTCCGGCGCGGCGTTCATCGGCGCGCCGTGCGCAGCGCGATCCTGCGCTTCATCGTCACGACCGTGCCCTTGCCGTTTTTCGAGCGCACAGCGAGCGAATCCATAAAGCTCTCCATGATCGTAAAGCCCATGCCGCTGCGCTCTTCACCGCCAGTCGTGTAGAGCGGCTCTCGCGCTTTTTCGACGTCCGCAATGCCGCACCCCCAGTCGCGCACGGTGATCTCAAGGAGATTTCCGTCGAAGATGCATGCGCGCAGCGCGATCTTGCCGATCTCCTGCGGATAGGCATGGACGATGGCGTTCGTCACCGCCTCGCTCACGGCGGTCTTGATGTCACCGAGCTCGTCGAGCGTCGGGTCGAGCTGCGCGGCAAACGCCGCGACCGCGGCGCGCGCCAGCCCTTCGTTGACGCTGCGGCTCGGAAATTCAATGGCTATGTAGTTATTCGGTTTTACTTTCATTGCTCTTTTCCCCCTCCTCAAGCGGTACGATGCGGAAAATTCCCGCGGCGGTAAACACTTTTTTCGCCTGCGGCGGAACGTTTTTGATCGCAGCGCTGCCGCCCATGGCGCGCATACGCTTGAGCGCGCGCATCACGACGGCGATGCCAGACGAATCCATAAAGCTCACACCCGAAAAATCCAGCGTCAGTTTGCTCGGCAGCGCCGCATCCAGCTCCCATTCGAGATTCCGCATCGCCTCCTTCGCCGCGTGATGGTCGAGCTCCCCGCGCAGCGTGAGCGTCAGTTCACGCCCTTCGCCCGATGAAATGACCTCCATTGCTCTCCCTCCGTTTCCTTCAAGCGTTTTCCCTTTCGTTTCTCAAAGTATAGCCTGCCCTCCTGCCGTTTTTTTGTCGAAGACCGCCGGTCTTTTGATTTTTCTTTGCCGCGCCTCCTTGACATCTGCGCTTCCGCCCCGTAAAATGAGGAAAACGATCAAAGGAGGATCTCCCATGCGAAGAAGCGACCGCGAGATCACCGATCTGAGTGAAATTCTCTCCATTATCAACGATTGTAAAGTGATCCATCTTGCCATGGTAGACGATGGAGAGCCGTATCTTCTGCCGCTGAATTTCGGCTACGCCTGTGAAGACGGTGCGTTCTCGTTCTTCTGCCACAGCGCCCGCGAAGGCCGTAAGCTCGACATTCTGCGCAAAAATCCGACCGTCGCCTTTGAAATGGACTGCCGCGGTGCGCTCGACGAGCACGATGTCGCCTGCCAGTGCGGATACTACTTCGCCTCCGTCACCGGCGTCGGCCATGTCGAATTTTTGGACGGTGAAGAAAAGCTCGCCGCGCTGACCGCCCTCATGCGCCACATGGCGGGCCGTGAAGATCAATTCACCGAGCAGCAAGCCCGCACAGTCGAGGTCTTTGCCGTTCGCGCCGACAAGCTCAGCGCCAAGGCAAAGGTGCCGCACAGTGCGCAGTAGTCATGGATAGCAAGCAAGTTTTCAAACCCAAAAGGACGTGTTGTACATGAAACGCTCTGAGCCCGTCGAACTGATGAATATGTGCGTGATCCTCCGCGGCAACAAGGTTTTGGCGCAGGATCGCACAGATCCCAACTGGCCAGGCGTTGCTTTTCCGGGCGGTCATGTTGAAAAGGGTGAATCCTTTACAGATGCCGTCATTCGTGAGGTTCAGGATGAGACAGGTCTGACGATCTCCTCTCCGCGCCTGTGCGGGATCAAGGACTGGTGCGAAGACGGCGTGCGTCATGTCGTGCTGCTCTATCGCGCGGAGCAGTTTACCGGAACGCTGCGCTCTTCCGACGAGGGCGAGGTCTGGTGGGCGGAGCTCGCAGGTCTCCCCTCGCTCGATCTTGCATCTTCCGACATGCTCGACCTTCTCCGCGTGTTTGAAGAAAATGATCTCAGCGAGCTGTTCTACCGCCAAGACGGTGAAGATTGGACTTACGAATTGAAATAGTCGCTAACAATGAAAAGCACCGCTGTGCAGATACCCTCTGCACAGCGGTGCTTTCTTTTCAGTTTTACAGCGCGCGTTCCATCGGCAGATACGCCGAATCGCCGTGCGGGAATTCCTCGCCCATCAGCGCAAAGCCGTTCTTTTCCCAGAACGCTTTGCTCTGCGGATTGCCCCTGTCGACCGCAAGGCGCACCTTGCGGAACCTCTCTCTCCGCAGTTCGTCCATCAGCTCGCCGATGAATGTCGAACCGAGGCCGTAGCCCTGCCGCTCCTTTTTCGACATGAAAAAACCGATGTAGGCGGTGTCATTTTTCGGATAACGCTCGATCAGGTCCAGCACGGCGACGAGCGTCTCCCCGTCGAAAAAGCCAAGATAATGCTTATCCTCCGCACATTTTTCCGGCGGCAGCGCCGTCATGTCCTCCAAAACGCTCTCCCTCGTCGCAAGCGGCGGATGGTAACGGTAGAACTGCTCGTTCTCCGCGCAGAGCGCTAAAATCTTGTCTACATCCCCCGCCGTCAGCGGCCGGACGGCGTATTTTTGTGAAAAATCCAGCTTCATTTCTCCGCCTTGCTGGCCGCGAGCACTTTCCAGTAATCCTTGTAGTTTGCCTGCAAAAGCTCGGGCGTGTTCAGGCCGTAGGGGCACTTCGACATGCAGTGGCCGCAGTGGCGGCAGTTTTCGATCTGGTGCATCTTCTGCTGCCATTCCTCGGTGAGCCACGCCGCTGCAGGGGCGCGACGCAGCATGAGCGACATGCGCGCACACTGGTTGATCTCGATGCCCGCGGGGCACGGCATGCAGTAGCCGCAGCCGCGGCAGAATTCGCCGCATAGCTCCTTGCGGTCACGCTCGATAGTCGCTTTGCGCTCATCCATCAGCTCAACGCCCTCGCGGATACACTGCAAAAACTGATCAAGCTCGCTCTCGCGCTGCACGCCCCAGATGGGCACGACGCCATCCTGCTGCGCCATCCACGCCGCCGCCGTGAAGCCGTCGCGGATCAGGCCGCCCGCCATGCCCTTCATGGCGATAAAGCCCATGTTTGTTTCGCGGCACTTTCTGACGAGCTCCATCTCCTGCTCGCCCGCGAGGTAGCTGAACGGAAACTGCAAGGTCTCGTAGAGGCCCGAGTCGATGGCCTCGTGCGCCACGGCGAGGCGGTGGTTCGTGATGGCGATGTGGCGGATCTTGCCCTGCTTCTTCGCCTCAAGCGCCGCATCGTAAAGGCCGTCCTCCCCGCCCGGCTTCGGGCAGAAGGCCGGGTTGTGGAACTGATAGAGATCGATATAATCGGTCTTGAGCGTGCGCAGGCTCGTTTCGAGATCCTTCCAGAATTCCTCCGCCGTCTGCGCGCCGGTCTTTGTCGCCAGCACGATTTTGTCGCGCATCGTCGAGAACGCCGCGCCGACCTTCTGCTCACTGTCAGAATAGGCGCGTGCCGTATCAAAAAAGTTGATGCCGCCGTCATACGCCTTGTGCAGCAGCTTCACCGCGTCCTGCTCGCTGATGCGCTGAATGGGCAGACAGCCAAACCCGTTTTTCTCAATGACCAGTCCCGTCTTGCCGAGTGTGATCCTGTTCATGAAAATCCCCCCTATTGTCATTTTTTACAGCATAGCAAAATCCTTTCTTTTTTTCAATCTTTTGTTTTTCCCTTGACAATTCTCTCCTGCCCGAATATTATGTAGATAATCTACTATGTAGGGAATCTATCTATTAGGGGGTGTTTTTCATGTCAATGGACAAAAGTCTGCTCGCGGGCAGCACAACGATGCTGGTGCTCAAGCTTCTCGATGGGCAGGACATGTACGGCTATCAGATGATCGAAGAGCTTGCCCGCCGCTCCGATCACGCCTTCGCGCTCAAGACCGGCACGCTCTATCCCCTGCTGCATTCGCTCGAAGAAAAGGAGCTGATCATTTCCTACGAAAAGGACGAGTATGCAGCGCGTCCGCGCCGCTACTACCATTTAGCGCGCAAGGGCCGCGCGCTGCTGCGCGAAAAGGAAGAGGAATGGACGGAATTTACCGCCGCGGTCGACCGCGTGCTGAGAGGAGGCGGCTGTCTTGGTTCTGCCTGAGACTTTCACACACTTTGCCCGCACCGCGGCTGAGCAGCTGCGATGGAAAGCGGCGCGTCCTCTCGTTGAAGACGAACTTCTGACCCACCTCTGTGACCAGCGTGACGCACTGATGGCAGGCGGCATGGACGAGGCCGCAGCCGCCGCGGAATCGCTGCGTTTGACAGGCGATCCCTATGAGATCGGCACGGCACTCGACCGTGTTCACCGTCCGAAAACACCAAAGCTTCTTTTTGCGCTCGCGGCACTCATCGCGCTTGCAGGGCTTGCGTTCACCGCGCTTGTAAGCTTTCGTGACTACGAATTGTCCTATTTTGCTGTGCATCAGAGCGTGGCGCTGCTGCCCGGTACGGCAGCGCTGCTCGCGGCGTATTTTCTTGATTTTACGCTGCTCGGGCGCTTCGCCCTGCCGCTTGCGCTTGTGTTCCACGCTGCGCTCGTACTGCTCAGCCTGCTGCCTCTCGGTGGGTTCTGGCTCTTCCGCTACACCTATGTTTCGACACATATCCTCCTGCGCGGTCTGCCGCCGTTGCTCCCGCTGATGTTCGCTGTGCTGCTCTACGCGCTGCGCGGGCGGCGCGGCTGGGGCGTCTTCGCCGCCTTCGTCTGCCTCGCGGTGCAGTGCATGTTCTGCCTACGCGTCCCGTGCCTGCTCGATCTGGGCTTTCTGTTTCTCTGTGACAGCGCGCTGCTGATCTTCTGCGCCCGCAATGGCTGGTTCGGCCTTGGCAAAAAGTTGGAGACGCTGCTCACCACCCTGCCGCTCGCCGCCGACATCGTGTGGGTCCTTGTTCTCGGTGCAAACTGGTTCGCGCGTCAGCTCGCCATTGTGCTTGATCCTCACTCCTACATTGACGGACACGGCTATCAAACTGTTGTACTGCGTGAACTGCTGCAAAATGCCAAATTTATCGGTCCGGGCGGCGTGGGACCGTACAGCGCACAGCACCTTGCCCGCTGGGAGGGCTTCGGCATGGTCGACTTACAGGCGCACGCGCTAACACTGCTCGTCCACCGCTGCGGCTGGCTGGCACTCATCGCACTCGTCACGCTGCTGACGGCGCTGCTTGTTCTCGCCTTCCGCCGCTGCCGCAGGCAGAAGAGTATGCTCGCCCGCCTCGTTTCCTATTCCGTGCTGCTGTCGTTCACCACGCAGGCGGCCGCCTATCTTTGCTGCGACCTCACGCTGATCCCCATCAGCAGCGGTGTAGCCTTCCCGTTTTTCACCTTTGGCATCAAGACGATCCTGCTCAACATGCTACAGCTCGGTTTTCTGCTCTCCACGCTGCGCGTCGGCAGCGTCGTACGCGACAAGGATGTTGCTGCTGGGCCGGTGCGGCCCAAGCGGCGCTTACGCGTGAGCTTTTCATGGGAAAGCGCCTAAAGTCCGCGCCATGCGCGGAGAAATAGCAGCGCCGCCGGCGCTGCACCACATTCCCTGCGTACCCGCAGGGGAGCGAATAAGGGGGATATTCTCTTTCCTCGGAAAGAGAATATCCCCCTTTGACCCCCAAGAGAAAGGGTCTGATTGGCAGTCTCGGGCTTGAATGACTTTTATGCCTCCGGAATGGGAATGCCTGCGCGCGGCATTGCCGCGGTTGGTGTTGCTATACGATTTGACTCACTTCTATTATCCGCTGCCGCTCTCGAATCTAATCGCAGGTTCAGTGTAATCGCCTACTACCGATAGTGCGTATATTGCGGCGAGCGCAGCAAAGTCGCCCCGGCAGGCAGAAGCAAATTTGCACAAATCCCTAGTAGACGGAGATTGCGTAAGACTAACGAATCGCAGGCAAAGCGACAGCGAAGATAGAAGCAAACCAAGTCGTATAGCAACACCACCTGGCAGGCACCCGATTCGGCAAGCGCCGCAGCTCTTCAAGCTGCTCGCTTGCAATGTCAAAACCTTTCTCTTGGGGGATCAAAAGGGGGAGGTTCTCTTTTGTAAAAGAGAACCTCCCCCTTTATCCGTCCCCTGCGCGGCGCAGGGAACCAAATCCGTTTCCTAAAGGAAAGTAATTATTTCTTCATCGCCGCCGCGGAAGCATCGAGCTTCTCAATGAGCGCCTTGAGCTTTTCCGCATCAGCACGGGCGCCGCTCACGACCGCCTCCGGCGCTTTGGCGAGGAAGCCCTCGTTTTTCAGCTTGTTCTCGATGCCGGCGAGCTGCTTTTCGGCGTTTGCCTTCTCCTTGGCAATGCGTGCGAGCTCCTTTTCAAAGTCGACGAGTTCGGCAAGCGGCATGAAGATACGCGCGGCGTGGGTGTCGACCTCGACCTTGCCGTCGGCGTCGATGGCGGCATCGGCGGGCACGATCGTCACATCGCTGGCAGAGGCCAGACGCGTGAAGAACGGGATACCGGCGCTGAACGTATCGGCGTGCGCGGTGGCGACGGTGTAGTGCACCTTCTTCGACGGCGCAACGTTCATCTCGTTGCGGCGGGCACGGATGGCGGTGATGGCCTCGATGACGGTCTGCATCGCCTCTTCCTCGGCGGGGAAGCTGAACTTTTCGTTGTACTCCGGCCACTTGGAGAGCATCAGGAACTCGCCCTCGTGCGGAAGCGCCTGCCAGATCTCCTCCGTGATGAACGGCATGAACGGGTGCAGGAGCTTGAGCGTCTCGATGAGGACATAGCAGAGGACGTTCTGTGCGTTCTCGCGCGTGGTCTGATTCTCGCTGTTCAGGCGGTTCTTCGTCAGCTCGATGAACCAGTCGCAGTAGTTGTCCCAGATGAAGTCATAAATTTTTGCGGACGCGACGCCGAGCTCGAAGGCATCCATATTGTCCGTGACCTCGCGGATGAGCGTATTGAGCTTCGAGAGAATCCACTTGTCCTCGAGCTCGAGCTTTTTGGGCAGCTCCACGTGGTCGATCGTCAGGTTCATCATCACGAAGCGGCTCGCGTTCCAGATCTTGTTGCAGAAGTTGCGCATCGCCTCGCACTTTTCGACGTAGAAGCGCATGTCGTTGCCCGGGGAGTTGCCGGTGATGAGGTTGAAGCGCAGCGCGTCCGCGCCGTACTTCTCGGCCATCTCCAGCGGGTCGATGCCGTTGCCGAGCGACTTGGACATCTTGCGGCCCTTGTCGTCGCGGACGAGACCGTGGATGAAGACGGTCTTGAACGGCTCCTTCTTCATCTGCTCCATGCCGGAGAAGATCATGCGCGCGACCCAGAAGAAGATGATATCATAGCCTGTGACCATGACGGACGTGGGATACCAGTACTTGAGGTCGGGAGAATCGAGGTCGGGCCAGCCCATCGTGGAGAACGGCCAGAGCGCGGAGGAGAACCAGGTATCGAGCACGTCCTCTTCGCGCGTCAGGTGCTTGCAGCCGCACTTTTCGCATTCCGTCGGGTCTTCGCGCTTGACGTTGATATGGCCGCACTCGTCGCAGTACCACGCGGGAATCTGGTGACCCCACCACAGCTGGCGGGAAATGCACCAATCATGCACGTTCTCCATCCAGTTGATATAGGTCTTGGTGAAGCGCTCAGGCACGAACTTGATCGTGCCGTCGTTCACGACGCGGATGGCCTCCTTGGCAAGCGGCTCCATCTTGACGAACCACTGCGCGGAGATGAGGGGCTCGACGTCGTTGTGGCAGCGATAGCACGTGCCGACGTTGTGGGAGTAGGGCTCGGTCTTGATGAGGTAGCCCTGCTCCTCTAAGTCCTTGACGATGGCCTTGCGGCACTCATAGCGGTCCATGCCGTTGTACTTGCCGCCGTTTTCGTTGATCGTACCGTCGTCGGCGATGACGCGGATGACCTCGAGGTTGTGGCGAAGGCCGACCTCAAAGTCGTTGGGGTCGTGTGCAGGGGTCATCTTAACAGCGCCCGTGCCGAAGCCGATCTCGCAGTATTCGTCGCCCACGATGGGAATTTCGCGGTTCATAATGGGCAGGATGCAGGTCTTGCCGATCAGGTGCTTGAACTTCTCGTCCTCAGGGTTGACCGCAACGCCCGTATCGCCCATCATCGTCTCGGGACGGGTGGTGGCGACGACGATATCGCCGCTGCCGTCGGAGAGCGGGTAGCGGATATACCAGAGGTGGCCCGGCTTGTCGACATACTCGACCTCCGCGTCGGAGAGCGCCGTCAGGCAGTGCGGGCACCAGTTGATGATGCGGCTGCCCTTGTAGATCAGGCCCTTATCGTAGAGCTCGCAGAACGTCTCGCGCACGGCCTTGGAGCAGCCCTCGTCCATCGTGAAGCGGGAGCGGGACCAGTCACAGCTCGCGCCCATCTTCTTCTGCTGCTCGACGATGCGGTTGCCGTACTTTTCCTTCCACTGCCACACGCGCTGTAAAAACTTCTCGCGGCCGAGGTCGTAGCGCGTCAGGCCCTCCTTGGTGCGCAGCTCCTCTTCGACCTTGATCTGCGTGGCGATGCCCGCGTGGTCAGTGCCGGGGAGCCACAGGGCGGAGTAGCCCTGCATGCGCTTAAAGCGCGTCAGGATGTCCTGCAGCGTCGAGTCCATTGCATGGCCCATGTGCAGCTGGCCGGTGACGTTCGGCGGCGGCATGACGATGGAAAACGGCTTTTTGTCCGGGTCGGGCTCGGCCTTGAAGCAGTCGTGGTCCATCCACATCTGATAGATGCGGCCCTCGACCTGCTGGGGCTCATAGATCTTGGGTAATTCTTTCATTGGTTTTCTCCTATCTTTTGAACAATATTGCTCTTATTTGATATTTTCGACGAGCTTTCCCGTCTTTTCGGCAATAAACGCGCGGAAGTCTTCAACGCTCCCGCCGCGGATAGTTCTCTTGTCATACGCCTGCGTATGGTGCGAGGACAGGGCAAAGACAAAGTAGCGCGCCGTCTCGGCGACGGCCACGATCTGGGCATAGGAAAACCGGCTTTCCGTCACACCCGTTGCCGAAACGTAGCCGTCCTCTTCAAACGTGGCAACAGCGTGCTCCGTGCCCGGCAGCAGGCGCTTTCTCGCAAACCAGGCGTTGAGCCTGTCCTCGAAAAGGCTCACCAGAATGACCACCAGCAGCGCAAGCAGCGTCACGACGCCGCTCGCGCCGAGCGGTTCACCGCCTGCAACTGTGGCAAGAATCGTCAGGATACCGAGAACCAGCACAACTGCCGCAAAAATGTGTACGCGGCGGCTGCGCTTTTTGCGCACGGTTTTGCGCAGGCCCTTAGCCATGGCCGTCAGCGTTTCCATATTGTAGTCGGTCTCAAACTGTATGCCCATATTCGCTTCCTTTCATTAAAAAACGCCCTGAGCAGCTTTGACTGCTCAGGGCGATCAATGACCGTGGTACCACCTGGATTCCCGCATTGTGCGGACACTCATGCCTCTGTAACGGGAGTTCCCGTCCGGCTTACTCTCTTTTCAGCGCGGCAGCTCCAAGGCGACTTCCCCACATCCTGCACAAGGGCTTACACCGGCCGCCCTCTCTCTTCGCTTTCAGATGCGGATACTGCTCCTCTTCTTCGCATTTGTCACGCTGAATCATACCGTTTTTTGCGCCGCTTGTCAACTCATTTTGAGGATTTCCTTCTTCAGCCGCACGATGATCCGCTTCTCAAGGCGCGAGATATAGCTCTGCGAAATGCCCATCAGGTCGGCGACCTCCTTCTGCGTCTTTTCCTCCCGTCCGCCGAGGCCAAAGCGCAGCGTGATGATTGTTCTCTCCCTCGCGGTCAGCTTGTCGACCGCGTCCATCAGGAGTTGGCGGTCGACATCGTCCTCAATGGGCTTCAAGACAAGGTCCTCGTCGGTGCCGAGAATGTCGGAGAGCAGCAGCTCGTTTCCGTCCCAGTCGGTGTTGAGCGGCTCGTCAAAGCTGACCTCGGACTTCTGCGGCGCGGTCTTGCGCAGGTGCATGAGTATCTCATTTTCAATACAGCGCGAGGCGTAGGTCGCGAGCTTGATGTTCTTGTCGCTGCGGTACGTGTTCACTGCCTTGATGAGCCCGATCGTACCGATGGAGATGAGGTCTTCGATGTTGATGCCGGTATTTTCAAACCGGCGCGCGATGTAGGCGACAAGCCGCAGGTTGTGCTCAATGAGCGTGCCGCGCACGCTCTCGTCGCCTTCATCCATGCGCGCGATGAGCTCAGCTTCCTTCTCCCGCTCGAGCGGCGGCGGGAGCGTATCGCTGCCGCCGATGTAGAAAATTCCCCGCCGCGCGATGAGCCCCCAGTCGATGAGATAAAAGCGCAGTCTACGCCACAGCGTTTTGAGCAAGCTCTCCATGCTTTTCCCCCTTTTCGCATCCTTCGCACCACAGTCCCGCATATGCACCGCCGTCGCCGAGCGGGTGCTCCGCCAGGGCAACGGCACGCGAGCCGAGTTTGATTTCGTCAACCGTTATTGCTTCACAGCGCAGCAGCGGCAGCGTTCCATCCGCATTGCCCACGCTGCAATACGCAATATGCGGCAGCGTCGCGGTCTCTTCTTCGCTGATGAGGTCTCCCAGTGCGTGACGGTCGATGACCGGCACGCCGAGGCCCGTCACAGGGTCACAGAGCGTGTTGCCCGTGTCGCGCAGCAGCCGCACGCGGGCCGTTTTTCCTCGATAGGCGATGACCACATCCGCCGTCTCGCTCCCTGTCCGCGCCGCGCCGTAGCGGAACACGACGGAAAGCAGCAAATACGACGTCCCCGCCGCGATCAGGAAGACGCCCCACGGCAGGTCTGCTGTCACCACGCCGCGCGCAAGGCGCGCCATCGACCCCAGACTCTGCCCTAAGAGCATCACCACGCCAGCGAGGCCGCACGAGGCAAGGAAAAACAGCAGCGTCAGCTTGACCGCCCGCCCACTGCCGCGATACGCCGCCGCGCCCATCAAAGCGAGCCCAAGCAGCAACAAAACGACGCTTTTCGGCAAAAAGAGCTGCACTGCCGCATAAATACCGCCGACCGCCGCGCCGAGCAAAAGTCTTCTCCGCGCGACTGTCCGCCCTGCGACTCTCGCCGCGCCGAACAACAACAGATAGTCGACGAGAACGTTAAACGCGAAGACGCTTTCTATGTAGATGACCATGGCACACCTCCCCCTGATGGGTTCTCATTATAGCTGTGACCCACCTGAGAAAAGGGCGAAAAGCGCCGCTACGCTATCTTTTGTCCCAAAGGGCAGAATTGCCGCGCATGGCGCTGCATCGTTTCCCTGCGCCGCGCAGGGGAGCGTGTCAAAGGGGGCCATTCTCTTTCACAAAAGAGAATGGCCCCCTTTTGATCCCCCAAGAGAAAGGACGAGGGGCCTTCCCCCTCGACCCCGCACATTGGCAGCTTTTATCTTGAAGAGCTGCACGCGCTGCGCAATCGGGTGCGGTGTACATGGCTTCGCCATGAACACCTACTATTCGTTACCAGTCGCAACCGCGCCTTACTATCGTGAGGTGCGTGTGATGTTACATTGGGCGGCAGACTGCTTGCCGAATGCGGCATTGCTGCGCTCGCCGCATTGTGGAGACTGGCGGTAGACGGAAATTAGGCTGCACTCCTACAAGATAGGCAGAGCGGCAGCGGATGATAGAAGCAGAGGCAAATCGTATAGCAACTTCAAACGCGGCGACGCCGCGCGCAGGCATTCGCATTCCGGAGGCAAAAAGGGCATTCTATCCCGAGACTGCCAATCAAAAGCCTTTCTCTTGGGGTTCCAAAGGGGATATTCTCTTTTGCGAAAGAGAATATCCCCTTTGATCCGTCCCCCTGCGCGGTGCAGGGAATAATGTGCAGCGCTATCGCGCTGTATTTTATAAATACGGAATAACCATCGATGCAACGAGCGATAAGATCATCACCGCGACCAGCAGGATCGCGACGGCTCTCGTCTTCTTATTCATGGGGTTCCTCCCTTTCTACGATTTTCTTGATGCCCTTTTCCGCCTTGGCGCGCGGCAGCATCACCTCGCGGCCGCAGCGCGTGCATTTGAGCTTGATGTCCATGCCCACGCGCGTCACGAGCCAGAGCTTTTCGCCGCAGGGATGCGGCTTCTTCATTTCGACAATATCGTTCAACCTCAGGTCCATGTGCTCACCCCTTGATCGCTTCCCAGTACTGCGCGGCGGCGCGCTCGACCTTGTTGTCGCCGTAGTGGTAGTACTGCACGTTTTTGAGCTCGTCGGGCAGATACTGCTGCTTCACCCAGTGGTTCGGGTAGGCGTGCGGGTACTTGTAGTTCTGCCCCTGCGCGCCGCCGGTCGAATCGGCGTGGACATTCTGGAGGCAGCGCGGGAAATTGCCGCTCTTGCCCGCCTTCACATCCGCCCAAGCAGCGCCGATGCCCTCGATCACGCTGTTGGACTTCGGTGCGGTGGCGAGCAGCACCGCCGCCTGCGCCAGCGGCAGCTGCGCTTCGGGAAGGCCGAGCTGCATCGCGGTGTCGACGCAGGCCTTGACGATGGCGATAGCCTGCGGATAGGCCATGCCGACGTCCTCGCTCGCCGAGCAGAGTAACCTCCTGCATGGCGTGACCAGATCGCCCGCCTCTAAAAATCTTGCGAGGTAGTGGAGCGCCGCGTCGGGGTCGCTGCCGCGCAGCGACTTCATCAGCGCGCTCGCACAGTCGTACATCGCGTCACCGCCCTTGTCGTAGCGCATGGCACTGCGCTGTGCGACCTGTAAGGCGTCTTCACTTTTCAGCAAAAGTTCGCCGTTCGTGACGTCCGCCGCCTCGTATAAAAGCTCGCACGCGCTCACGGCCTTGCGCACATCGCCGCCGCACTGCTGCGCGATGACGCGCGGCACGTCGTCCTCCCAGGAAAGCGGCAGCTCGCTGCGCGCTTTCAGGATACCAAGCGCGCGCTCGACCGCGGGGATGGTCTCCTCCGCGCTGACGTTTTTGAATTCAAACACTGTCGAGCGGGATAAAAGCGCGCCGTAAACATAGAAATACGGATTCTCCGTCGTCGACGCAATCAGCATGATAGAGCCGTTTTCCATGAATTCGAGCAGGCTCTGCTGCTGCTTTTTGTTGAAATACTGAATTTCGTCGAGGTAGAGCAGAATGCCGCCCGGTGCCATCATCGTACCGACATCGGAGATGATGCTCTTGACATCCTGAAGGCTCGCGGTCGTCGCATTCAGGCGATACAGTGTCTTGTTCGTGCGGTTTGCGATGATGTTGGCGATGGTCGTCTTTCCCGTGCCGGACGGGCCGTAGAAGATCATATTCGCGCTTGAGCCGGACTCGATGAGCCGGCGCAGCAGCGCGCCCTTTCCGAGCAAGTGCTTCTGACCCACGACCTCGTCGAGCGTCAGCGGGCGGATCTCATCCGCCAAAGGTCTCTTTTCACTCATATCAGTTGTTCCTGCTGCATTTTTCCGCGTCGATGGCCAGCACGACCATCAGCGCGCCCAGCGCGTCCTGCGGGTCGGCAACATCGATGACGTAGGTGTCTGTCCAGTGAAAAAGCTCTTTCGTGATCGTCGCGACGCAGCCGCGCGAGGCGCTGTCGATCGTGTAGTCCCACTCCATGAAGCTGCCGTTCACTTCCCAGTCGCTGCACTCAAGTGTAAAGCGCGGGGTAAAGAACGTGAACTCCTTGCAGATGCAGCCATAGTACTGCTCGCCGATGTAAAGCTCGAACTTGGGTAAAAACGTCAGCACGCGCTGCTGCACGGTGCCGATGTGCTCGCCCGCGGCGTTCAGAATATGCAGGCAATGCCCCCAGGCAAGCTTGCCCTCGACCGTAAAGACGGTGTTGCCGTCCTCGTCGTAGATATCGTAGCTGTCGAACCACGAAAAAAAGCGCTGCTTGAATAGTAGCCGCATCGCACAAGCCTCCTTTTTCACAATGGAATAATTATAGCACGTTTTTTCTTCACTGCACAGACTTTTTCTGTCGATTTTTCCGTGTCTCTGTGCTATACTGTCGGCAGTATTGATGAAACGCAGGAGGTTTCGCCATGAAATCCAAAGCCGCCGTCCGCCGCATCGTGGAGGAGCTGAAGGTCCTCTACCCCAACGCGCGCTGCTCGCTCGAATATAAAAAGGACTACGAGCTTCTGTTCGCCGTGCGCCTTTCCGCCCAGTGCACCGACGCGCGCGTGAACATGGTCACGCCGTCGCTCTATCAGAAGTTCCCGACGCTTGAGGCCTTCGCGAACGCGACGTATGAAGAGGTCGGCGACGCGATCCGCTCCTGCGGATTTTACAACACGAAGTCGAAGGACATCGTCGAGTGCGCGAAGATCCTGCTCGAAAAGTACGGCGGCAAGGTCCCCGGCACGATGGAGGAGCTCACAGCCCTCCCCGGCATCGGGCGCAAAACGGCGAACCTGATCCTCGGTGACGTCTACGGCCAGCCCGCCTACGTGTGCGACACGCACTGCATCCGCATCACAGGACGCCTCGGCCTGACGGACGGCAGCAAGGACCCGCTGAGCGTCGAAAAGCAGCTGCGCGCCATCCTGCCGCCAGAGGAGTCGAATGACTTCTGCCACCGGCTGGTGCTGTTCGGCCGCGACCGCTGCACCGCCCGCAAAGCCAACTGCGACGGCTGCCCGCTGAGAAAAGACTGCGACTACGGCAAGGCGCAGAAATAATATCTTCCCAAAAGCGGCTTTGCCGCTTTTGGGAGAAGGCCGCGCTGCGCTCCATGCCTCGCCGCCAATATGGCAGCTCGACACACGCTCCGCGAGAGGTGTTTTCACCACGTACACGCCGCGGCGAAAAACGATCTGATTTTATTTCGTGCCTGCGGGCACGAAACTCTGCGAGGCTTTCCCCAATAGGAGAAAGGTTCCGCACAACATCGCTGTGCGGAACCTTTCTCGTTTTTCTTTCAGTTGTTGAATTCGTTGGGCAGGATGTACTTTGTCGTGCTCGTTGCGTAGCCGTTGCCGCGCTTGATGGTCATGTAGATCGTCTTTTCGCCGCCCTCAAGCTGCACGTAGCAGACGCCGTCCTCGTCGAACTTGTCCGTGACGTCGAGCTTCTGGTCGAGGTAGTAGACCATGACCGTGCCGTCCTCGCGCTCCTCGACCTCGGGCTCGTTGAGTTGCTCGAAGAGCTCCTCCTCCGTCAGCGCCCGCTCCGTGCCGTCGTCTTCGATGGCAATGCCACCGCCGCCCATTTCGTGCTCGGTGCCGTCCTTGTCCGGATAGCGCAGGGTGTAGCTTCCCTCGTTTACCGTCAGCGTTGCGTCCGTCATCTCACCGTTGAGCCAGAGCTGCACCGTGCGCTGAATGCCGCCGAGATCCGAGGCATAGGCAACGCTGCCAAGCGCCAACACGAGGGCGGCGGCGAGGCCAAGGGTCGCCGCGCGGCGCAGCGCGGGCCGTTTCGTTTTCTGTTCTGTCATCTTCATTACCTCCGTCAAGGTGTCCGGGGAGGCGTGCAGCGGCGTGAACGCGCGTTGGAATTTCTCTTTTTCTGTCATTGCCTTACTCCTCCAAAATCGTTCTGAGCTTTGCTCTTGCGCGAAAAAGTCTTGTGCTGACGGTCTTTTCGGGAATGCCGAGCATCGACGCGGCCTATGCCGTTGTATACCCCTCGTAATAGAAGAGCAGCAGCGGCACGCGGTATTTTTTGTCGAGCGCCATCACGGCTTTGAAGAGCTCGCCGTCCCGCGGCTGCTCGAAGGACAATGTCTCGGCGTAGTCGTCGATGTCCTCGTGCCGGCGCCGCGGTGAGCGGAAGAGCATCTTGCAGCGATTGACGGTGACGCGGATGAGCCAGTTTTTCAAATGGGCGTCCGACTCGAACGCCTTGTCCGTTTTGTACAGCTCTATCAATACGTCCTGTGTCACATCGTTGGCGTCGTCCGGGTTTTTGAGCCAGCCGTAGGCCACGCGAAAGACCGTGTCCATGTACTTTTCTGCATTTTGGGCAAATGCTTCGTTTGAAAACATATATGTTTCTCTCCTCAAAGGCCTTACACCATACATGTGCGCGGGCAGCGCGTTTTCTTTCACGGATTCGGAAAATTTTTCAAAAAATTTCGCCGCTGCGGCGGCACAACTGCCGCGTCCCTCTCATATACTGCCTTGAAAGACAGGAAACGGAGGCACAGCTATGGATCACAGCACGCAGCAGCTCATCGACAAGTTCAAGCGCAATCCTGCCATAGCGCAGTCGCTCCTGCAATCGGGCGACGGGCAAAGGCTCATGCAGATGCTCACCTCTCAGGATGGCGGCGCGGCGCTCAATCACGCGGCGCAGAATGCCGCGGCGGGCAACACGAAAGAGTTGGCCACAATGCTCTCGAACCTGATGAAAAGTCCCGAGGGCATGGCCATTATGAACCGCATCAACGACAGCGCAAAAAAATAAAAACCGCGGGAGGGCGTCACGATGAGCGAGTGGGAGGAAAAACTGAATACCCTGCTCTCCGATCCGGACGCCATGGCGCAGGTGATGAACATGGCGCAAAATCTGTCGCAGCAGATGGGGCAGTCCGGCGGCAGTGCGCCGCCTCCCCCGCCCGCGGGCGGTGCGGCCGGTCCTGCGCCGTCTGCTCCCACGCCGCCACCGCCGCAGGGCAATCCGATGGGTGATCTTTCGTCGCTGCTCGGCGGCATTGACCCCGGCATGATCGCCAAGCTGCTGCCCGTGCTCTCGCAGCTCAATCGGCCCGAGAGCGGCGAGACCGCCGCGTTTTTGCGCGCGCTGCGCCCATTTTTGAAGCCGGAGCGGCAGGACAAGGTCGAGCGCGCGGCACAGCTCGCGCGCTTCATCCACCTGGGGAAGACGCTGCTCCTCAGCGAAGGGGGGCCGCGCAATGTATAACCGCTATCTGCGCAACGACGACGGCGTCTACACCCGCATGCCGATGCAGGACGCGCCGCGCGGCGAACCGCCGCGTGATAACAGACCGCCTCCCCCGCCGCCCTCCGGCGGAAACGCACCGCCGCCAAGGCCGCCGCAGGGGGACGCTCCCCCTCCGCCGCCGATCAGTCAGGAGGCGTCGCAGTTTTTCTCGCGCATCCTCGACAAATTACCGCTCAAGGGCGTGGACACGGCGGACATTTTGCTGCTGCTCATTCTCTTTTTTCTCTTTGAGGAAAAGGCGGACGACGAGCTTTTAGTCGCGCTGGGGCTGCTGCTCATTTTATGACATATTTTGACAAAAAGGCCGTCCGAAGAACAATTGAAGTGACCCCGAAAAGTTAGACAAATATTTATAGAGAAAATTGTTCAAGCAGCTGAAAGGGCTTGCTGTCTGTGAATTGCAGGCGGCAAG
>NZ_JPJG01000036.1 GCF_000765235.1 Oscillibacter sp. ER4 | reverse complement strand
TATATCGTTTGTTTGGTACTCCTTTTGGCATAGCAAAACACCCCACTTGTTAGATAGTATACCATACTGTCTAACAAATGGGGTGCAGTTCAGCGAGCCGTCTGCTTTTCTTTATCTCTGCCATTAGGCAGTTGGAGTGGTATCGGAGGTACTGTCGCCCGCTGGGGCGTTGCCGTCAGCGGGGCTTCCCTGCCCGCTGGGCGGTGTGAGGCGCTCGCCGCTGGGCATTTCGGGCACTTCCCCGTCGGGAAGCTCTGGCTTCTCGCCGTTTGGCATCTGACCGTCAAAGCCCTCGGGCAGTTCACCGTCTGGCTTCTGTCCGCCGCCGGGGAAGCCGCCGCCCACGCCCATGCCGGTGGAAACCGTCCCTCTCTGCGCGGTCCCCTCGGTGAAGCTGTCGCCCGCCTTGAGGGTATACGCACTGTCCGCCACCACATCGGCAGACGAGAAGAGGATGAAGTTCGCACCGCATCTGGTTGTGCCGCTGTACACGGCATTGCCGTCGGCGTCCTCGATCGTGAAATCCGCGTCCGCGGCGATCAGGCAGCTCTGCGTACTGCCCGGCATGCCGCCAAAGCCCGTTGAGCCGTAAATGACGCAGGGCTGCGCGGCCTCCAAGTTCATGCCCATGCCGCTGCTGCCGCCCGCGGCGAGCACCGCGCCGCCCGAGACGGTGATGGTGCCGTCGGCATCCAGCGGCTCGTTGTCCGCCGTGTTGGCCGTCCACACAACGACTGTACCACCAGTGATGGTCAGCTCACCGTTGGAGTCAAAGCCGTCGCCGCCGGAGGTATAGGTGTCGATCGTGCCGCCGGAGATCGTCATCGTGAAGTCATAGTCCGTCAGGTCGGAATTTGCCGCATTCAGGCAGTCGTCCGAGACGTTGATCGTAATATCACCGGAGCAAACGTTCAGCTCCGCGCCCTCAAGGCCCTCGTAGCAATTCGTGATGTCGATCGTGGGGCCGTCCGTGCCGTCCGCACCGATGTTCAGCACCAAGTCGCAGTGAATGGCGCCATCCGCGGCGTCGATGGTCAGCGTACCGCTCTCAACATTCAAAAGCTGCTCGGCGTTGATGGCGTCGTTGATGGGCGCGTCGATATTCAGTGTCAAATCGCGGATGGTCAGCAACGCTTCGCCGTCCTCGTCCGTCGTCACACTGGATTTGATGCCGTTTTTGCCGTTGGCCGTGACGGTGAGCTCGCCATCGCCGCAGAGGGTGACGGTCGAGCCGTCCTTGCACTTAATGACGGCGTTTTCGGCATTTTCGTTTTCGGGGTAGTTGTCGTCATTGTTCTGCTCGGTATCGCTCAGGGAATTTTCCGTACCGTTGGAAACAAAGACGGTCACCTCGCTCGACTTGCCGCAGGTGATGGCGGCGGTGTTCTCACTCGTAAGTGTCAGGCCGTCCAGCACCAGCGTCACGCCGGTCGTACCCTTTTTCACCTTGATGGAGCCGTCCGCGCAGCTGCCCGAGACGGTGTAAGTGCCGCTCGACGTGATGGTGAGCGCCGTGCCGTCGATCTCGTAGCCCGTGTCCGTCTCGCCCGCAGCGGTCACGCCGCTTTCTGTAAAGGTAAAGGTCACATTGCTTGCCGTGTCCGCCGTACTATTATTTATCGTACCGGCGCAGGCCATGAGTGACAGCGCCAGCGCCGACGCACACAGGAAAGGCAGTATTTTTTTCATAACATATATCTCCTCAATGATTTCTGATCGTTTCTTCCCCTTCGGGAGCGGGGCGCGTGCTTTTTTCGCACCGTGCGCCCGCTCCTTTGAGGATGGGGACAGCATACACGCTTTGCCTAAAAGTTACCTAAAGAAAACGAATATTTTACCTTTAGGTTACCTTTAGGTTGCGCGTTCATACTGGGGCTCACAAAGGAGGTTCGACACCATGGCGATCCAATGCTGTTTTGAACGATATGAAAAGAAATACTGCCTGACCCTTTCCCAGCAGCGTTTTTTATTGGAGCGGATGACACCCTACATGAAAAAGGACGCGTACGGCGAGTACACCATCTGCAACATTTATTATGATACCGACGACTACCGCCTAATTCGCGCGTCGCTCGAAAAGCCCGTCTATAAGGAAAAGCTGCGCGTGCGCAGCTACGGCGTGCCGCAGGAGGACGGCAAGGTCTTCGTCGAGCTCAAGAAGAAGTTCGACGGCGTCGTCTACAAGCGGCGCATCACAACGGGCATCCAGAACGTGGAGCCGTTTCTCTCCGGCGAGCTGCCGAGTGAAAACTTTGGCCAGATCGGACGCGAGATCGGCTATTTCAGTCGTTTTATCACACCGTTCCCAAGGTCTTTATTGGCTACGACCGGCTCGCCTTTACGGGCATTGACGATCCGCAGCTCCGCATCACGTTCGACACGAACTTACGGTGGCGCGACACGGATGTCGACCCCCGCCTCGGCAACCACGGTGCACCCATCGCGCTGCCCTGCGGCGATGTGCTGATGGAGGTCAAGATTCCCGGCACGTGCCCGCTGTGGCTCTGCCATCGGCCTTTCGATCGCGCGCTCGATCGCCGAGGGGCACCACGGCTCCATCCGCGCCATCGTGGACGACGGGAAGATCGCCTTCACCGCCGAGCTCAAATAAACGGCTTTTGGACAAAAAAACGCTTCGCAGAACTTCTGCGAAGCGTTTTCCTTATCAAAGGCTTTTCTCCCCGCCCGTGACGGTCTCGATGGCGCAGGCAATGAACTTTTTCGCTGCGGGCGAGGCCTCCCTGAGCGACGGGACGGAGATGCCGAGCGTCACGAACTGCGGCGGGTCGAACGGGACCTCCGCCACCGTACCGCTCCACTTGCGCGAGATGAGCCGCTGGTTGAAGCTGACGCCGAGCCCCGCCTCGACCATGTTGTAGGTCGTGAAGCCGTCGCGCGTCGTAAAGCAGGTCTGCGGGTGCAGGTCATGCTGCTCGAGCAGGCGGTCCTGATCGGTGTCGTGATTCGGCGAGGTGTGGATGAACGGCTCGTTCTGCAAGCGCATAAGCGGAAAGGCATCCGCCTCTGCCAGCTCGTGTCCGCGCGGCAGCCACGCGACGAGCTCGTCACGAAAGACAGGCAGCCAGTCGTACTTGTCGCCGTGCATCTGCGCGCCGAAACAGCAGTCGACCGAGCGCTCGTTCAGCCAGCGCGCCATCTCGAGGTTGCCGCCCTCCTGCATGCGCACGGTCACGCCCGGATAGCGGGCGCGGAACGCCGTCAGGATTTCTGGCATCCACAGGGCCGAAATGCTGTAATAGCAGCCGATCGTCAGCGAGCCCTTTGACACGCCGCCGATCTCCGCGCTGAGCTGCTCGGCGTTGTGGTGCGCGCGCACGACCTCGCGCAGCAGCGGCAGCATGAGCTTTCCGTTTTCCGTGAGCTGCACGCCCTTTTTGCTGCGAAGAAACAGCGGAAAGCCGAGCTCTTCTTCCAGTGTGCCGATCATGCGCGTCACGCCCGACTGCGTGTAGCCCAAAAGCTCCGCCGTGGCCGTCAGGCTGCCGAGCTCTGCCGCGGCAAGGAACGCCTCGCATTTGACCGCTTCCATACACCCTCCTATCCATGATTTTATATCATGTTTTCCATTTCAAATAACCGTTTGCGTCATGTTTTCTCTTATTCTACAATAGCAGTCAGAAACCGTCAATCCTGTTTTTGAAACGAGGTCTTTTTTCATGGAGCATCGTCTTTCTTTTTCCTGCGACTATCTTGAGGGTGCGCATCCCGCCATCCTGCAGCGCCTGTGCGAAACGAATTTTGCGCAGACCGCCGGTTACGGCACGGATGAATACTGCCAATCCGCGCGCGAGAAGATCCGCGCCGCTTGCGGCGCGCCGAACGCGGAGATTCACTTCCTTGTCGGCGGCACACAGACGAACGCGACCGTCATCGACGCGCTGCTGCGCTCTTACGAGGGTGTGATTGCCGCGGACACGGGGCACATCAGCGTGCACGAGGCCGGCGCCATCGAGTTCGGCGGGCACAAGGTGCTCACGCTGCCGCAGGAGAACGGCAAGATCACCGCATCCCAAATCCGCGCACTGCTTGATCAGTACGAGGACGACGCGAACCGCGACCACACGGTCATGCCCGGGATGGTCTACCTCTCCCAGCCGACGGAGTACGGCACGCTCTATTCCAAAAAGGAGCTCGCGGCCATCAGCGCGCTCTGCCGCGAAAAGCGCCTGCCGCTCTATATCGACGGCGCGCGCCTTGCCTACGCGCTCGCCTGTCCTGAAAACGACGTGACACTGCGCGACCTTGCCGCGCTGTGCGACATTTTCTACATCGGCGGCACGAAATGCGGCGCGCTGCTCGGCGAGGCGGTCGTCATTCCCCAGCCGGGGCTCATTCCACACTTTTTCACCATCATCAAGCAGCACGGCGCGCTGCTCGCCAAGGGACGGCTGCTCGGCATCCAGTTCGACACGCTCTTTACCGATGGGCTCTACGAGCGCATCGGCGCAGACGCCGTTCGCTACGCCGACGCTATCCGGCGCGCGATGGTGGAAAACGGCTATTTGCCCTGTTTCCCCTCCCCAACGAACCAGAGCTTCTGCATCGTCAGTGAGCAGCAGCGCAAAGAGCTCGCCGAGCGCGTGAACTTCTCCGTCTGGGAGCAATATGACGAGACGCACAGCATCATCCGCTTTGCCACAAGCTGGGCGACGCGGGAAGAGGATGTGAACGCGCTCTGTCGCATCCTGCGCGAGTGCACCGCGCAGGAAAAGGCAGCGTCCTAAAATCAAAAAAGAGCTTTCTCCGATTTTCAGGAGAAAGCTCTTTATATTTCATTGCGCTGCGCTCAGTTCTTTTTCATCAGCTGTTCATCCTGCTGCAAAAGCTGCTGCGTGATGATATCGAGCTGCCGGTGCTTGGCCATGCGGTCGGCGATGTTGTTCTGCACCAGCTCCGTCTCCTGATGGCCGCGGAAGGACAGCTTGAGCAGAATCGGCGTCAGGATCGTGCCGCATACGACCGTGATGACGACCGGCGTCATCATCGCGGGCGACAGCACACCCATCGAAAGGCCGCGGTTGGCGACGATCAGCGCGACTTCGCCGCGGCAGGCCATGCCCACGCCGACCTGGATGCTCTCGCGCGTGGTGAACTGGCACGCCTTGGCGCCAAGGCCGCAGCCGAGGAGCTTCGAGATGATTGAAACAAGCAGCAGCAAAATCGAGAAGACGACCATGCCGCCCGTCAGACCCGTGATCTGCACATTGATACCGATGCTCGCGAAGAACACCGGCGTGAGCAGAAGATACCCGAGGGGGTTGTACTTCGTCTGGATGTAGGTGCCCTTGGGCGTGCACGCGACGGCAAGGCCCGCGGCGTAAGCGCCCGTGATATCAGCGACGCCGAAGAACTCCTCGGCGCAGTAGGCCATCACAAGGCACAGGACAAAGGCGAACACGGAGTTTCTGTGGCTGGCCCAACCGTGCTGACGCTTGAGCATCCAGCAGAAGATGCGGTTCGCGCCAAAGACGACCACGAAGGCAAAGGCGAAAAAGCCCACGATCTTGAGGAGCACCATGCCGATGCTCTCGTCACCGCCGGCAAGGCTGCAAACGAGCGTCAGGGCGATCAGGCCGAGCACATCGTCGATGAGCGCAGCGGCCAAAATCGTGTTGCCAACCTTGGTCTCGAGCTTTTTCATCTCCTTGAGCGTTTCGACTGTAATGCTCACGGACGTGGCCGTCAGGATGGTGCCGATGAAGATGTTTTCGATAAAGCCGGTGCTCTCGATGAGTCCGAGCTCATCCGCGCCCCAGGCAAGCGCCGTGCCCATGAGGAACGGCACGACCACGCCAAGGACCGCGACCATGAATCCCGCCTTGCCGCTGTGCTTGAGCTCGTTGACGTCCGTGCCCATACCGGCGGAGAACATCAGCACGATGACACCAAGCTCGCTGAGCTGCTTGGTGAACTCCGTTTCCGAAAGAAGGCCAAGGCCCGCGGGGCTGAGGATCAGGCCCGCGATCAGCGCGCCCACGACCTGCGGCATCTGAAACTTCTGCGCAATGAGGCCCAGAATCTTCGTGCTCAGCAGAATCAGCGCAAGATCCAGCAAAAAGTGATACGACATATTGATTTCCTCCCAAACTCTCTGATCTCTATCCAAATTCTTCCGTTTCATTTCGCGAGGCTCTATTCTAACTTCTTTTTTTCTTTTTTCAACAGTCAGAATCACCAAGGAAACGGAAGAATTCCTGCACAGCTCAGGCAAAATGCAATATATCTTTCATTTTTAACGTGAAATGTTTGCTTTGATTCCGTTTCCATAGCCGTTTTCACAAAAAACAGCGTCAAATGCGGCGTTAAGAAGCCGCGAAATATGGACAGATTCATTGAATTTCTCTATGATTTGCATGGATATCGTCTATATTGTCCACACATCGCGCACATTTTGTCGCTCACGCCCATTTTGCATCTTTTCCTGCATTTTGCGCATTTTCGTCGCACAATGCGCCGTTTCTCCCCTTGCTACGGCGGCGCGGGCGTGGTAAAATCGGCCTTGTGACATGAACAAAGGAAAGGACGAGCCATGAATCAGAAAGAACTCAATGAACTGCGCCGGCGCTTCCGGCTCGATAAGAATAATTTCAGCCGCGTGTACGGCTGCTATGTGAACTCCAACCGTGAGATCATTGCGTGGGTCGATACCTCGATGGGCCTCATGCGGCAGGAGGAGCAGGAGATGTACCTGGGCCTTCTCAAAAAGTCCCTCTCCGGCACGCTTGGCAAGAACCTCATCGACGTGGTGTTCTCCACGCAGCAGGTCGCCGACAGCGATGAGCACCGCCTCTTGCAGACTCTTCGCCAGACGGAGCTCAAGGACCCCGCCTCGCGCGAAACGCTCTGCCGCCAAATCATCGACTGCATCGACATGGGCGAGACGAACTATCTCATCCTCCTCGCCGCCGACGCCTACGACGTGCCGCACCGCAGCAAGGATGACGAGATTCAGGCCGACGCGTCGAGTGAGGTCTTCAAGTACTTTGTCTGCTCCATCTGCCCCGTCAAGGCCCCGACGCTCGAACTGCGCTACGACCTTGACCAGAGCGAGTTTCACTCAAGCTCCACCGGCTACATCGCGACCTCGCCCGAGCTTGGCTTCCTCTACCCCGCGTTCGACAACCGCACGGCGAACATTTACAATGTGCTGTTCTACTCGAAAAACGCCGCGGAGATCCATCAGGAGGTCATCGACGCGCTGTTCCACGTCGACCCGCCGATGTCTGCCGAGGAGCAGAAAAACGCCTTTGGCTCGGCGCTTGCCGACGCGCTCGACAAGGATTGCAGCTACGATGTCGTCCAGTCCGTGCACGAGCAGATCAGAGCGCGCATCGAAGATCACAAGGAGAGCAAAGACCCCGAGCCGCTTGAAATGACGGCGGGCGACGTCGGCGGCATCCTCGCCAACAGCGGCGTGAACGACGAGCAGATCGCGGCGTTCCAGCGCGAGTGCGATGAGCAGTACGGCGAGAACGCCGCGCTGAACCCGAACAACATCATCGAGAGCAAGAAGTTTGAGATCACGACCCCCGAGGTCAAAATTTCCATTGCACCGGAGAACAGCTATATGATCGAAGCGCGCGTCATCAATGGCCGCAAATACCTCCTCATCCCCGCCGACGACGGCGTGGAGGTCAACGGCATCGGCGTGAACATCCCAGGCCTTGCAAAAGAAGAATAAGAAAAAAGGAGAGAAGCCGCGGCTTTTCTCCTTCTCTTTTTGACCATTTACACCTTGCTCTTGTAGAGGTCAGCGATGATGTCGGCGCACTTGTCGATGCCGAGCTCGCCGCTGTCGAGCGTGATGTGGTAATTCTGCGCGTAGCCCCACTTCATGTTCGTGTAGAAGCGGTGATAGGCCGCGCGGCGCTTGTCCTTGTCGCGCAGGCGCTGCTCGGGCGACTGCTCGCGCTCGCCGTAGACCTCGACGATGCGCTTGGCGCGGAACGCCATATCCGCGTGGATAAAGACCTTGAGGCACTTGGCCTTGTCCTGCAAAATGTAGTCCGCACAGCGGCCGACGATGACGCAGGGTCCCTTTTCGGCAAGCTCGCTGATGACGCGGCACTGAATTTCCCATAGGATGTCCTCGTTCGTCGGGCCGAACGCGCGGTTTGAGAGCGCCGAGGCTAGGAAGCCACCGGGTGTGTACTCGCCCGCCTCCTTGACATAATTTTCTGCAAAGCCGCTCTCCTCGGCGATCTTCTGGATGAGCTCTGAGTCATAGCAGGGGATGCCGAGCTGCTCTGCAACCTTTTTGCCGACCGTGCGGCCGCCGCTGCCGAATTCACGGCTGATGGTGATAATATGATTCATAATACAGTTGCTCCTTCCGTATTGAGTTCCCGATACGTTTTTACAAAAATACCCGCCGCGATGACGAAAGTCAACACATCCGACACCGGCATGGAGTACAGCACGCCGTCAAGGCCGAAAAAGCGCGGCAGCAGCAGTGCAAAGCCCACGCCGAACACGACCTCGCGCACCATGGAGAGCATCGTGGATGAGAACGCCTTGCCCACAGCCTGCAAAAAGATGAAGCAGGCCTTGTTCACGCAGGCGAGCACCATCATGCAAAGATACGTGCGGAATGCCTTGATCGCAAAGTCCGTGTAGTAGCTGCTCTCGTTCGCCGCACCGAAGACGGCGATGAGCTGACGCGGGAAGCCCTCGGCCAGAACGAGCGCGACGGCGCCGACGATCGCCTCGCAGAGCAGGAGCTTTGTAAAGAGCTCACGCACGCGCGTCTTTTTCCCCGCGCCCATGTTGTAACCTACGACGGGAATGCAGCCCGCCGCCATGCCGACGACGATGGAAATGACGATCTGGAAGAACTTCATCACAATGCCGACGACGGCCATCGGGATCTGCGCGTACTGCTCCTGCGAGAATATCCCATCCAGCGCGCCGTACTTGCGCAGCATGTTGTTGATGGCCGCCATCGCCGCGACGAGGCTGATCTGCGAGAGAAAGCTCGTGATGCCGAGCGTCAGCATCCGGGTACAGAGGCTTGCGCGCAGGCGGAAGTCTCCCTTTTCCGGCTTGACGGTCTTCATGCGGCAGAGGTACCACACCGCAAGCGCCGCCGTGACGATCTGGCCCAACACGGTGGCGACCGCCGCGCCCATCATGCCCCACTTACATTCAAAGATGAAGATGGGGTCTAAAATGATGTTGAGCACCGCGCCCGCGAGCGTGGAGATCATGGCAAACCGCGGGTCGCCGTCGGCACGGATGACAGGGTTCATCGCCTGACCGAACATATAAAATGGGATGCCGAGCGAGATATAGAAAAAATACTCCTGCGCGTACTGAAAGGTCTCCTCGTTCACCGTGCCGCCGAACATCGAGACGATAGCGTCGGCGAAGATGAGGTACAGCGCCGTGAGCACAAGGCTGCTCGCAACCGACAATACGACCGCGCTGCCGACGCTCTTTCTTGCCTCTCCCACTTCGCCCTTGCCGAGCGAAATGCTGACGAACGCGCAGCAGCCGTCGCCGATCATCACGGCGATGGCGAGCGCCACGACCGTGAGCGGAAAGACGACGGTATTGGCCGCGTTGCCGTAGGAACCGAGGTAGCTTGCGTTGGCGATGAAGATCTGGTCGACGATGTTATAGAGCGCGCCGACGAGCAGCGAGATGATGCACGGGACGGCGTAGCGCCGCATGAGCTTTCCCACGCGCTCCGTCCCCAAAAACTGGTTTGTGTTTTCCATGGTGGTCTTCCTCCTGCACATAAAAATAAGAGATGCGTTCCGCCGGATCAATCCGGACTTACGCATCTCTGCTGCACGATTTGACTATGAAGTTGTCTTCTCCCTCCTTTTTCCGCAAAAAAACGTGCGGCGTTTCTGCAACCGGATTTACGCAGAAACGCCACACGCTGTGAATTGATTTTATCAAATTGTTTCGAGCATTTCAAATGTTTTTTGCGGCACGGGCCGCAAATTTTTATTTAGTCCTGCTCCATGAAGCTGCGGATATAGGCGATCAGCATTTTCGCCGTGCCCTCGAAGCCGAGCACATCGCTCTTGACGGTCATGTCGTAGCCGCGGGCGTCGCCCCACTTCGTCTCGCAGTAGTAGTTGTGGTAGGACTTTCTGGAGCGGTCGACCTCTTTGATCTCCTCGATCGCGTCCTCGGCAGACAGGCCCTTCTTCTCCATCACGCGGCCGACTTTGGCTTGCTGGTTGCCGCAGATGAAAATGCTCAGCATATTGGGGTTGCCCTTGAGCACCTGGTCGCCGCAGCGGCCGATGATGAGGAAGCTCTCGCCGTTTGCCGCCTTGTCACGCAGCATGGCGAACGTCTTTTCCGCCACGTTGACCTCAAGAGAATTGGAATACTTGCCGATGCGGCGCGAGGCAAAGAAGTTGACGGGCTTTTCATCCATCTTGCGGATCATTTCCTCGCTGTAGCCTTCGGAAACGATCTCCTTTTCGATGGAGTCCTTGTCATAGAGCTTGATACCAAGCTCTTGCGCGATCATGTCGGCAATGTAATGGCCGCCGCTGCCGTGCTCGCGGCCAAGGGTGATGATGATCTGGTTTTTCATGGGATCGCACTCCTTTCCTTTTTCCGTTTACAGATAGCGCAGGAATAAGTAGGCTGTGGAGACTGCCATGACAATGATCGTCGCAGGCACACAGTACTTGCAGTAGCGGCCCCAGCCGATGGGATAGCCGCCCTTGGCCGAAGCCGAAGTGCCGACGACGTTGGCGCTCGCACCGATGGGCGTCGCGTTGCCGCCGAGGTCCGTGCCGAGCGAAAGCGCCCAGGCAAGCACGCCGATATCCATGCCCTCCGTCGCAGCGATGGCGCGGATGACAGGGATCATGGTCGCGGCAAAGGGGATATTATCGACAAAGGCGCTCGTGATGGCCGAGAGCCACAGAATGACGATCACAATAACCGCGATATTGCCCTCACTGACCGAGGTGATGAAGTTCGCGATCATGTTGAGCACGCCTGTCTTTTCAAGGCCCGCCACGGAAACGAACAAGCCGATGAAAAAGAGCAGCGTCTTATAGTCCACGCCCTTAATGATTTCTATAACAGATTTTTTGCCGCTGGTCAAGCCCAAAACGATCAGCGTCAAAATCGCGACAATCACGCCGATGCACGCGACAGAAAGCTCCGTCTGCGCGTGCGTGATGAGCAGCACGACCGCCAGCAGGAAAACGCCTGCGCTCGCAAGAAATGCCTTCTTGTTCGTGATGGCCGTCGAAGGCTCGGGACAGGTGACGGGGCCGACGTTGGCATGCTCGGCGCGCTCAAGTTCCTTGCGGAAGCAGAGCGTGAAGTAAATGAGCATGAACACAAAGCAGATCGCCACGACCGCGCCGGTATTTTCGATGAAGTCGAAGAATGTGTAGCCGAGCGATGTGCCGATGATGATGTTCGGCGGGTCGCCGCACATCGTGGCCGCGCCGCCGAGGTTCGCGCAGAAAATTTCAGACAGGATCATCGGCACGGGGTCGAATTTCATCGTCTGTGCCAGCTCGAGCGTAACAGTGGCGAGAAACAGCACGACCGTGATGCTGTCGATGAACATCGACAAAAACGCCGAGAGCGACATAAAGCAGATGAGCAGCGGCACCGTGCGGTAGTGTACGAGCTTGGCAAGCGTCAGGCACAGCCAGCGGAAAAAGCCCGCCTTGCCGAGGCCCTCGACCATGATCATCATGCCGGCGATAAACAGGATCGTCGACCAGTTGATGCCAGCGGTGCTCTCCTCACTTGCGCCGTACCAGAATGTGCTCTGGAAAAACGCGCCGAGGTTGAGCGTCTCCCAAATGGCGCTCATCGAGCGCATGCAGACGCCGAACACCAGCACGAGCACGAGCGCGCCGCTCCCGAGCGTAATGTAATGCCGTTCAAACTTATCGAGGATAATAAGCAGGAACATAGTGGCAAAAATGCAGATGGCAATGATCTGAGCAAACATGTTATTCCTCCCTGTGCTGTGGAATTCCCAGCGCGAGCCATTATATCGGTCTCTTACGCGGAAGCGAAATGTTATCTTGACATGGAGGATATGTCATTTTTCTATGCCGCCCGAATTTTCCTGATTTCATGCGGCTTTTCGACGGTGTTTACTTTTCGTCAAGGTTCTGTTCTTTTTTCCCGAATACGCTTGCGCCGCCGCTTCGCTTCTGTTACAATCAGTCTTGCCGTCCGCAAGGTGCGGACGAATGCTTTTCTCTTCCGTCAAATTTTACGCAGTCAGGTTCCTCGCCGCCGCGCAGAACCCCACTTATTTTCTTTTTCAGAGGAGCTTGCTTTTTTATGAACATCAGCTACGACAGCTACCGCGTCTTTTATTACGCCGCCAAATTCCGCAGCTTCTCGCAGGCCGCCGCGGCGCTCTACAGCAACCAGCCCAATGTGACACGTATGATCCGAAAGCTCGAATCCGAGCTCGGCTGCGCGCTGTTTTTCCGCTCGCCGCAGGGCGTGCGCCTCACGCCCGAGGGGGAGAAGCTCTACACGCACATCGCCGTCGCGTTTGAGAGCATCGAGGCAGGCGAAGAGGAGGTCCTCTCCGACCAGAGCTTGCAAAGCGGTATCGTCCACATCGCAGCGAGCAGCCTTGCCCTGCGCACGCGGCTTTTACAGGTGCTCGCGCGCTACCGCCGCGCATATCCGCACGTGCGCATCTGCCTGACGAACCACTCCGCCTCCCACGGCCTCGCCGCCGTGCAGAACGGCCTTGCCGACTTCGCCATTCTGGCAGAGGGCGCGTCCGTGCCGGATTCGCTCACGGCGCAGAAGATCGACGAAATTCAGGAGATCCCCATCTGCGGCCCGGCGTTTTTGGAGCTCACCGAGGAGTCCGTTTCGCTCAAAAAGCTTGCCGACTACCCGATCATCAGCTTGACGGAGGGGACATCGTCGCACGACTTTTATGCCGAGCTCTTCCTGCGCCACGGTCTTTCGTTCAGCCCCGATGTGGAGGTCGAGACCACGGCACAGGTGCCGCCCGTGGTGCAATGCGACCTTGGCGTCGGCTTCGTGCCGTGCGAGATGCTTTACGGCACGCCGGAGGCAAGCGGTATCTACCCCATCACGCTCGAAGAGCCCATTCCTGCGCGCAGCGTCTTCCTCTTCCAGCGCAGGACGCAGCCGCTGAGCATCGCCGCCAAAAAGCTGCGGCAAATGCTGCTTGAAGACGCGCCGCAGGAGAGTGGAAAATAATCAGATGAACTGCACCCCATTTGTTAGACAGTATGATATACTATCTAACAAGTGGGGTGTTTTGCTATGCCAAAAGAAGTACCAAACAACCGATATACGCCGGAGTACAAGAGAATGGTTGTAGAAACCATGAAAAAAGAACATCTGAGTATCTATGCAGCGATGCAGGAATTTGGAATTAACGACCATAAAATTATAG
>NZ_JPJG01000035.1 GCF_000765235.1 Oscillibacter sp. ER4 | reverse complement strand
CACCCGTTCCCATCCCGAACACGGAAGTTAAGCTCGCTTCTGCCGACAATACTTGGCTGGAGACGGCCCGGAAAGATAGGTAGCGCCAACACGGAGAGAAGCCACTCAAGAGAGTGGCTTCTTTTTTTATATTTATAGCTGCGGGAGAGAAAGTCCATCGCCATTCCGCGGTTCGTTTTTACTTATGATGTAAATGCGGAACTCTTTTGCGGAACACTCTCAAAATACTGCCAAAGGTGAAGTGCGTAGATAGACTGAAAACTGCGGAAGATGATATTTCTAACTGTGCCGTTTTCCGTGCTTTTCTTCACCAAGACCTTACCTGATTTGTTCAACTTTTGCCTTGACAAGGGGGAAAAGGGAGACTATAATCTGCCAGTCAAAAAATGATGGAGATTTTAGTTATGAAGAAAAAAAGTTTATCTGCCCTGTTCCAGCCGGTGGAGCTCACGCAGGGCGAATGCTGGAAGACGATTTTGTCGTTTTCTTTCCCAATCATTGTTTCGTACTTGCTGCAGCAGGTCTACACGATCAGCGACGCGGCCATCGTCGGCCAAACGCTGACAGCGCAGGAGGTCGCGGGCGTCAACGATACGACGTCGCTCATCTTTATTTTCCTGCAATTTGCCTTCGGCGTCAGCGCGGGTTTTTGCGTGGTCACGTCGTGCAATGTCGGCGCGCACAATCCTGCGGGGGTGCGGCGCTCGCTGACGACGCAGATCGTTTTATCCGCCGCGCTGACGGTCATCCTGACGGTGCTTGCGCTGCTTCTGCTCGATCCGATGCTCGCGTGGATCAATGTGACGCCGGACAACGGCGAGGTCTACCGCGCGGCCTATACGTATTGCGCGATCATCTTTGCGGGCATCGGCGCGCAGCTGTTCTATAACTTCATCTGCTCGTTCCTGCGCAGCATGGGCGACAGCGTGACGCCGCTGGCGTTCCTTCTGTTTTCCACGGTGCTGAACGTGGGACTCGACCTGCTGTTTATCATTGTGTTCCGCTGGGGTGTCGCCGGGGCGGCCATCGCCACGGTGAGCGCGCAGCTCATCAGCACGCTGGGCTGCTTTGCCTATGCTTTCTCCAAATATCCCGAGCTGCGCCTGCATCAGGAGGACTGGCAGATCACTTGCCATGATGTGACGCGCCATCTGATCCAGGGCATCCCGCTCGGTCTTCAATTTTCCGTGCTGGCGATCGGCATCATTGTGGTGCAGAGTATCGTCGTCCAGTTTGACATGCTGAACGGCGTGATGGTCTCTAATTCCGCGCAGAATGGCTTTGGCGCGGCAAACAAGATCAATAACCTCTTGATGACGCCGCTCAATGGCCTCGGCTCCGCGATGACGAGCTTCACGGCGCAGAACCTCGGCGCGGGCGACACGAAGCGCATCAAGAAGGGCACACTCCAGTCGCTCATCATTATGCTCATCATGGCGGCGTGCTCCATCCTGATTGGACTGCTGCTGACGATCAACGGCACATATCTTCACATCTTCCTCAGCGCGGATAAGGTGACGGCGGAGACGCTCCGCTTTGGCAATTCCTACCTCTATATCGACCTGTCGCTCTACGCATTCCTCGGGTTTATCTTTGTCGCGCGAAACTGTGTGCAGGGCATCGGCAAGCCGCAGTTCGTGCTGGGCGCGGGAACGGCCGAGCTTGTCGCGCGCGTTGCCGTCTGTCTGCTGCTGCCTGCGGCGCTCGCGGGCGGCGTGGTCAGCGCGGAGGCACCGCAGGCGGCGGTCTACGGCCTGTGCGTGGCTGACCCGTTTGCGTGGATGTCAGCCGACGCGGTGCTGTGCATTCCGTTTATCAAGAACATCATGCGCGAAAACTACGACTATCTTTACGGCAGCGGCCAGAAACTCATTGAGCGATAAAAAGAACCATAAAGTTGCCCCTCCGTATTTTGAATACGGAGGGGCAATTGTTGTCCATAATGAGACGGAGAAATTTATTGTCAGTCGATGTTCTTCAGACCGTCATATAGATCGTTGAAGGACATTTCCTGACGGCATCTTCCGTAGGAGAGCTCTTTGTTTTCGCCAAATTCCAGCAAGAAGCATTTGGCAAGCTCTTCCACGGTCTGCTCAAGCGTCGTAAAAAACTGTTCATAGGCAAACTTGTTTGCTGCCGAGCCTTCTTCAAAGCAATTCACGATCAGCGATTTGGTCACCTGATCGAGCGGATACATTTTGATGTGCATCAGCTCATGAACAATGATCTCTTCAAAGTTTTCCTCCCGCTTGGGATTCGCAATATTCAGAAGAATGATTGCTTTTCTGTCGGCGCAGTCGATCTTGATGTCGCCGGTTTTCGGCCACGCGGGGTCTTCCACAAATTCAAGGCGGATATCCCACGTGGGTGTGATCCTCAGTTTCCGGATATATTTTTCAAAAAGTGCGGTCAAGGCCTATTTTTCTACCATGGTATTCCTCCTGAACGTTCAATTTGTTGCATCAAAGCGTAACGGATCAGTCCTCGAACCATGCCACGGCGCGGATGGGCGAACCATCGCAGTTTTCGAGCTTGAGCGGGAAGCAGCTGAACGAAAACAACCCCTTGCCGCATTTGTCGAGGTCCTTGAGGTTTTCGATGTTGACGATGTCCTTATTTTGGAAGAGCCTTTTGTGGCGTGTCAGGTTTTCATCCGCGATGGGGTCAAGACCGATCACGTCAAAGCCGATGCCCTTAAAGTCGCCCGCGATGATGTAATCCATCGCCGCATCATCAAGGCAGGGATAGTCGCCAAAGTAGGCATCCGTCCCCCAGCGCTTGTCCCAGCCGAGGTGGAAGAGCAGAAAATCGGCATTTTCCGCGTCTTTGCCGTATTGCAGGATGCGCTCGAGCGTGATGGCCTTGCCCTCGTTCAAGTCGCTGCACTCGATAACGAGCGCCTTGCCGATGAACTGCGAGGCGGGGAACGCGTCGAGCGTCGTGCGGCCGGCGAACAGATGCGCGGGCGGGTCCATGTGTGTGCCCGTGTGGGTGTACATGGTCAGCTTCGTCTCCTTGAAGCCGTCCTTTTCATAGGTGTTCGCGCCGGCGAAAATGGGTGTCTCCGTGCCGGGATAGACCGGCATATTTTCAGCGATGGTGTGGGTCAGGTCAAGCACGCGCATGGGAACATCTTCCTTTCTGTTGAAATCAAAATCAGAACACGAACTGCACCAGCAGCATATAGCACACCGTGCCGCCCGCGATGGAGAGCAGCATTTGTCTCTTCCACAGGTGCAGGCTGATCGTCACGGCGATGGCGATGAGCTCGGGCAGGCCGTAGGCAAAGTGCAGCACGTCAACATTGCGCAGGCAGTAGACGATGAGCATGCCGAAGATCGCGCCCGGCAGTGCTGAGCCGAGGTATTGGATGTACTTGGGTGTTGGCTTTTTCGTGTTGAAGACCAGAAACGGCAGGAAGCGCGTGAGCATCGTGCCGAGCGCGCAGAGGATGATGGTGATGGCCTGTTGTAAGATCGTCATTTTACCGCCTCCTGCGTCTTGGCTTCGACGGGCTTTCTCAGCGCGGTCAGCGCGACGAGGATGCAGATCATCGTGGGAATGAGGGAGTTGTCCGCACCGAAAATGAGCAGACACGCAACACTTGCGATAAGACCGATCCACGCGCTGAAATGGTGCTTTTCTTTGAGCCACTGGTCCATGAAGATGACCACAAACATCGCCGTCATCACAAAGTCGAGCCCCTCGGTATTGAAGCGCAGAAGCCCGCCGAGGATGCCGCCGAGCGTCGCGCCCAGGAACCAGTAAAATTCATCGAGCAGCGAGACGAAGAAGTAGAACCAGCCGCGGTCCGCGCCCTCGGGGATCTCCGCCGTATAGTTGACGCTGAACGTCTCGTCGCACATTGCGTAGATGAGGTAGGGCTTTTTCCAGCCCGTGCCCTTGTACTTGTCGAGCATCGAAATACCGTAAAACAGGTGGCGCGCCTGGATCATCACCGCCGTCAGGAAGACCTGCACCGGCGCAAACGGCGCGAGCAGCATGCTCGTCGCGACAAATTCAAGGCTGCCGCCGAAGATGACGACGCTCATGATCATCGGATACCAGAAGCTAAAGCCCGACGTGCGCATATAGACGCCATAGGTCATGCCGAGAAATAAAAAGCCTGCGAAGATCGGGATGGTGTGCGGAAACGCGGCCTTCAGTGCCGCAACTGCGGGTGATTTGCTGTGCATGGGAACGGGAAACCTCCTCGTGGTGATGAAACGAAGCAGAAATGCGCCGGTTATTTTTGCGCCCGGTGCATAAACTGACCTGAGGTGATACGATGTTCTGTCAGGACGCGCTGCCCGCCGCCGTCAGCGCCGCCGCGGCGGCCATGGCGCAGGGGAAGAGCGATGAAGAGGTCGCGCTGCTCGCCGCCATCTTTACGCAGCTGGGCGACAGCCTTGCGATGATCGTCGCTCTGCGCGCGTGCGAAAAAAGCGGCGGCAGCGAGGCGGAATAAGGGAATCAGTCCTTGGCCGCCTCTTCTTTGTCTTCGTCCTTTTTGCCGCCCAGGGTGATGAACACGCCCGCGACCAGCGTGATGGCCGAGCCGAGCAGGATGCGCGGCGTGAGCGTTTCATTTAAGAAGAGAATGCCGACAAAAATGCTCGTGATCGGCTCAAACGTACTCAAAATCGCTGCGCGCTGTGCGCCGATGAGGAACGTGCCCTTCTGGAAGAGCATGACCGCGCCGATGCAGATCATCAGCGAAAAGGCGAGCGCCGCGAGCCATCCGGCGAGGGTCTGCGGCAGGCAGAGCTGGTGCGAGAAGAGACAGAGAAAGAACATGCAGACCGCACTGATGAGCGCCATGTAGAAGGTCATACGAAAGCCCATGACCTCGCGGTGGCGGAAATGCGCTAAAAGCAGAATGTAGACGGCGTAGGTCACGCCGGACGTCAGCGCCAGCGCGACACCGAGCGGATCGACTGCACCGCTTGGGTCGATGAGAAGCAGAATGCCGAGGGAGCACAGGACCGCGCAGAAAAGCGCTTTTTTCTGCACCCGTTCGCGCAGCACCAGGCTGCCGAGCACCACGATGACGGGATAGGCGAAGTGGAATACCGTCGCCATGCCGGAGGCAAGATAGCGATACGAGCTGAACAGCAGGATCGGCGTGATACAGCAGCCGAAAAAGCCGGTCAGGCTGGTCTCGAGCAGCGCGCCGCGGCTGATGCGCAGCCCGCCCTGCTTTTGGCACAGCAGCGCGAGGACCGGGAGCGAGAGAAGATTGCGCAGAAACACCAGCGACATCGGCGTCACGCCCTGCGCGTAGAGAAAATTCGCGCCCAGCGGCATACAGCCGAAGATGACGGCGCTCAGGATCACGCAGAGATAGCCGAGCCACGGCGTTCGACGTTCCATGATTCTCCCCTCCTTTATATGAATAAAGTGAATGCATTTATCATACGCGCGCATTTCCTTCCGGTCAAGTGGGAAAAAGAAAAAACACCGCGTTGACAAATATTCTCGCGGCTGATATGCTGTGATATCATCAGAAAAAAGAGAGGAAAGCCGTCATGTTTCTCTTTTATGTAAACCCAATATTGATCGCTGCGGCAGTCATTCCGGCCATTGTCCTGCTGCGCTTTGTCTACAAGGAGGACCGGCTCGACAAAGAGTCGCCGGGGCTGCTGCTCTCGCTCGTGATTTTCGGCATTCTATCGACATTTGCTGCCATCGTGACCGAGCAGATCGGCGAGGCGATCTTGGGCATTCTCCTGCCGCAGAGTTCTACCGCCTACAACGTGCTGCTCTACTTCGTTGTGGTCGCGCTGTCGGAAGAGGGCTTTAAGTACCTGCTGCTCAAAAAGCGCACGTGGTATTCAAGCGAATTCAACTGCCAGTTCGATGGCGTGGTCTACGCCGTGTTCGTCGCGCTCGGCTTTGCCCTGTGGGAGAATATCAGCTATGTGCTGATGTACGGTCTCGGCACGGCGGCTGTCCGCGCGGTCACGGCCGTGCCGGGGCACGCGTGCTTCGGTGTGTTCATGGGCGCTTTCTACGGCCTTGCCAAGCGCTACGACAACTTTGGCGACGAGTACCGCAGCCGCCGCTGCCGCCGCCTTGCCGTGCTCGTGCCGGTGCTGCTGCACGGCGCGTACGATTTCATCGCAACGTATGAGTACGACGGCTATGCATGGATCTTCGTTGTGTTCGTTGTGCTGCTCTTCGCCGCGGCGTACCGCATGATCAAAAAGCTCTCGTGCGACGACCGTTTCATCGACGGCAGCGACTACTACCACTATGACGGCCCCGAGTTCTGAGGAATGAAAAAAGCGCCCGCTCACCGAGCGGGCGCTTTTTCTATTTGAAAGTCATAATTCCATTTCGTACAGCTCGTCGCCGGCCTTGTGGAATCCGGCGCGCTCAAACATCCGCTGCGACTGCGTGTTGAACGAGTAGATCTCTGCGTGCAGTTTGGGGATGTGCTGTTCCCTCGCGAGCTTTTGAATTTCGCCGATGACGCGCCTGCCGATATGCTTGTTCTGGAAGGCTTTCGCCACGACGATGTTGATCTCGCCGTCCGGATGCAGGCAGACGTCGCCGCATAGGCGGCCGCGGTACTTGATGTAAAAAAGACTGCCGCGCGCGTTGAGATAGCGGTACATCGCCTTGAGCAGCTTCAGGTCGTACACACTGTCGCGGTTGTCGACCTGCTTGCACACATCCGCATCCTGATACCACGGAAGTGACGCTTTGTAGTTGGGATAATACGGGACGAGAGTGATCTCGCCGTCGACAATTCTGCGTTCCATGACAGACCTCTCTTAAATGACGATTTTCGGCGGAAACGGGCTCAGATGTGCGCGATGCAGTCGTACGCGATGCGCTCTCCGCCGTCGAAGACACCGTGAATGACGCCGCAGCGCCGGAAGCCATACGCTTCCAAAAGCCGCTGCATCGGGCGGTTATCCGCGTGCGTCTCGGCGCGCAGATAGCCGATCTGCGCGGTGCAGAAGTCAAAGCAGGCCTTCGACACGCCACGCGCTTTCCCGTTGGGGGCGAGACGGTGGATCGTGCCGTAGGGTTGATCGAGATGCCACGCGCCGTCTTCGATGACGCGGTAGCTCTCGTCCTCGCCGAGAAAGAGGGCGAATGTGCCGACGATCTCGCCATTTTCAAGCATCACATAGCTGCTGCCGCATGCGATATCATAGGTGACGATGCTGCGGTCTGGGTACTCGTCGCCCCATTGCGAGGCATTGCCGTTTGCGCGCATGTAGCGCTTTGCGGCGGCGAAGACGTCCAGCGCCGTGTCGACGTCCTGCAAGGTGGTTTTGCGAATTTCCATTTTAGCCCTTGTGCTGCTCGAACCAGCCGGTGATCTCGTTTAAGCGGCGAATGCGGTGCTTGGGCTTGCCGCTGCGGGAGAGCTCGTGGTTCTCGCCGCGGAAGAGCACGAGGCGGCTTTCGACACCGTGCGCAATCAGCGCGGAGTACATCTGATAGCCCTGATCGACGGGGCAGCGGTAGTCCTCGAGCGAGTGGAGAAAGAGCGTCGGTGTTTTGACCTTGTCGGCGTACTTCATGGGGCTGTGCCACCAGAATTTTTCGACATCCGGCCAGATGGTCGAGCCGCACTGGTCTTCGGAGAAGTCGGGGCCGATGTCGGACACGCCGTAGAAGCTCGTCCAGTTCGAGATCGAGCGCTGGCTGGCGCAGGCACGGAAGCGGTCGGTGTGGCCGATGATCCAGTTGGTCATAAAGCCGCCGTAGGAGCCGCCGGTTTCGAAGAGGTTATCTGCGTCCATCTCGGGATACTTTGCGAGCGCCGCGTCGCAGAACGCCATCAGATCATCGAAGTCGACCGTGCCGTACTTGCCGCGGATATCCATGAACGCGCCGCGGCCGTCGGAGCCGGTGGGATTGCAGAAGATGACGAAATAGCCACGGCTCGCCCAGTACTGCATCTCATGATAGAACACGGGACCGTAGACGGTCTTGGGACCGCCGTGAATATCGAAGATGACGGGGTACTTTTTGCCCGCTTCGAAGCCCATCGGCTTTAGGATAAAGCCGTGCACCTCGTGGTCGCCCGCGGTGAGGTTGAGGGGGGCAGGCTGGGCAACGTATTTGCCGCGCAGCATTGCGTCGTTGAAGTGCGTGACGCGGCGGCCCGTCTCGTCGTAGAGCTCCTGAGGCTTCATATCCCAGAGCGCGCAGAGGAGCATTTTGCCGTTTTTGCGGTCAAAGCAGTCGACGCTGCCGTCGCGCACGAGGACGGGGGAGACGGTGCCGTCTTCGAGCTTGTAGAGCCCCGCGCCGTCGAAGCGCGTCGAGATAAAGTATAGCACGTCGCCGTCCATCTTGAACGCCTGACCGCCGCCGTGGCGGACGTCGCAGCCGACGGATGTGCCGATGGCCTCGCCGTAGACGGCGTAGGGCGTGACGGCAAGCGTCTCGTAGTCGAGCTTGTAAAAGTCGCAGTCCGTGTTCATGCCGAACTTGCCGTCCGCGGCCATGACGAGCAGGAAGGACTTGCCGAGCGCGTATGTCGCGATGACGAAGTCGGGGCGACTCTTGACGACGAGTTCCTGACGGCGCGAGGCAAGGTCGATGCGGTAAAGGTCCTGACCGCCGAAGTGCGCGGGGCGGGGGACGGAGACGTCGAGAAGACTGAAATAGACGGTCTTCTGATCCTCCGCGAGCTGAACATCGGAGACGTTGAAGCCCGCATCCGTCAGGCGGGTGAGGGACTTTTTCTTCGCATTGTAGTAGAAGAGACTTTCATACGCGCCGCGCGTGTATGTGCCGCCGTTCCACCACCAGGGTAGCTGAGAGATGACCTCGTAATCCTCGTTTTCCTTTTTGCCGTCAAAGTAGGCTTTCACGAGCTTCTTGTCGCCTTTATAGAGGTCCTCAAAGCCGGGAAAGGTCGAGCCGACGACAAGCAGGTCGCCGTTTTTGAGAGGGAAGACCTGCGAGACGGGGATGGGAAACGTGTAGGCAAGATCGGCCTCGCCGCCGTCGAGTGCGATCTTGTAGAAGCGGCTCGTGAGCGATGGTTCCTTTTCCCCCTCACGGTCGCCCGCGAAAAGAACCGTGTTTTCATCCAAGTAGCAGAACGAGGATTCCTTGCCGCCGCCGGTCAGCGCGCGGACGCGGCCGCCTTTTAAAAGATAGAGGCGGGATTCGTAGCAATTTTTTTCTTTTTTCGCCTGACTCACGGTGAAGCAGGCGCTTGTTCCCTCGGGGGAGAATGTCACGTTCGCAAGTGAGCGGACGGCGCAGAAATCGTCAATGGCGATGGGCTTCATGGGAAAACTCCTTTCATCCGTCTGCGCGCAGAGCGGCGCAAAATCACGCAAGCATCATACCACAGCGACAAATATATTGCAATCCGCGGCAAAATCCGTCGAAGCGCACAAAAAAACATCTGCGGAAACCGCAGATGTTCACAAAAAATGCCTTGACTTTTCTGTACCCATTTGGTAAAATAAAGCGCTTATAAACGGGAAAGGGCGAGGAAAATTCCCCACCCATTACCGAGAGAATAGCATACCGCGGCAAAAAAAGCAAGATGCAGCTCGCTTTGTTTTACAACAAAGCCGGGTGTGTCGAGCTGAATAGAGCCGCCGCAATACATTCCTTCAAGCGGACAGGGCTTGAAGAAAAGAAAGGCGTGAAGAGCAAAATGGCCAAAGACAAGATGTATGGCAAAACCCTTCGCAAGAATTTCGCCCGACACGAGGAGATCGTGGAGATGCCGAACCTGCTGGCGCTTCAGAAGAAGTCCTACCAGTGGTTCCTCGATACGGGTCTGCGCGAAGTCTTTTCCGACGTCGCCTCGATCTCGAACTACGCGGGCAACCTGGAGCTGAGCTTCATCGACTACAAGATGGACGAAGCGCCCAAGTACGACGTGCTCGAGTGCAAGGCGCGCGACGCGACGTATGCCGCCCCCCTGAAGGTGAGTGTGCGCCTCTACAACAAGGAGACCGGCGAGATCAAGGAGCAGGAGATCTTCATGGGCGACTTCCCGCTCATGACCGAGTCCGGCACGTTCGTCATCAACGGCGCCGAGCGCGTGGTGGTTTCCCAGCTCGTCCGTTCCCCCGGCATTTACTACGGCAAGGAGATCGACCTCAAGACCGACCTCCCGCTGCTGACATCCACCGTCATCCCGTACCGCGGCGCATGGCTCGAATACGAGACCGACGCCAATGAGATGTTCTGGGTGCGCATCGACAAAAACCGCAAGATCCCCATCACCGAGCTGGTGCGCGCCATCGGCTTCAAGACCGACGCCGAGATCCTCGAGCTGTTCGGCGATGACGACCGCGTGGCCGTCACGCTCGAAAAAGACGCCTGCAAGACCTATGAAGAGGCGATGCTCGAGATCTACCGCAAGCTGCGCCCGGGCGAGCCGCCCACGGTCGAGGCCTGCGAGACCCTCATCAACAACCTCTTCTTCGACCCGCGCCGCTATGACCTGTCCATGGTCGGCCGCTACAAGTACAACAAGAAGCTCTCCCTGTGGGCGCGTATCCGCGGGCAGAAGCTTTCCTTCCCCGTTGCCGACCCGCGCACGGGCGAGATCATGTTTGACGCCGGCCACATCGTCACCGACGAGGAAGCGCGCGAGATGGATGCCATCGGCGTCAACGATGTGACCATCGAGGTCGATGGCCGTACGATGCGCGTGTTCTCCAACCACATGGTCGATCTTGACCGCTTTGTCGACTTTGACCCCGTGGCCGAGTGCGGCATCAAAGAGCGCGTGCGCGAGAGCGTGCTCAAGGAGCTGCTCGAGCAGTACAGCGGCGAGGAGCTCAAGGAAGCTATCCGCGACAACGCCGACCGCCTCGTCCCCAAGCACATTCTGGTCGACGATATCCTCGCCTCCATCAACTACATGAACGCGCTGGCGCACGGCATCGTCTATAAGGACGATATCGACCACCTCGGCAACCGCCGTCTGCGCTGCGTGGGTGAGCTGCTGCAGAATCAGTTCCGCATCGGTTTTTCCCGTATGGAGCGCGTCATTCGCGAGCGCATGACGATCCAGGATCTCGACATCGTCACCCCGCAGAGCCTCATCAACATCCGCCCCGTCACCGCGGCGATCAAGGAGTTCTTCGGATCGAGCCCTCTGTCCCAGTTCATGGACCAGACGAACCCGCTCGCCGAGCTGACGCACAAGCGCCGTCTGTCCGCTCTGGGCCCCGGCGGCCTTTCCCGCGAGCGCGCAAACATGGAAGTGCGAGACGTGCACTACAGCCACTATGGCCGTATGTGCCCGATCGAGACGCCGGAAGGTCCGAACATCGGCCTGATCTCCTACCTCGCGACCTACGCCCGCATCAATGAGTACGGCTTTATCGAAGCGCCGTTCCGCAAGGTCGACCACGAGACCTGCCGCGTGACCGACGAGATCGAATACATGACCGCAGACGTCGAGGACCAGTACATCGTCGGTCAGGCTGCCGAGCCTGTCGATGAAAACGGCTGTCTCGTCAACCAGCGTATCACCTGCCGCCACCGCGACGAGATCGTCGAGGTCGACCGTAACCGCGTCGACTATATCGATATCTCCCCGCGTATGATGGTCTCCATCGCGACGGCGATGATCCCGTTCCTGCCGAACGACGACGCGAACCGCGCCCTGATGGGCGCGAACATGCAGCGCCAGGCCGTTCCTCTGCTCCGCCCCGAGGCGCCGATCGTCGGCACCGGTATGGAGCATAAGATCTGCATGGACTCCGAGGTCGTCATCCTCGCCGAGGGCGACGGCATCGTCACCAAGATGGACGCGCGCGCCATCACTGTCGCCTACGACAACGGTGAGACGAAGGAATACAAGCTCACGAAGTTCCTGCGCTCCAACCACGGCACGTGCATCAACCAGCACCCGATCGTCGACGTCGGCGAGCGCGTGCACGGCCGCCGCCTGAACGAGAACGGCGTGTGGGAAGATCCCACCGTCCTTGCCGACGGCCCCGCGACCGATCAGGGCGAGATCGCTCTGGGCCGCAACATCCTCGTCGGCTTCATGACCTGGGAAGGCTACAACTACGAAGACGCCGTTCTTCTGAACGAGCGCCTTGTCCGCGAGGACTATTACACCTCCATCCACCTCGAAGAGTACGAGCTTGACGCACGCGACACCAAGCTCGGCCCCGAAGAGATCACCCGCGATATCCCCAACGTCGGCGAAGACGCACTCAAGGACCTTGACGAGCGCGGCATTATCCGCATCGGCGCGGAGGTCCACGCCGGCGACATCCTCGTCGGTAAGGTCACGCCCAAGGGCGAGACCGACCTGACCGCGGAAGAGCGCCTGCTGCGCGCCATCTTCGGCGAAAAGGCGCGCGAAGTGCGCGACACCTCCCTTAAGGTGCCCCACGGCGAGAGTGGTATCGTCGTCGACGCCAAGGTCTTCTCCCGCGAGGCGGGCGACGAGCTCGGCCCCGGCGTGAACATGGTCGTGCGCGTTTACATCGCGCAGCGCCGCAAGATCCAGCCGGGCGACAAGATGGCCGGTCGTCACGGCAACAAGGGCGTTGTCTCCCGCATCCTGCCGCAGGAGGATATGCCCTTCATGCCCGACGGCACGCCGCTTGATATCGTGCTGAACCCGCTGGGCGTTCCGTCCCGTATGAATATCGGTCAGGTGCTCGAAGTCCATTTGGGCTACGCGGCCAAGACACTTGGCTACAAGGTCGCAACGCCGATCTTCGACGGTGCGAGCTATGAGGATATCCGCGAGGAGCTCATCAAGGCCGGCCTCGATCCCGAGGGCAAGAGCTGGCTGTACGACGGCCGCACCGGCGAGCGCTTCGACAACAAGGTCACCGTTGGTTACGTTTACTTCCTCAAGCTGCACCACCTCGTCGACGATAAGATCCACGCCCGTTCCACCGGCCCGTACTCCCTTGTCACGCAGCAGCCGCTCGGCGGCAAGGCGCAGTTCGGCGGCCAGCGCTTCGGCGAAATGGAAGTTTGGGCCCTCGAGGCTTATGGCGCGGCTTACACCCTGCAGGAGATCCTGACGGTCAAGTCCGACGACGTGACTGGCCGTGTGCGCACCTACGAGTCCATCGTCAAGGGCCACAACATCCCGCAGCCCGGCGTGCCCGAGTCGTTCAAGGTCCTTGTCAAGGAACTCCAGGCCCTGTGCCTCGATGTTCAGGTCCTCGACCGCGACGGCAACCAGATCGAGCTCAAGGAAGACGAAGACGCGATGGATACATTCAACCTCGCCCGCATGGACGCCGAGGATGACCGCCATCGCAGCAACCCCTTCGCCGATGAAGCCGAACTCGAGGACGCAGGCTTTGAATATGTCGCTGATGATGAAGTCAACGCCGACTTTGCCGGCGACGATCAGGAAGACTGAGAAAAGGAGGAGCATATAGAAAATGAGTTACGCAACGTTTGACGCGATCAAAATCGGCATCGCTTCTCCGGAGATGATCCGTGAATGGTCTTACGGCGAGGTCAAAAAGCCCGAGACCATCAACTACCGCACCCTCAAGCCCGAGCGCGACGGCCTGTTCTGCGAGCGCATCTTTGGCCCCACGAAGGACTGGGAGTGCCACTGCGGCAAGTATAAGAAGATCCGCTATAAGGGCAAGATCTGCGACCGCTGCGGCGTGGAAGTCACGCGCGCCAAGGTCCGCCGCGAGCGCATGGGCCACATCGAGCTCGCCACGCCCGTTTCCCACATCTGGTATTTCAAGGGCATTCCGTCCCGCATGGGCCTGCTGCTCGACATCAGCCCCCGCATCCTTGAAAAGGTGCTGTATTTCGCCGCTTATATCGTCACCGATCCCGGTGAGACCCCGCTGATGCGCAACCAGATCCTCTCGGAGAAGGAATACCGCGATATGCGCGAGAAGTATGAGGACGATTTCGACGCCGGTATGGGCGCCGAGGCCGTCAAGAAGCTCCTCCAGCAGATCGACCTCGAATCCTTGTCCGAGCAGCTCCACGCCGAACTCAAGAGCGCGAGCGGCCAGAAGAAGGCCCGTATCGTCAAGCGCCTTGAGGTCGTGGATGCGTTCCGCATCTCCGGCAACAAGCCCGAGTGGATGATCATCGACGTGCTGCCCGTCATTCCGCCCGAAATTCGCCCGATGGTCCAGCTCGACGGCGGCCGCTTCGCGACCTCCGACCTGAACGACCTCTACCGCCGCGTCATCAACCGCAACAACCGCTTGAAGCGCCTCATTCAGCTCAACGCGCCCGACATCATCGTGCGCAACGAGAAGCGCATGCTGCAGGAAGCGGTCGACGCGCTGATCGACAACGGCCGCCGCGGCCGCGCCGTCACCGGTGCGAACAACCGCGCACTCAAGTCCCTTTCCGACATGCTCAAGGGTAAGCAGGGCCGCTTCCGTCAGAACCTGCTCGGCAAGCGTGTCGACTACTCCGGCCGTAGCGTTATCTGCGTCGGCCCTGAGCTGAAGATCTACCAGTGCGGTGTGCCGAAGGAAATGGCACTCGAGCTGTTCCGCCCCTTCATCATGAAGAAGCTCGTCGAGGACGGCGCCGCCAACAACATCAAGTCCGCCAAGAAGATGGTCGATAAGGGCCGCACCGAGGTCTGGGACGCGCTCGACGTCGTCATCAAGGATCACCCCGTCATGCTCAACCGCGCGCCGACGCTCCACCGTCTCGGTATTCAGGCGTTCGAGCCGGTGCTGGTCGAGGGCCGCGCCCTCAAGCTCCACCCGCTGAACTGCACGGCATTCAACGCGGACTTCGACGGCGACCAGATGGCTATTCACGTGCCCCTGTCTGCCGAGGCGCAGGCCGAGGCCCGTATCCTGATGCTCTCTGCCAACAACCTGCTGCGTCCTCAGGACGGCGGCCCTGTCACGGTGCCGACGCAGGATATGGTTTTGGGTTCCTACTACCTCACGTTCGAGCGCTTTGAAAACGGCGTTTCCCAGATGGATAACGACGAGTTCTGGCCGCAGGACGTCGACTTTGCCCTTGCCGGCAAGCGCTACGACGAGCTGACCGACGAGGAGAGGGCCAGCGTGAATCTGCACGTTTACCGCGACGAGGACGAGGCCATGCTCGCCTACAACGACCACCTCATCGGTATCCACCAGCCCATCCTTGTCCGCACGGTCAAGCAGATGCCGGACGGCACCATGGGCAGCAAGGTCGTGCGCGTTACCATCGGCCGCATCATCTTCAACCGCAACATCCCGCAGGACCTTGGCTTTGTCAAGCGCGTGGATGAAAACGGCGAGCCGACCGAAAACTACTTCGACTACGAGATCACCGAGGTCTGCGGCAAGAAGTTGCTCGGCAAGATCGTCGACCGCACGATCAAGCTGCACAACTTCACCATCGCGGCCGAAGTGCTCGATAACATCAAGGCCACGGGCTACAAGTTCTCCACCCGTGCGGCCATCAGTATCTCCGTCGCGGATATGACCATTCCGCCGGCAAAGTACACCCTCATTGCCGAGACCGAGCAGCGCGTCGTCGACATCGAAGACCAGTTCAAGATGGGCTTCATGACCGAGGACGAGCGCTACCGCGCCGTCGTCAAGGAGTGGGAAAAGACCACCGCGGACGTCACCGATGCCCTGCAGAAGAACATGGACCGCTACAACCCCATCTTCATGATGGCGGACTCCGGCGCCCGTGGTTCGATGAAGCAGATCCGTCAGCTGACCGGTATGCGCGGCCTGATGGCCAACACCGCCGGTAAGACGATCGAGATCCCGGTCAAGGCAAACTTCCGCGAAGGCCTGTCCGTCCTTGAATACTTCACCTCCTCCCGAGGCGCCCGTAAGGGCCTTGCCGATACGGCTCTTCGTACGGCAGACTCCGGTTATCTGACCCGCCGAATGGTCGACGTCTGCCAGGATGTCATCATCCGCTCCGACGACTGCGGCGCGACCCGCGGCATCACGATCAGCGAGATCAGCGAGAACGGCCAGGTCATCGAAAAGTTCTCCGAGCGCGTCAACGGCCGCTATCCGGTCCACGACGTGATGAAGCCCGGCACGGACGAGGTCCTCATTTCTAAGGATCACATGATGACCCCCGAGGATGCCGACCTCATGGAGAAGTTCGACATCCACTCCGTCGAGATCCGCACGGTGCTTACGTGCAAGGCCCACAGCGGCGTTTGCGCGAAGTGCTACGGCATGAACCTTGCCACGAGCAAGCCCGTCGCCCCCGGCGAGGCGGTCGGTATCATCGCGGCCCAGTCCATCGGCGAGCCCGGTACGCAGCTGACGATGCGAACCTTCCACACCGGCGGCGTTGCGGGCGGCGATATTACCCAGGGTCTTCCGCGAGTCGAGGAACTGTTTGAGGCGCGCCGTCCCAAGAAGATGGCGACCCTCGCCGAGATCGGCGGTAAGGTCCGCTTCGAAGAGGCGACCAAGGGCAGCCTGCTCAACATCATCGTCACCGCGGACGACGGCGACAACCGCATCTACTCGGTGCCGCACACCGGCCTTCGCGTGAAGGATGGCGACGTCATCGCCAAGGGCACGCAGCTGCAGGACGGCGCGCTGTCCCCGCACGATATCCTGCGTATCCGCGGCACGTCCGCCGTTCATGACTACCTCATTCAGGAAGTTTTGAAGGTTTACCGTCAGCAGGGCGTTGACATCAACGATAAGCATATCGAGGTCATCGTCCGCCAGATGATGCGCAAGGTGCGCGTCGAGGAGTCCGGTGACACGAACTTGCTCTCCGGCTCCATGGTCGATCTGCTTGAGTATGAGGATGCCAACGAGGAGATCCGCGCGCGCAATGCCGCGGGCGAGGTCAACGCCGAGACCGGCGAGCCGCTGCAGGAAGCCATTGCCACGCAGCTGCTCATGGGTATCACGAAGGCCTCTCTTACGACCGACAGCTGGATGTCCGCCGCGTCCTTCCAGGAGACCACGAAGGTCCTGACCGAAGCCGCCATCAAGGGCAAGGTCGACCACCTCGTCGGCCTGAAGGAGAACGTCATCATCGGTAAGCTCATTCCCGCCGGCGCGGGTCTGACTGCCTACCGTGACTTCGCCGAGGAGATCGTCCCCGATCCCGAGAAGCCCGAGGAGGAGCCGCACGAGCCGCGCATCATCACGAATGCCGTCGAAGTGTGAGCAAGATCTCATTCATTCGAATAAAAAGAGACGCGGACGCTTCCGCGTCTCTTTTTTGCCCTGCGGGGAATGCAAGCGCGGCAGCGGCGCGGAACGCACAAAAAAATTCAGGAAAACCGCGGCGTTTCAGGCATTATTTTGTGTAGACGGCAAGAAAAAACGCTTGACGGCTTGTGTGCCTCATGGTATAATTTCAACTTGCGTGGGTATGTCCCACGGAATTTGTCATACCGTCAGGAGGGACCTGCCGTGACGCCGGATCTGTCCACATGCCGCAAGGTAGCGGGCATCAAGCAGACGATGCGTGCACTGCGGGAACACCGCGCGGAAAAGCTGTATATCGCCTGTGACGCCGACCCTGCCGTGCTCGAACCACTCGAGCGTCTGGGGCGCGAGCAGGGAATCGTGATCGACGATCACGCCACGATGGCGCAGCTCGGCCATTGCGCGGGCATCGCCGTTGGCGCGGCGGTGATTGCCGTTCTGAAAGACTAAGGTTTTTTCGGGATATTATTCCAATATCCTGTAAAAAATATATATCACATCATTTCAGGAAAGGAGAAACAAGAATGCCTACTTTTAACCAGTTGGTTCGCAAGGGCAGACAGCAGTCGACTTACAAGTCCAACTCCCCGGCTCTGCAGTATGGTCTTAACACGCTGAAGAACAAGGAGACCGACCTCGCCTCTCCCCAGAAGCGTGGCGTTTGCACCGCAGTCCGTACTGCGACCCCGAAGAAGCCGAACTCCGCTCTTCGTAAGATCGCCCGTGTCCGCCTCACCAATGGCTATGAGGTCACCGCTTACATTCCCGGCGTCGGTCATTCCCTGCAGGAGCACTCTGTGGTCATGATCCGCGGCGGCCGTGTGAAGGACCTCCCTGGTGTGCGTTACCACATCATCCGCGGCACTCTGGACGCTCAGGGCGTGCAGGGCCGCATGCAGTCCCGCTCCAAGTACGGCGCCAAGCGCCCGAAGCAGAAGTAAGGCTGCGACCTTGAAATGAGCTTTGCCGAAAAGGTTTGATATATATTTGTGTCATTCACCTCTTTGGCAGGCCGGAACACGATGGGGGAGAGCCCCATTCGCGAGTACCTATGATTTCTAAATTATAAGAAGGAGGGAAGCAAAGTGCCCAGAAGAGGTAATGTTCCCAAGAGAGAAGTTCTGCCCGATCCCATGTACAACAGCGTCCTCGTGACCAAGCTCGTCAACAGCGTGATGCTCGACGGCAAGAAGGGTGTTGCCCAGAAGGTCGTTTACAGCGCGTTCGACATGATCAAGGACAAGACCGGCAATGAGCCTCTCGATGTTTTCAACCAGGCCATGGAAAATATCATGCCCAGCCTGGAGACCAAGTCCCGCCGCGTCGGCGGCGCCACCTATCAGGTGCCGATGGAAGTCCGTCCCGCCCGTCGTCAGACCCTCGGTCTGCGCTGGCTGACGGCTTATGCCCGCGCCCGTGGTGAGCGTACCATGGCCGAGCGTCTGGCCGGCGAGATCATGGATGCCGCCAACAACAGCGGTAACGCCGTGAAGAAACGCGAAGATACCCACAAGATGGCCGAATCCAACAAGGCATTCGCCCACTTCCGCTGGTAACGGAGGAACGAGAGAATTATGGCAAGAAAAGTCTCTCTGGAAAACACCAGAAATATCGGCATCATGGCCCATATCGACGCTGGCAAGACCACGACTACCGAGCGTATTCTGTACTACACCGGCGTCAACTACAAGATCGGCGAGACCCACGACGGTACCGCCACGATGGACTGGATGGCTCAGGAACAGGAGCGTGGTATCACCATCACCTCCGCTGCCACCACCTGCTACTGGAAGGGCAGCAAGAACCAGTTCCCGCAGACCCGTCTGAACATCATCGACACCCCGGGCCACGTCGACTTCACCGTTGAGGTCGAGCGCTCCCTGCGCGTTCTGGACGGCTCTGTGACCGTTCTCTGCGCCAAGGGCGGCGTTGAGCCCCAGTCTGAGACTGTGTGGCGTCAGGCCGATAACTACAAGGTCCCCCGCATGATCTACGTCAACAAGATGGATATCATGGGCGCGGACTTCTACAACGTTCTGCACATGATCCACGACCGTCTCAAGTGCAACGCTGTCCCCATCCAGCTGCCGATCGGCTCTGAAGATACCTTCAAGGGCATCATCGACCTGGTGGAGATGGACGCTGATATCTACTACGACGAGCTCGGCAAGGACATGCGCGTCGAGGAGATCCCCGAGGACATGCTCGAGCTCGCTCAGGAGTATCGCACCAAGCTCGTTGACGCTTGCGCCGACCTGAACGACGAGATCATGGAGCTGGCGCTCGAAGAGAAGCCCGTTCCTCAGGACCTCATCCGCAAGACCATCCGTCAGGCCACCATCGACAATAAGATGGTTCCTGTCACCTGCGGTACCTCTTACAAGAACAAGGGCGTTCAGAAGCTGCTGGACGCGATCGTCGACTACATGCCGTCCCCCGTGGATATCCCCGCGATCGACGGTGTGAACCCCGATACCGGTGAGGAAGATGTCCGTCACGCGGACGATAACGCTCCGTTCTCCGGTCTTGCGTTCAAGATCGCGACCGACCCGTTCGTCGGCCGTCTGTCCTTCGTTCGCGTGTACTCCGGTATCCTGAATACCGGTACCGCGGTTCTCAACTCCACCAAGCATCAGAGAGAGCGCATCGGCCGCATCCTGCAGATGCACGCCAACCACCGCGAGGATATCGAGTGCTGCTACGCCGGCGACATCTGCGCCGTCATCGGCCTCAAGAACACCACCACCGGTGATACGCTCTGCGATGAAAAGGCTCCGATCATTCTGGAGTCCATGGAATTCCCCGAGCCCGTGATCCGCGTCGCCATCGAGCCCAAGACCAAGGCCGGTCAGGAGAAGATGGGCATCGCGCTGATGAAGCTGGCTGAGGAAGACCCGACCTTCAAGACCTACACCGATGAAGAGACCGGTCAGACCATCATCGCCGGTATGGGTGAGCTCCATCTGGAGATCATTGTCGACCGCCTGCTCCGTGAGTACAAGGTCGAGGCGAATGTCGGCGCTCCTCAGGTCGCCTACAAGGAGACCATCACCAAGGCTGTCGATCAGGATACCAAGTACGCCCGTCAGAGCGGTGGTAAGGGTCAGTACGGTCATGTCAAGATCCATGTCGAGCCCAACGAGTCCGGCAAGGGTTACGAGTTTGTCAACGCCCTCGTCGGCGGCGCGATCCCCAAGGAATACGTTCCCGCGATCGATGCCGGTATTCAGGGCGCCATGCTCTCCGGTGTTCTCGCCGGTTACCCGGTCGTCGATGTCAAGGTCACGCTGTACGATGGTTCTTATCACGAGGTCGACTCCTCTGAAATGGCGTTCAAGATCGCCGGCTCCATGGCCTTCAAGGAGGCCTGCCAGAAGGCCGGCCCGACGCTGCTCGAGCCGATCATGAAGGTCTGCGTCATCGTCCCCGACGAGTACATGGGCGACGTGATCGGCGACCTCAACTCCCGCCGTGGTCAGATCCAGGGCTTCGAGGCCCGCAGCGGCGCGCAGCAGATCGACGCTTTCGTGCCTCTTGCTGAAATGTTCGGCTACGCGACTGACCTCCGCTCCTGCACGCAGGGCCGTGGCCAGTACACGATGGAGCCCGCGCATTATATTGAGATCCCGAAGAACATTCAGGAGAAGATCATCAACCAGCGCACGAACCGCGCCTGATAAAAAGGTATTGCAAAATACCGCGTTTTACGGTAAAATACCGGTGTATGTAAATGACACCGGCAAACAACGAAATTTTTTCATAGGAGGATCACTCTAATGGCTAAGCAGAAATTCGAGCGTACCAAGCCCCACGTAAACATTGGTACCATCGGTCATATCGACCATGGTAAGACCACCCTGACCGCCGCGATCACCAAGTTCCTCGCCATGCAGGGCGGTGCTGACTACACCGATTACAGCTCCATCGATAAGGCTCCGGAAGAGCGCGAGCGTGGTATCACCATCAACACCGCTCACGTTGAGTACCAGACCTTCGACCGTCAGGGCCACAACTACAAGACCGGCGAGGATGGCCAGATCCAGGGCCGTCACTATGCCCACGTCGACTGCCCGGGCCACGCCGACTATATCAAGAACATGATCACCGGCGCTGCTCAGATGGACGGTGCTATCCTGGTCATCGCTGCTTCCGACGGCCCCATGGCCCAGACTCGTGAGCACCTGCTGCTCGCCCGTCAGGTCAACGTGCCTTCCGTTCTCGTTTTCCTGAACAAGTGCGACCAGGTCGACGATGAAGAGCTGCTCGAGCTCGTCGAGATGGAAGTCCGCGAGATGCTCGACTTCTACAGCTTCCCCGGCGACGAGACCCCGATCATCCGCGGCAGCGCTCTGAACGCCCTGATCTCCGAGTCCAAGGACATCGACGCTCCCGAGTACAAGTGCATGCACGAGCTCATGGACGCTGTTGATACCTGGATCCCCACGCCCGACCGTAAGGCCGACCAGCCGTTCCTGATGCCCGTTGAGGACGTCTTCACGATTTCTGGTCGTGGTACCGTCGCTACCGGCCGTGTTGAGCGTGGCCAGCTGAAGCTCGGCGAGGAAGTCGAGATCATCGGTCTGACCGACGAGCGTCGCAAGACCGTCGTCACCGGTATCGAAATGTTCCACAAGCTGCTCGATTACGCCGAGGCTGGTGATAACATCGGTACCCTGCTCCGCGGTGTTGCCAAGAACGAGATCGAGCGCGGCCAGGTTCTGTCCAAGCCCGGTTCCATTCACCCCCTCACCAAGTTTGTTGGTCAGGTTTACGTCCTGAACAAGGACGAGGGCGGCCGTCACACCCCGTTCTTCAACAACTATCGTCCTCAGTTCTACTTCCGTACCACTGACGTCACCGGCGTCATCACCCTGCCCGAGGGCACCGAGATGTGCATGCCCGGCGATAACGTCGACATGAAGGTCGAGCTGATTACCCCGATCGCTATCGAGAAGGGCCTCCGCTTCGCTATCCGCGAGGGCGGTCGTACCGTCGGTTCCGGCGTTGTCATCGAGACCGAGGCCTAATTGATCCACTGAGGGTCGTCCAAAGACTTCAAAAAGCAGCAGGCCGCAAAGGCCTGCTGCTTTTCTATTATCGAAAGTGCAAAGGGAGTGCGAAGCCAGCGGCTTCGCACTCCCTTTATTCGTATTTGGCCCAGACCCAGCGGTCAAAATCATCCGCACGGAAGGCGGTGAGCTTTGCCGCATAGTCCGCATTGACTGTGGTGAAGCGCCGAAGGCCGTCGCTTGTCTGCACCAGCGGGTCGATGCTGCGTTTTTTGGCGGCGACCTTGACGGCGTAAGTACCCTCCGGCTTTTCTGCGCCGGACTGTGTGCCGGTGATGCGGCGATAGTCCTGCCAGTGCGCGGCGAGGACCGGATCAGAGAGGAGCAGGGCGATGACATGAGGTTCGTCGAGGTAGAGATCATCCACCGTCAACACATTGCGCTGCCGTGCCTCACGCAGGAGATCGGCCAATGCCTGCATGCTGAAGCGGTCCTCATCGGAGACGAACCACTCCGACTGCCGCAGCGAGAGCTGGGTAAAGATGTCGGCAATCTCCGCGTGCGCAAAACAGAGCTCATCTTCGCTGTCATCGTTTTGACCGACAAAGATGTCGTCAAAAATGCGTTTCAGCTCTGCTTTTGGACAGTGGAAGACAAGATGCGCGTTGCCGAGCGTATATTCGAGTCGGTCGGCGGAGAGGCGGGGCGAATCGTTGTCGGCGATGGGATAGCGGTGGTAGTCGTCCACATCGTCGAGCGTCAGGCCGCTTTTATCGAGCAGCGCCATGAGTTCCAGCGACGAGGCGATCATCATGCGTGTGCGGCTTTCGGTCGATTCCTGCCGCATGTGGTCACCGTTCAGAAAGTCGACCACGTGGGCGAATGCGGGCGTCGCAATGTCGTGCAGTAGTCCCGCGACAGATTGCTTCAAGTCATGCGTGAAGTGCCAGACGATGGCCGCTGTGCCGAGCGAATGCGTATAGCGCGAATACGGCGCAACGGCGTTGCGGTAGATGGGATAGGCCGTGTATTCGCAGCCGCAGTGCATGCCGACGCGCAAAAGCCGCTGCATCACGGGCGTTTCGGCCATGGCGAGGAGCTCCGGCGGCAGGGAAGCGGTGTAGATATCGGTATACATAATATCCTTTCCAAAAGAAAAGCGCCTTGCCGCGGCAAGGCGCTTTTTTGATTGAATCAGCCGATCTGGCGGGTCTCAATGGTCTCGTCGCACTCGACGCTGTCGATCTGCGCGCCGAGGTTGCGGAGCTTGCCGATGATATCCTCATAGCCGCGCTCGATATAGTGGACGTTCGAGACCTCGCTTGTGCCCTCAGCGGCCAGCGCGGCGATGACCATGGCGGCGCCCGCGCGGAGATCGTAGGCCTGCACGCTCGCAGCGGTCAGGTGGTCGACGCCTTCGATGACGGCGCTGCGGCCCTCGACGCGGATCTGCGCGCCCATGCGCGTCAGTTCGCCGACGTAGCGGTAACGGTTGTCCCACACGCCCTCGGTGACCATGCTCGTCCCCTCGGCAAGGCAGAGGGCAACGGTGATCTGTGGCTGCATATCGGTCGGGAAGCCGGGATAGGGCAGCGTCTTGACGTTGGTGCGGCGAAGCTTGCCCGAGCGGCGCACGAGCAGCGTGTCGTCCTGCTCCTCGACCTGTACGCCCATCTCCTGGAGCTTGGCGGTGATGCAGTCCATGTGCTTGGGGATGATGCCGCGCACGAGGACTTGTCCGCCGCAGGCGGCGACAGCCGCCATGTAGGTGCCCGCCTCGATCTGGTCGGGGATAATGGCATACGTGCCGCCGTGGAGCTTGTCCACGCCGAAAATGCGGATGGTGTCGGTGCCGGCGCCCTTGATGTTCGCGCCCATGGAGTTTAAGAAGTTGGCAAGGTCGACGATATGCGGCTCCTTGGCAGCGTTTTCGATGACGGTGGTGCCGTCGGCGAGCGCCGCGGCCATCATAATGTTCATCGTCGCACCGACGGAGACCACGTCGAGGTAGACGTTCGCGCCCTTCATGCGGTCGCCGCTTGCCTTGGCGCAGATGAAGTCGCCCTCGCGCACCTCGGCGCCCATGGCGGCGAAGCCCTTGACATGCTGGTCGATGGGACGCACGCCGCCGAAGTTGCAGCCGCCGGGCATCGAGACCTCAGCCTCGCCGAAGCGGCCGAGCAGCGCGCCGATGAGGTAGTAGGAGGCGCGGATCTTGTGCGCGAGCTCCTGCGAGACCTGCGTAGTGGCAATATGGCGGCAGTCAATCTCAACATCGCTGCGGTTGAGGAAACGGACATTCGCGCCGAGCTGCTCTAAAATTTTGAGCAGCGCGGTCACGTCGGAGATCTGGGGAATATTTTCGATGCGGCAGACGCCGTCGACCAGAAGGGCGGCGGGAATGATGGCGACCGCGGCGTTCTTTGCGCCGCTGATGCGCACTTCACCAAAGAGCGGATGACCGCCCTGCACGATGTATTTCGTCATAGTAACTCCTTAATAAGAGACGGTGAGACTTCTTTTCGTTATCGTAAAAACAGCAGGGGAAAACCGCCTGCTCATGGTATTCACATAATACATCAACAGTATACCAAAAAAAACAGAAAAAGCAATGCTGCACAGTAAGAAATTAGAAATGCTGCAAGAAAAATTTCATTCTCGTGTGATCTCGCCGGTCTTGCAGTTCACATAATAACTGCTGACATCCGTGGAGATGCGCCACACGCCTTGCAGCCGAAGCGGCGAGGCAGACGACGTCTGGAGAAGATACCCTTCGTCCAGCGCTCGGACCTCGGTACATACGACGCCCGAAGCGCTGCAATAGTCCAGAAAATGCACAAGCGCGTCGACCGCGTCGAGGCCGTCTGTGCGGCGGCCCTCGTCGAGCGCGGGCAGAAAGGTACCGGAAACGCCGGTGAGCGAGCTGTCAGAAAACGTGAGCGTCAGCGAGGCGTTAAAGATGAGCCGGCCTTTTTCGCTGCGCATGCCCGTGACGCTGCCGCTGCCATCCGTGAGCTGGGAGGTGAGAAAAGTGTAGCCAAACGTTTTGAAAAGCTGTTTGCTAAAGCTCTCGGGATCGTCGACCGGTCGGGAGAGAAGCGCGTCGGCCGTGCCGCCGGAGCGGATGGAACACGAGCCGTATTCGCCGGTGAAGCGGCTCACACCGCCGCCGGAATCGCCGCTCTCGGCAGTGCCGAGCAGGGCGGAGGCGAAAGCCTCTTCGCGTGCGGCGTCGCGCTCAAGCGAGAGGGAGAGGTGCGTTTCCTCATCGGGCAGCAGCGCGCGGTCAAAGGCGACGCCGTTTTTTTCAAAAAGCGTGCAGAGCTGCTCGACGCGGCGCTCGTTCGAGTCGCGCTCCCCGGCGCGGCGGCTGAGCAGCAGGAAGAGCAGAAACGCGTTGACGAGCAGCAAAATGACGATGACGATATTTTTGAGCCGCGAGGTTTTCATGTTCGGGCATCCTTTCCGGAAAGATCAGTCGGCAAACCAGCCGACGCCGACGGTGTCCGCGCCGTGCTCGTCGTAGCAGACGTGCAGCTCGGCGCTCAAATATTGGCTGTCCGCGATGGCCGCGGCCTGCCGGATGGGCAGCAGCAGTGCGGGCGAATCGCTGAGCGTATAGCTGCGGCAGTGGAGGGAAAATTCCGTGATGGTCTGGTCTTCGATCGTGACCGTGGCGGCGTGGCTGCCGTCGGAAAAGCGCAGCGGCGTACCGCCGACCGCATAGTCAAAGCTCACGGTGAAGCGCTTGTTGCTGCTGTCGATCTCGCTGAGATAGAGCTCGGCGTCGC
>NZ_JPJG01000034.1 GCF_000765235.1 Oscillibacter sp. ER4 | reverse complement strand
ATATCGTTTGTTTGGTACTCCTTTTGGCATAGCAAAACACCCCACTTCTTAGATAGTATATCATACTGTCTAACAAATGGGGTGCAGTTCACAGCTCTCCGCTTGTGGGATTTAACTAAAATACTTTTTTTGAAACGGGACCTCATCCACCTGAAACTCGCGTCCGTGCAGATATTCGAGGATGCCCGCGTCGCTGGGAAAGTCGAAGCGCAGGCGGTAGGAGTAGAGCGCTTGATGCGTTTCGCCGTATTTGCGGTTCACGCTGCCGACGCCGTACTTGCCGTCGCCGAGCAGGGGATGGCCGAGGTCGGCCATGCTCGCGCGAATCTGATGCGTACGGCCCGTGAGCAACTCGACCTCCAGAAGCGACAGCTCGCCGCGCGTCTGGAGCGTTTGGTATAAGGTGATCGCGCTGCGGCCGTCCGGCACGGGGCGGTGGTAAACGCGGACGGTGTTGCTCTTCTCGTCCTTGCGCAGAAAGCACTCGATGCGGCCCTGCGGCGGCTCGACGCGGCCGAGGGCGATACATAAATAGTATTTGGCGATCTCGCGGTCGCGAATCTTGTCGTTCAGGATGCGCAGCGCTTCAGCGTTTTTCGCCGCAACGACAATGCCGCCAGTGTTGCGGTCGATGCGGTTGCAGAGGGCGGGGGTGAAGGCGTTCTCCTCGCGTGGCCGCCACTCGCGCTTTTGATAGAGGTAGGCGAGCATGTGGTTGACGAGCGTATTGACTTTCTCGTGCTCGTCGGCGTGGGCAAGCATTCCCGCGGGCTTGTCGAGCAGCATGATGTTCTCGTCCTCGTAGACGATCTTGAGCCGCGGCGTCGTGATCGTGAGGTAGACGTTTTCCTCGCTCGGCGACTCGAAAAACTCATCGTTGATGTAGCATTGTAAAATATCGCCCGCGACGAGCTTCTGGTCGCGCTGGGCGCGCGCGCCGTTGACCTTGATGCGCTTTAGGCGGATGTACTTCTGCGCGAGCGACGCGGGGAGCAGGGGGATGGCCTTGCCGAGAAAGCGGTCAAGCCGCTGATTTTCGTCATTTTTTCCGATGTGAAACTCCCGCATGGGCGGCACCTCCGCTTGCGCAGCGCGCGATTTTCTGCTATTGTACGATAGCGGGCAAAAAAAGTAAAGAAATCCTGTCAAAATTTTTGCCGCAACCGTGAAAAAAGTATTTGACAATCGAGAAAACGTCCTCTATAATATCACTCGTGTCATTGCGAGGTGTAGCATGGTTTTAGATGTAAAACGTATCATTAACACCCCCGGAGGCAGAATTCCCTTTGACTTTACAGAGGACTTTTCTGATGTGGACTTCGGCGGCGTGTGTCCTGCGGTTCGGCCGGTCTCAGTGGTAGGGCAGGCAGAGAACATTGCGGGGATGCTGCGGTTGCAGTTTGACCTGACTACAACGCTTTCCGCCGTGTGCGATCGCTGCGGAGCGCCGTTTGATCTTCCGTACAAGGTCCCGTTCGAGTGTCTACTCGCTGAGGAACTGGAGGAAGACGACAACGACGATATCCTGCTGCTGGACAACGGAACCGTTGATCTCAGCGAGCTGGCGCGGGAGACGTTCATCCTCAATATGCCAAGCAAGACCCTTTGCCGCGAGGATTGCAGGGGCTTGTGTTCCGGCTGCGGTGTCAATCTCAACTATGAGAAGTGCCGCTGCAAAAAGGAAGTCGACCCCAGGTTAGCAGCCCTCGCAAAGCTTTTGGAACAATAAATTCGCTGTTCATTCAGCTTAACTTTAAGGAGGTGTCAACATGGCAGTCCCCAAAGGGAAAGTATCCCGTCAGAGACGTGATAAGAGACGTTCTTCTCACTGGAAGCTCACCGCTCCCGCGCTCGTTGCGTGCCCGAAGTGCGGCGCTCTGCACCAGCCTCACAGAATGTGCCCGGAATGCGGTACCTACAACGGTCGTCAGGTCAAGGTCATCGAGTCCAAGGTCGCAGCCGAATAATTGATTCGGAACGAAAATCGTTAAGAAAAGCTGAGTGGAACTCCACTCAGCTTTTTCTTATGCTGCAAGAGAAGGTTAGCCTTGCGTAACCTCGAAAATTCGGTTATACTGTATTTGTAATATTTTGCTTTGCGATAAAGAGCGGTGCGATCGCGCGCCGCTTTGGAATAAAGGAGGCAGAGAGATGAAACCTTTGGTTGCGATCGTTGGACGGCCGAACGTCGGCAAGTCCATGCTGTTTAATAAGCTCATCGGCCAGCGGCTTTCCATCGTCGAGGATACGCCGGGCGTCACGCGCGACCGCATCTACGGCGAGAGCGAGTGGTGCGGCCGCAAATTCCGTCTGGTGGACACCGGCGGTATCGAACCGCGCACGGACGATCAGATCTTGTCGTTCATGCGCGAGCAGGCGGAGATCGCCATTCAGCACGCGGACGTCATCATTTTCCTGACGGATGTGAAGACCGGCCTGACGGCTTCCGATCAGGAGGTCGCGAATATGCTGCTGCGATCCCGCAAGCCCATCGTGCTGGCGGTCAACAAGATGGACTCGACCGGACGGGTCGACCCCGATTTTTATGAGTTCTACAATTTAGGCCTCGGCGATCCCATCGCCGTTTCCGCCGTGCACGGCCACGGAACGGGTGATCTGCTCGATGCGTGTTTGCAGTATTTCCCGCCGGAGGACGACGAGGAAGAGGACGAAGATGTCATCAAGGTCGCCATCATCGGAAAACCCAACGTCGGCAAGTCATCGCTGACGAACCGCATTCTCGGCACCGAGCGCATGATCGTCAGCAATGTTGCGGGCACGACGCGCGACGCCATCGACTCGTACTTTGAAAACGAGCAGGGCAAGTATGTCTTCATCGACACCGCCGGCATGCGCAAAAAGTCGAAGGTCGACGACGTGATCGAGCGCTACAGCGTGCTGCGCGCCACCATGGCCATCGACCGCGCGGACGTCTGCCTCATCATGATCGACGCGCAGGAGGGCGTGACCGAGCAGGATACGAAGGTCGCGGGCCTCGCGCACGAGGCAGGCAAGGCCTGCATCATCGTCGTGAATAAGTGGGACCTTGTCGAAAAGGATGGCAAGACCATGGACAAGATGCGCGACGACATCCGCCGCGACCTCTCCTACATGACCTATGCGCCGATCCTCTTCATTTCGGCGGCAACGGGCCAGCGTGTGCCGCGCCTTTTTGAGATGATCAACTACGTGCACAATCAGTCCTGCATGCGCATTTCGACCGGCATGCTCAATAACATTCTGGCCGACGCGCAGACGCGCGTGCAGCCGCCGACAGACCGTGGCCGCAGACTGAAGATCTATTACATGACGCAGGTCGGCGTCTGCCCGCCGCACTTTGTCGTGTTCTGCAACGAGCGCAAGCTCTTCCATTTCTCCTACCAGCGCTACCTTGAAAACTGCATCCGCAACGTCTTCGGACTGGAGGGTACGCCAGTCATCATGTCTATTCGCGAGAAGGGGGATAAGGAAGACTGATGAAAGGCATTTATCTTACGGGCGTCACGGCTGTCATGGCATTTGCCTTGCCGGCTCTGGTCGCGGTGCTGTCGTATCTTTTGGGTTGCATCAACGGCGCGATCGCAACGTCGCACATTTTCTACCATGACGACGTGCGCCGCCATGGCAGCGGCAACGCGGGGCTGACGAATTTTTACCGCAATTACGGCGCGAAGTGCGCGCCCATGGTCATCGCGTTCGACATGCTCAAGGCTGTCGGCGCGGTGCTGCTGGGCAATTATTTCCTGGGCTATCTTCTCGGCTGGGGCGCCGCAGGCAAGTATTTCGGCGCACTGTTCTGCGTCATCGGCCATATGTTTCCGGTGTTTTACGGCTTCAAGGGCGGCAAGGGCATTTTGTGCAGCGGCACGCTGCTGCTGCTTCTCGACTGGCGCATCGCGCTCGTCGGCTGGGGCGCGTTTGTCGTGCTGTGGCTCACGACGCGCTATGTGTCGCTCGGCTCGGTCGCCGCGGCGGTCAGCCTGCCGTTTACCACGTATTTCGTGTTCCATAACACGGCCTGCACAGTGCTCGGCACGTGCATTTCGCTTCTTGTGCTGTGGGCGCACCGCAGCAACATCAAAAGACTCTTAAGCGGTACGGAGAGCAAGTTCCATTTCCATGTGAACGCGCCCAAGCCGGGGGAGGACGAATGAACATTGTAGTGCTTGGCTCGGGCGGCTGGGGTACCGCCGCCGCGATGCTGTTATCGGACAACGGCCATACCGTCGCGCTCTGGTCTCACGACCCGAAAAAGGCGGAATTGCTGGATAAGACAAGGGAAAATCCTTTACTCAAAGGCGTGCGCATTCCCGAGCGCATCGCCGTCACGAGCGACTTAGCGGTGCTCCAAAATGCGGAGATGGCCGTCTTCGCGTCGCCGTCGTTTGCACTGCGCTCCGTTGCGCATGAGGCTGCGCCGCACCTGAAAAAAGGCACGCTGCTCGTCTCGCTCACGAAGGGCATTGAGCGCGGAACGCACCTGCGCATGAGCGAGATCATCGCACAGGAATGCGGCGAGGGCTATCGTATCGCAGTGCTCTCCGGCCCCTCGCACGCCGAGGAGGTCGCGCGCCGTCTGCCGACGGGCTGTGTGGCGGCGTCCGCCGATCAGGCGAGCGCCGAGGCCGTGCAGCGCGCGTTCATGAACGAGGTCTTCCGCGTCTACACGCACGACGACGTCGTCGGCGTGGAGCTTGCGGGCGCGCTCAAGAACGTCGCGGCGCTGTGCTGCGGCATCAGCGACGGCTGCGGCATGGGCGACAACACCCGTGCGCTGCTCATCACCCGCGCGCTGAGTGAGATCTCGCGCCTGGCCGAGTGCATGGGCGGGCGCAAGGAGACGCTCGCCGGTCTTGCCGGCATGGGCGATCTCATCGTCACGTGTACGTCGATGCACTCACGCAACCATCGCGCGGGCATCCTGATTGGTCAGGGCAAGAGCGCGCAGGAGGCCATGGACGAGGTCGGCGCGGTCGTCGAGGGCTATTACGCCGCGCGCAGCGCGCACGAGCTCGCGCAGCGCTATGGCGTAGAGATGCCGATCTCGACGGCAGTGTACGAGGTCCTCTACGAGGGCAAGAGCGCCGCGCCGCTCATCGGCGTTCTGATGAGCCGCACGCCGAAAAAGGAAAGCGATTGCAGCTGGTTATGATTATTTCAAAAAAGCGGCCCTTGGGCCGCTTTTTTGAGTAAGATTGCAGCCCGCGGCAGCGCACGCGCCGTAGGCGCGTACGTTTGCGGGCTGAGAAGTGTTTTCCGCCACGCGCATGTCGCGGCGGAAAACGATTAAGATTATTTGCGCCGTGCGCGGCGCAAACTCTGCGAGGCTTTTGCGCCTGCGGGCGCGAAAAAAATATTGAGGGTAACGATGGATATTTTGACGCAAATTGAGAATTACCGGCCTTACAATGAGCAGGAGGAGCGGGATAAGGGATTGATCCTCGACTGTCTGCGCGCATTTGAGGATGTGTTTACGCGGGAAAATGCACTGGCGCACATGACGGCGTCGGCCTGGGTGGTGAACGAGCGCTTCGACCGCGTGCTGATGGCGTATCACAACATCTACGATTCGTGGTCGTGGCTCGGCGGGCACGCCGACGGGGAAGAGGACCTGCTCGCCGTCGCGCTCAGGGAAGTCCGCGAGGAGAGCGGCGTCAAAAACGTCCGTCCGGCAAGCGAGGACATTTTCTCGCTTGAGGTGCTGACTGTAGACGGCCACATGAAGCGCGGGAAGTATGTCTCCTCGCACCTGCATCTGAACGTCACGTATCTTCTCATCGCGGACGACATGAACGTGCTCACGGTCAAGCCCGACGAGAACAGCGGCGTGAAGTGGTTCACGCCGGACGGCGCGGTGGAAGCCAGCAGCGAAAAATGGTTCCGCGAGCATATCTATCAGAAGCTCAATGAGAAGATGCAGCAGTTCCGCAGGGAAAACGAACGAAAGGGGAGATCAGAGGAATGAAGCTTCGAGATGCCACAACCGCAGACGCAGCCCGCTTGGATACGCTTTTGACAAGGCTCATCCATGATGAGGTGCAGTATGACTCCAATTTGAACGGCTCGTATGTTGTCACCGATAATTACCGCGACCGCATCGGTCTGGAGGGCCATAAGCTGCTACTGATTGAGGATGGAGGAGAGATCGTCGCTTTTTTATATGGCTTTCTCTACGAAATTCCCGGCATGCTTGCAAAACCGATTGCGATTCTCGATGCGTTGTACGTTGAGAAAGAACACCGCCGGAAGGGCTATGCATCGCAGCTCATTTCTGCCTTTAAGCCCTTCGCGGAGGAAAACGGCGCCTGCCGCATCGAGCTGAAGGTGCTATCATGCAACGAAGCCGCTCTGCGCCTTTATGAGAAACTCTCCTTCAAAGAAACCAAAAAGTACATGACGATGGATTTGCAGGCGCAATAGTCCCTGAAATCAGAAAAAGCCGCCCGATGGGCGGCTTTTTGATATACAAAAAAAGAAGCACTGCTTTCGCAGTGCTTCTAATCTGTTTGGTCGCTTAGATCGCGCGGGTAACCTTACCGGAACGCAGACAGCGGGTACAAACATAGACATGGCGGGGCGTACCATTGACGATAGCCTTCACGCGCTTGACGTTGGGCTTCCAGGGACGATTGGAACGACGGTGAGAGTGGGAAACTCTGATACCGAACGTAACACCCTTGTCGCAAAACTCGCACTTTGCCATCCGTTGCACCTCCTTGCTGTAATCAAATCAAGGCTTGGTCATTCACAAGCAGTTGATACTATAACAGATTGCATCACAAAATGCAAGTACTATTTTCAAAAAAGATGAAAAAATCTGTAATTTTTCCGCTCGCGGCGCAAATGAGAAAAAAGCGTGGCGCGGCAGGGCGTTTTCGCTTGTAAAAAAGGGGGGCAGCGATTATAATTAAAGTGTATTTTATCACGCGGGCCAAGGCCCGCATGGAGGGAACTATGAATACCAATCGCTCCGTCCGCGTAAAGGACATCGTAGAAAAATTTCAGATGGAGGTCATCAACAAGGGCACAGATTACGACACCGAGATCTTGACCATCACGGACGTCAACCGCCCCGGCCTCCAGTTCATCGGCTTTTTCGATTATTTTGATCCGAGAAGATTACAGATCATCGGCAAGAGCGAGGTGACGTTCCTGCGCGGCTACTCGGCCGAGGAGCGGCGCAAGCGCTTCGAGGACCTGTTCTGCTACGAGATCCCGGCACTGGTCATCTCGCGCAATTTAGATGTTTTCCCTGAGTGCCTCGAGATGGCGCAAAAGCACGGCCGCACGCTGCTTCGCACGAAGTACACGTCCGTCGAGTTCACCGCCATGACCATCGACTACCTGAATCACGCGCTCGCGCCCGTCATCACACGCCACGGCGTGCTTGTCGACGTGTACGGCGAGGGCGTGCTGATCTTCGGCGACAGCGGCATCGGCAAGAGTGAGACGGCCATCGAGCTCATCAAGCGCGGCCACCGCCTCGTCGCCGACGACGCGGTCGAGATCACGCGCATCGGCTCAACGCTCTCGGGCACGGCGCCTGAGCTCATCCGCAACTACCTTGAGGTGCGCGGCGTTGGCGTCATCGACGTGGAAAAGCTCTTCGGCGTGGGTGCAGTGCAGGATTCGACGCAGATCGACCTTGTCATCCAGTTTGAAAAGTGGGAGGATGACAAATTCTATGACCGTCTGGGTCTCGACGAAAACGACACGACCATCCTTGATGTGCCCGTGCCGCAGATCACCATTCCCGTCAGTGCGGGCCGTAACCTCGCCGCGATCGTGGAGCTGGCAGCGATGAACAACCGCCAGAAGAAGCACGGCTTCAACTCCGCGCGCGAATTCGCCGCGCAGATCGACGGCCACATTGACCGCGTGACCCGCGAAAATGAGCTGAAAAACCAGAATCCGTGAACGGAGGAGCATCTATGTCTTGGGAAACCGCACTCGACCGCCAGATCCATGACTATCTGCCCGACCTCAAATGGGCCGCAGATGAGCCGATGGCAAAGCATACGTCGTTCCGCATCGGGGGGCCGGCCAAACGCATGGCCTTTCCGAAAACGCGCGAGCAGCTCGTTGTGCTGATGGGCTTTTTGCAGGACGCAGGCGTCAAGCCGCTGCTGATCGGCAACGGCACGAACCTGCTCGTCGCCGACAAGGGCCTTGACACTGTGGTCATCGACACGTCCGCCGAGCTTTCTCATATTGAGCTGACGGACGAGGGCGAGATCGCAGCGGACGCAGGCGTGTCGCTCGCGAAGCTCGCGCTGTTCGCATGGAAAAACGGCCTGACGGGGCTGGAATTTGCCCACGGCATCCCCGGCACGCTCGGCGGCGGCGTCGTGATGAACGCAGGCGCCTACGGCGGCGAGCTCAAGGACGTTGTCACCGAAGTGACGGCGCTGTATCCCGACGGCGTGAAGGTTTTAACACCTGCGGAGCTGGATTTTTCTTATCGCCACAGCGTGTTTTCCGCGGGCGAGGGCATCGTCCTCGGCGCGAAGGTCAAGCTTGAATCGGGTGATCCGGACGCCATCAAGGCAAAGATGGACGATCTGATGGCGCGGCGCAAGGCAAGCCAGCCGCTCGAGCTGCCGAGCGCGGGCAGCACGTTCAAGCGCCCGACCGGCTACTACGCGGGCCCGCTGATCGAGGGCTGCGGCCTCAAAGGCTGCCGCGTCGGCGGGGCAGAGGTATCAAGCAAGCACGCGGGCTTCGTCGTGAACGTCGGCGGCGCGACCTGCGCCGATGTGCTCGCCCTCATCGAAAAGGTACAGAAGACCGTTTACGACGCGCACGGCGTGATGCTGGAGCCGGAGGTCAAGATCATCCGGTAAATAGAAAGAGAGACAACGATGGAAATTCTGATCATATCCGGTCTGTCTGGTGCGGGCAAGTCCAGCGCCGCCACGTATCTGGAGGACATGGGCTACTATACGGTGGACAACGTACCGGCGGACATTATTTTGAAATTTGCCGAATTCTGCGCGCAGAGCGACGGCCGCTATGACCGCGTCGCGCTCGTGAGCGACATCCGCTCGGGCAACGGCAACTTTCAGGGGATTTTAGACGCAATGGAGCGGCTCAAGCAAGGCGGCGATATCTGCCGGCTACTGTTCGTCACGGCGGACCTTGAGACCATCATCAAGCGCTACAAGGAGACGCGCCGCCGCCATCCGCTGATGTCTGACGGCATGACCATCGAGCAGGCGATGCACCGCGAGCAGGAGCTGCTGCTCCCGCTGCGCGAGCACGCCGACTTTGTCATCGACACGACGCTCATGCCCGCAGCCAAGCTCAGAAATGAGCTCTACGGTCTCTTTGGCGACAAGAGCGCGCGCGGCAAGCTGAGCGTGAACGTCGTCTCATTCGGCTTCAAATACGGCATCCCGCTGGAAGCCGACCTGGTATTCGACGTGCGCTTCCTGCCCAATCCCTTTTACGTGCCGGAGCTCAAGCACAAGACTGGCATGGACAGTGAGGTCTATGACTACGTGTTCTCGTTCCCGCAGACGAAGACGTTTATCGACAAACTCGAGGGAATGCTCTCATTCCTGCTTCCGCTCTACGCAGAGGAAGGGAAGAGCACGCTCGTCATCGCCGTCGGCTGCACGGGCGGGCACCACCGCAGCGTGTCCGTTGCGCGCTGCATCGCGTCCTACCTCACGGCCCTGGGCTATCCCGCGTTTGAAAATCACCGCGACATCACGCGCGGCTGAAACAAGTTTTTGAAACGAAAGAAGGTGGCGGCATGTCGTTCGCCTATGACGTAAAAGCGGAGCTCTGCAAGGTTCCGATCAACCGGAGCTGCTGCGCCGTGGCCGAGGGCTGCGGCGTGCTGCTGTATGCCAGCGCATTCACCGCAAACGAGGTGCGCATCGTCACGGAAAATGACGAATTCGCCGCGCGTCTCCCAAAGCTCTTCCAAAAGGCATTTTCCCTGCGCTTTGACGAACTCCCTGACAAGTCGAAGGACGGCGGCAAGCTCGTCTTCCGCATCACGCAGGAGGACAAGCTCGACACGATCTGGCGCGCGCTCGGCTACGATCGCCGGGCGCATTTTGCGCTGCACCTGAACTTTGCGCTGCTTGAAGAAGAGTGCTGTCGGGCGTCGTTCCTGCGCGGGGCGTTTTTGTCCGGCGGCAGCGTGACCGACCCGCATAAGCGGTATCACTTAGAGCTTGCGACCTCGCACGTGCAGGCGGGGCGCGAGGTCGAGGCGCTGCTGCGCGACATGGGCTTTGAGCCGAAAAATGTCATGCGGCAGAATAACCTCATTACATATTTTAAGAGCAGCACCCATATCGAAGACCTGCTGACGCTCATCGGCGCGCCGGGGCGCGCGCTTGAGATCATGTCGGCCAAAATCGAAAAGGAAATGCGAAACACCGTGAACCGGCGCGTAAACTGCGACGCGGCCAACCTTGACAAAGCAGTGCTGGCCTCACGTGAACAGGTGGAAGCCTTTACACGCTTGACCGAGTCCGGTGCGATCAACGACCTGCCCGTCAAATTGCAGGAGGTCGCTGTCGCGCGGTTACTTCAGCCAGAGCTGACGTTTTCAGAATTGGCGGCGACATTCGACCCGCCGCTGACGAAGTCGTGTTTGAATCACCGCATCCGAAAGCTCATGGAGATCGCAAAAAAAGAAGAGAACGAATAGGAGGGAGCGCGCCATGTCGTTTGCCCATTTACATGTCCATACCGAATACAGCCTGCTCGACGGCGCGTGCCGTATCCGCGACCTCCCCAAGCTCGTCAAGTCGATGGGGCAGACCGCCTGCGCCATCACCGACCACGGCGTGATGTACGGCGTGGTCGACTTTTACCGCGCCTGCAAGGCTGAGGGCATCAAGCCCATCATCGGCTGTGAGGTGTACGTCGCCCCGCGCACGCGCTTTGACAAGCAGCACGAATTCGACAGCGAGGCCCGCCATCTCGTGCTGCTGTGCGAGAATGAGGAGGGCTATCGGAATCTTTCCTACCTCGTCTCAATGGCGCACGTCGATGGCTTTTACATCAAGCCGCGCATCGACCTGGATCTTCTGCGCGAGCACTCCAAGGGCCTCATCGCGCTCTCGGCGTGTCTCGCCGGTGAGATCCCGAGAAGGCTCCGCAACGGGGACTATAATGGTGCCAAGGAATATGCCTTAACACTATCTGAAATCTTTGGCCCCGAGCACTTTTATCTTGAATTGCAGGACCACGGCATCCGCGATCAGGCCATCGTGAACAAGGGTATCCTTCGTCTGCACGAGGAAATGGGCCTCCCGCTCGTCGTGACGAATGACGCGCACTATCTTCGAAAAGAAGATGCCTACGCGCACGATGTTTTGCTCTGCATCCAGACGGGCAAGACCGTGGACGACGAAAACCGCATGCGCTATGAGCCGCAGCGCTTCTATCTTCGTTCGACCGAGGAGATGGCGGCGCTGTTTCCCGACTATCCCGAGGCGGTCGAGAACACCGGCAAGATCGCCGAGCGCTGCAATCTGGAATTCACGTTCGGCAAGTATCATCTGCCGGAATTCAAGGTGCCGGAGGGCTACACCTCGCTCACATACTTCAAAAAGCTCTGCGCCGACGGCTTCGCCCAGCGCTATGGCGAAGGGACGGACAAGCAGCGCGCGCAGCTCGAATATGAGCAGAACATGATTGAGCGCATGGGCTTTGTCGACTACTTTTTGATCGTCTCCGACTTTGTGCGCTACGCCAAGAGCGTCGGTATCCCCGTCGGTCCGGGCCGCGGCAGCGCGGCGGGCAGTATCGTTTCGTACTGCCTGTCGATCACAGACATCGAGCCAATGAAATACGGCCTGTTCTTCGAGCGCTTCTTGAACCCCGAGCGCGTGTCGATGCCTGATATCGACATGGACTTCGGCGATACGCGCCGCGGCGAGGTCGTGGACTACGTCCGCCGCAAATATGGCGACGATCACGTGGCGCAGATTGTGACCTTCGGCACGATGGCCGCGCGCGGCGTCATTCGCGATGTAGGACGCGCACTCAATATGAGCTATGCCGACTGCGACGTCATCGCCAAGCTCGTCCCCGCAGGGCCGCACGTCACGCTCGACGACGCGCTGCGCATCTCGCGCGAGCTGCGCGAAAAGTACGAGGGCGACGAGCAGGTGAAAAAGCTCATTGACACGGCACGCGCCCTTGAAGGCATGCCGCGCCACGCCTCGACGCACGCCGCCGGCGTGGTTATCACGAAGCGCCCCGTCGTCGACTATGTCCCGCTCGCGCGCAACGACGACACGATCGTCTGCCAGTACGTGATGACGACGCTCGAAGAGCTCGGCTTGCTCAAAATGGACTTCCTTGGCCTGCGTAACCTCACGATTCTGGATGACGCAGTCAAGACGATCCGTGAAAAGGATAAAAACTTTACTCTTGCCGGTATTCCTGAAAATGACGCCGCGACCTACGAAATGCTGGCCGCGGGGCGGACGTCGGGCGTCTTCCAGCTCGAATCGAGCGGCATGACGGGCGTGTGCGTCAGCCTGAAGCCGCAGAACATCGAAGACATCACGGCTTTGATTGCGCTCTACCGTCCGGGGCCGATGGAGTCCATTCCGAAATTCATTGCCTGCAAACACGACCCGAAAAAGGTTACATACCTCATTCCGCAGCTTGAGCCGATCCTGTCGATCACCTACGGCTGCATCGTATATCAGGAGCAGGTCATCCAGATCTTCCAGCAGCTCGCGGGCTACTCGCTCGGCCAGGCAGACATGCTGCGCCGCGCGATGAGCAAGAAGAAGGTCAAGGACATCGAGCGCGAGCGCGAGGCGTTTCTGCACGGCGATCCCGCGCGCAATATCTCCGGCTGCGTGGCAAACGGCATCGACGAGAAGGCCGCGCAGGAAATTTACGAGGAAATTTACGCCTTCGCGAACTACGCGTTCAACAAGGCGCACGCCGCGGCCTATGCGGTCGTCGCATATCAGACGGCATACTTCAAGTGCCACTATACGAAAGAATACATGGCGGCACTGCTCTCGAGCGTGCTCGACTCATCCGACAAGGTGGGCGAATACTTCAACGAGTGCCGCGAGTGCGGCATCAAGCTCCTGCCGCCGGACGTCAACCATTCCGCCGACCGCTTCACGGTCGAGCCCGAGGGCATTCGCTTCGGTCTCGTCGCCATCAAGAATATTGGCCGCGGGCTGATCCTGCGCATGATGCAGGAGCGCGAGCTCAATGGCCCGTTCGTCGACTTTCAGGATTTCTGCCGCCGCATGGACGGCATGGAGATCAATAAGCGTGCGGTCGAGAACCTGATCCGCGCAGGCGCGTTCGATTCGACGGGCGCGAAGCGCTCGCAGCTCATCGCTGTCTACGAAAAGGTGATGGACGGCATCGCCGAGGGCAACCGCACGAACGTGGAGGGGCAGATCGACTTTTTCGGCATGGGCGCGGAGACCGCGCAGCAGGCCGCGCTCGTCCTGCCCGACATTCCCGAGTTCACGCCGCAGGAGCTCATGGCGATGGAAAAGGCCACGACAGGGCTTTACCTCACCGGCCATCCGATGGACGCCTACCGCTCGCTCGTCCGCTCGTCCGGTGCGGCCGCTATCGGCCGCGTGATGGAGGACTTTTCACAGGAGGCGGGGCCGACGACGTTCTCCGACGGGCAGAAAATTTCACTCGCCGGTGTTGTGACCGCGAGCAAGACGAAGATGACGAAGAAAAATACCCTCATGGCTTACGTGACGCTCGAAGACGGCACGGGAGCCATCGAAATGCTCTGCTTCACGCGCGCGCTCGAGCAGTACGGAAGCTACTTACAGGAGGGACAGGTCATTTATGTCACGGGCACGCTGTCCGTGCGCGATGAAAAGGCACCGCAGCTCATGTGTGACTTTGCCCGTCCGCTGAACGCCAATTTTTCGACGGGAACGGTTGCGCATGCGCAGGCGCAGCAGCAGCAGCAGCGGACGGGGCAGACGCTCTATCTGCGTCTGCCGTCGGCCAACGGGCCGGAGATGGCGATCCTCCGCAAAATCCTCTATATGTTCGAGGGAAAAGAGAACAACGTCCGCATCCGCGTGCTTGATACCGGCAAGCTCATCGGCACGACCTGCGACCTGCACACCTCGCTTGTGTGCGACTTGGAAGAGCGCTTCGGCAAGGAAAACGTTGTGGTAAAGTGAAAATCTGCCCATCGCAACGCGAAGTTGCGCGATAGTTGGTGGAGGCAACCGCTGCTTTTCGCTATGATGAGCGTATCAAGCGAAAAGGAGAACAACCATGAATCTCACCCTTATCATCCTGCCGATCATGCTCATTGTCTACGGCGCGATCATCTATCTTTTCGTGCTGCTCGTCAAGGCACTGCGAAAGTACATCAAGTCAAAAGACGTGCGCGAGGAGAAGAAGGCTGTCTGCCGCTCGCTCGGCGAAGCGCTCAAGGCGCACCGGACGGAAAAACAGATGACGCAGGAATTCGTTGCCGAGACGCTCGGCGTCAGCCGTCAGGCGGTCAGCAAATGGGAGAACGGCACGTCCGACCCCAGCACGTCGAATCTCTGCGCGCTCGCAAAGCTCTACGGCATACCGGTCGAAGAACTGCTGCATGAGACGCAGGATGAGAAAAGCGAAGATTGAAGCAAAAAAGAGACAGCCGAACGGCTGTCTCTTTTCATTATGTACGTTATTTTCCCTCGTCGGGTTCGGAGAAGAGCGTGTTCAAAACACCGGTGTAGAGCTGCTCGGGATTTTTCTGGAAGCGCTCGGCGAGATCCTTGGCCATGACCTCCTTGGGAACCATGAGTTCCATCTTCAAGATGGGCTGGCTCTCGTCGTCGTTGAACGCGAGCGTGACCGTGTAGGTCCCGTTGCGGCGCGGCGCGATGTCGGACTGGATCTGTGCGCGGCGCTTGAGCTTCTGGTTGAAGATCGTGATGTTCTTGTCGACGCGCAGGCGCACAGAGTAGGGAAGGCTCGACTCGCAGATTGCGCCGTTGTGCAGGCCCTTTTCCGTGATGGCGTAGAGCCCGTCGTCCGAAAGCGTCAAATGCTGCGACTCGACCAAATTGCTCAGGCATTCGGAAAAGTCAAAAAAGTCGATGCCGTCGTCGCACATCGTCAGCTCCTGCATGGCCTCGAACGGGACCGGCTCGATGAGCCGGGCAGCAACATACAGAATGAGAAATTTGATCTCCAGTTTGTCCTGGATAAAACCGACGCGCCCCATAGCGCACCTCCTCGGGTGAATTTACAGCGATCATAACACAAAATGACTGCCAATACCACAAAAAGTTGTCGGTATCAGTCGGTCAAAAACTATATTTAGTATAGCACACCTTTTTTCGCTTGTATAGGTCTTTTTCAAAAACGCCAAGAACGCGGCACACCCATTTTCGCGCGCGGCATAGACTGGGGTGAAAGAAAGGCGCGGTCGCGCCCGACTTTCCAGTACTTAAAATAGGAGGTATTCTTGCTTTATGGCTGATAAAGTAGCAGCAGGCCACGTCGGCGGCGCAAACGGCGCGCGCGAGGCGGTCTGTATTCATACGAAAAAGATCTATTCATCCTGCCGCGACAAGGATTGCATTGAGGATTTGCGCTTTTACCCCACGGCCACGGCGCAGAGCGTTTTGAGCACGGCGCAGGGGCTGCGCGGCGGCAGCGCCGAGCTGATCTACACCTTTGTCGACGTCGAGCCCGTGAACTTCAACCGCGGGTACTACACCGTCGACATGCACTTTTTCTACCGCATCACCTTACAGGCGCTCAACGGCAGCACGCGCTACACCGAGATCGAGGGTCTTGCGACCTTTGATAAGCGTGTGGTGCTCTTTGGCAGCGAGAGCGGTGCGAAGATCTACTCTTCCATCCCCGAGGCAAACGCCATTGATGCACCGCTGAACCTGACGGCAAATCTCCCGACCGCGGTGGTCGAGGTCGTCGACCCGATGCTGCTGTGCGCGCACTTTGCCGACAACTGCAACTGCCGCTGCGGCTGTGACCGCGGTACGCTCGGCGGCGTGCCCGCGGGCATTCTGGCAGCATTCGACGAGCCAATCATCTTCGACGAGTCCGCGATTCGCCGCGTGTGCATCTCGCTCGGCCAGTTTTCGACTGTGCGCTTAGAGCGCGACACGCAGCTTCTCATCCCCGTGTACGACTACTGCATTCCGTCCAACGAGTGCACGCTTGCCGGCGGCGACTGCAGCTGCGAGGACCCGTGCAAGGTCTTCGATGCGGTGGAGTTCCCGATGGACGATTTCTTCCCGCCCGCGGCGGTGCCCGGCGGCTGCGGCTGCGCGTGCCCCTGTGGCAACCAGTAAAAATCAAATGCGAAAAAACGGGGAAATTCCCCGTTTTTTCTTTTGCCCGAAACGGGACAAACCGGCATAAGCGTGTCCACCGCCTCATAGATTGGACTAACACCAAAGAAGGGAAGTGGGAACGGTGGAACGTCTGGAACGGATCTATCGCTACGAACAATCGTGCGAGTTTTTACCGCACCGGCTCAAAAGTCTCGCCCTGTCGCTGCCGGACAAGCAGAAAGAGCGCGTCGAGGAGCTGCGCCTTCGCGTGATGCATCCGCTGACGGTGCTGACACTGGAGGGCGAGCTGAACGCCGCGCCGGACGGGCGTGCGTCGCTCGTGACGGCGGAAGACCTCGAACAGATGCTCGGCGCGGTGACGGAGTATTCGCGCTATGCCTGCATCGAAACACTGCGGCAGGGCTTTTTGCCGCTGCGGGGCGGGTTCCGCCTCGGCGTGTGCGGCAGCGCCGTCGTGCGCGACGGCGAGGTGAGCAATCTGAAGGACATTTCGTCGCTCGCGCTGCGCATCGTGTGCGAGCACATCGGGCTCGGGAGCGACATTGCGCCGCAGCTCTTCAGCGCTGACGGGCGGTTTTTGAGCACGCTCATTCTCTCGCCGCCCGGCGGCGGGAAAACGACGCTGCTGCGTGACCTCATCCGCGTGCTGTCGCTCGGGGATGCCGAACACCGCGCGCTGCGCGTGGCGGTCATCGACGAGCGCTGCGAGCTCGCCGTGTGCTGCAAGGGGCGAGCGCAGATGGAGCTCGGCAACCACACGGACGTGCTCTCGCTCTGCCCAAAGGCCGTCGGCATCCCGATGGTGCTGCGCGGCATGAACCCGCAGGTCATCGCGGTCGATGAGATCACGGCGGAGGAGGATATCCGCGCAATGTGCCTGGCCGCGAACTGCGGCGTCGGGCTGCTCGCGAGCATCCACGCCGCGAGCGTTGACGAGCTGCACCAGAAGCCGCTCTGGCGGGCGCTTCTGCGCGCGAGGGTGTTTCGCCGCTGCATCGTCATCCGCTCGAACGGCGGTGCACGTTCTTACGAAGTGGGTGACCTGCCATGCTCCAACTGACGGGCAGCGCGCTGATCCTCGGTGCGGCGCTGTGGCTGCAAAGGAGTTTCCATTTACGTACTTTACTGCGGCAAAGGACGCTCCGCGCGCTTTCGGGCGCGTTCCTCGCTCTCGAGAGCGCCGTCCGATTGACGCTGACGCCGCTGCCCGCGCTGCTGCGGCACTTGAGCTGCGAACCGGAAGCCGCGGGCTTCTTTGAAGGTGTGACCGCCAATCTTGCGCGCGGCGAACCGCTTGCCTCTGCATGGGAGCACGCCGCAAAGACTCTGCCCATCGCCGCGCGGGAGCGGGAGACTGTATCGGCGCTGGGACACGCGCTCGGCGGGGATGAGGAAAGCGTCTGCTCCGCGCTGACGCTCGCGGCAAGCGAGCTCTCGCGCCTTGAAGAGGAGCTGCGGCAAAGGGAGCGCGAAACGGGCCGCATCACGGCGGCACTGTGCCTCGGAGGCGGGGCAATGCTCTGTATTCTGCTGCTATAACGTTATTGAAAAGGATATACGCTTTACATAAGGAAGACGTCTATGGATATTGACCTCGTGTTCAAGATTGCAGCGGTGGGCATCGTCGTCGCCGTGCTCAATCAGCTGCTCGTGCGCTCGGACCGTCCGGATCAGGCAATGCTCGTAAGCCTGGCCGGTCTCATCACGACGATGATGCTGCTCGTGCGGGAGATCAGCTCGCTCTTTGATCTCATCAAGAGCCTGTTTGGGTTTTAGGATGGAGCTGCTCATCAAGCTTGCGGCGCTGAGCCTGTGCGTGAGCGCCGTCACGGCGCTGCTCAAAAAAAGCGACGAAGCGCTCTCACTTCTCTTGCTGCTCGCGGCGGTACTTGTCGGCTGCGCGCTGCTGCTGCCCGCGCTCTCCGAGCTATTCGACTTCTGCGAGCGGGCGCTATCGCTCACGGATCTGCCGCTCACGCTGTTCGTACCGGTCGTCAAGGTCACGGCCATCGCGCTGGTAGCGCGCTTTTCCTGTGCGCTGTGCGCGGATGCGGGGCAGAGCGCGCTGTCGAGCCTGCTCGCCGCGGCGGGGACGCTGTGCGCGCTTGTCTGCGCGCTGCCGCTGATGGAAGCCCTGCTCGAGATGGTGGAGGGATTTCTATGAAAAGGCTGCCCTGCTTTCTTTTTGCTGCGCTGCTGCTCTGCGTGAGCGCCTCGGCGCTCGAACTGCCGTCAGAACTCGACGGCACCGTGCCGCGCGAGCTCATCGACAGCGCCGAGGCGGGGGATGATCTGCTCTTGCGCGGCGGACAGTACCTTTTTTCGCACTTTCGCGCGGCATTGCAGGATGCGGTGGCAAATTCGCTGCGCGGCGCGATGGCGCTGATGCTGCTCTCGCTCCTGTGCGGCCTCATCGAGGGCACGGCGGAGAGCGCGGGGGAGACGCCCGCGCGGTACGCGGGCTATCTCGGCGTGCTGGGTGCGGCGGCGCTTTCGGCAGGGGACTTAAGCGCGCTCATCGGCCTTGGCGTCGAGACGATGGACGAGCTTTCGGTGATGGCAAAGCTCCTGCTGCCGACGATTGCCGCAGCGATGGCGGGCGGGGGTTGTGTGGGCTCGGCAAGCGTCTGGCAGGTCGGCGCGCTGATGCTGAGCGACATCTTTCTTTCACTGATGCGCGATGTGCTCGTGCCGGTACTTTACTGCATGATCGGCACGGCGGCCGCGGGCGCGCTTTTGGAGCAGAGCCGTTTGTCGCCGCTCTCCAAGGGCATCGGCAAGCTGCTCTCGTGGGGCTTGAGCGCGATTCTGATCGTATTTACCGCGTTTTTGTCGATCTCGAACCTGCTGGCCGGTTCTGCTGACCGGCTCGCGGTCAAGGTGGGAAAAACCGTCATCTCCGGCGCGGTACCCGTCGTCGGTGGAATCTTGTCCGACGCGACGGAGGCCATCGCCGCCGCGGCGCTCACGCTGCGCGGGACGCTCGGTGTGCTGGGCGTATTTTCGGTGCTGGCGCTGTGCCTTGTGCCGCTGCTGCGCATGGCGGTGCAGTATCTTTTTTATCAGCTCGCGGCGTTTTTCAGCGGCATGGTGGGGTCACAATCACTCAGCAAGTTTTTAGAGCAGCTCTCCTCCGCGTTTTCACTGATGCTGGCGATGACGGCAGGCGGGGCGTTCTTGCTGCTCGTGTCGCTTTTGATCGCAATGATGATGGTGGTGACGGTATGACGTTTCTTCGCTCGTGGCTTTTAAGCGTGACAGCCTGCGCGGTACTCGTGAGCATTGCCCAGCAGCTCACGGACGGCGGCGCGATGAAAAAGATCGTGCGTTTTGTCGGCGGGATGGTGCTGATGCTTGCGATGCTGCGCCCGCTGCTCTCACTCACGTTCGACCTGCCGGAGCTCGACGGCGGTCATTACCGCGAGGCGGTCGAAGCGCTGAAGGAAACGCTGAACGCCGAGCAGGACAGCGCGCTCAGCGATAGCATAGCCGCGCAGACGCAGGCATATATTGAGGACAAAGCCAGCTCCTTAGGTCTGAGCTTGCGCGCCGAAGTGCAGACCGCTTTACGCGACGGCGTACCGTTTCCGGACAGCGTCACACTGTACGGAGAAAACAGCGCGGCGCTCGGCGCGTACATCGTACAGGAGCTTGGCATTGCAGAGGAGAAACAGCTATGGATCGAACCGAAATGAACGCATCGCCCGTGCAGAAGGCGCTGCAAGGCATCAAGAAGTACAAATACGTTCTCCTGACGGCGCTGCTCGGCGTGCTGCTGTTGCTGCTGCCGCAGAACGAGAAAGCGGCAGACTCAGGCTCCGCGACACCGTCCGCCGCGGAAAATTTCGACCGCGAGGCGCTGCAAAACGAGATGGAGGATATTCTTTCCTCGCTCGACGGCGTCGGGAAGCTCTCGCTTATGCTGACGGTCGAGGGCGGCGGCGCTTACGAGCTGGCGCAGGATGAGACCGCGTCGCTCAAAGCCCGAGGGGATGAGGTCGACGAGCAGACGCGAAAGACGGAGACCGTTGTGCTCGGCGGCGGCACAAGCGCCGAGGTCGTCGTGACCCACAGCCGCTATCCGCGCTTTGTCGGCGCGCTCGTCGTGTGCGAGGGCGGCGGCAAAGCGGACGTCCAGCTCAAAGTGACGCAGGCCGTCAGCGCGCTGACGGGGCTTTCGTCTGAGCGCATCTCCGTTGTTAAGGGAACGCCATGAGACTACAATATTTTTATTATGCAAAACGCAGGGAGGAAACAGCTATGAAGCAATTATGGAAGCGGAACGCAGTGGTCGGCACAATTCTGGTCTTTGTCTGTGCGGCGATCTTTCTGAACGGAAAGTACGCCGAAAAGGTCGACAAGCCCACAAAGGTCTTAGGTCAGTCCGAGCTTGTGAGCACAGACGGCGACGCCGCCGAGGTCTCAGCAAACGCGGAGGGGAAGGACTACTTTGCCTCGGCCCGCCTGACGCGCCAGCAGGCGCGCGACAGCGCGCTGTCGCTTTTGAAAGAGGCGAGCGAAAACCAGGACGTGGACGCCGAGACCGCGAGCGAGGCAGCAAAAAGCATCGAAACGCTCGCTTCCTATACGCTCAGCGAGGCGCAGATCGAAAACATGGTCACGGCCAAGGGCTATGAGGACTGCGTCGTCTTCATGTCCGAAGACGGCGTGAGCGTGGTCGTTTCGACGGGAGAAGAGGGGCTCCAGACCGAGGACATCGCCCGCATCACGGACATTGTCAAGCAGGAAACGGGACTGAGCGCGGAGAGCATTAAGATCATGGAAGTAAATTAGCTGTTGTAATTTTGGGAAAAAGATGATAAAATACTTTCGATATGAGCATTCACAAACAAGGAGAGGATATCTGAATGGCTGAGAATCGAGAGTATCTGACCCGCGCCGAGGAAAACGGCAGCATCAACATCGCAGAAGACGTGGTCGCCGCGATCGCCGCCGACGCTATCGGCGAGATCGAAGGCGTTGGCTCCATGTGCCAGAATATGACCGAACAGATCACCGAGCAGTTCACGGGCAAAAAGGGCCTGCGCGGCGTGCGCGCCGAGGTCAAGGACGGCGAGATCATCGTCGACGTCTACCTGATGGTGCGCTATGGCTACGCCATCCCCGAGACCGCGCGCAAGGTGCAGGACAGTGTGTCCGCCGCCGTGAGCGGCATGACGGGCTACAACGTCCACGCGGTCAACGTCCACGTCGGCGGGATCAGCTTCAACTAAGAGAAAGATGAAGGAACAGACGAGATGATTCGCAATACAGCGCGAGAGATCGCAGTGCATCTTGCATACGAACTGAGCTTTACGGATAAGACGGTGGAGGAGCTTCTCGACGAGCGGCTGACGAAGGAATACTTCGACACGCTCAAGGATGAGGACAACATCTACGAAAAGGCCCCCGGCGCCGCGCAGGCGGAATACATCCGCTCCATCGTTTCCGGTGTTGCCGAGCACGCGCCGGAGCTGGACGGCTACATCGCCAAGTACGCCAAGGGCTGGAGCTTCGACCGCATCCCGCTCGTTGCCTCGGCGATCATGCGCGTTGCGATGTACGAATCGCTCTACCGCAGTGACATTCCGACGCGCGTGGCCGTCAACGAGGCCGTGGAGATCGCCAAGAAATACGAAACACCCGAGACGGTGAAGTTCATCAACGGCATCCTCGGCAGCTTCGTGCGCGGCGAGATCAGCGCGGAATAAAAAATGCTCTTAAAAGCAGAGTACCGACAGGCGCTCTGCTTTTCTTCCGTTTTTCATTTTGTTTTGAGAGAGGGGTGACGCGGCGTGGCGCAGGAGCAGATGATCTTCAGCGTATCGGAAGCCAACAATTTCATCAAGGCGCTGCTCGACGCCGTGCCGCAGCTCCAGACCATTTTCGTGCGCGGCGAGATCTCGAACTACAAGCTCTATCCCTCCGGGCACCATTACTTCACGCTCAAGGACGATGGGAGCGCGCTCAAATGCGTGATGTTCCGCGGCATGGCGGGGAAGCTCCGCTTCCGCCCGGAAAACGGCATGAAGGTCATCGCCTTTGGCCGCATCGGCGTGTTCCCGCGCGACGGCGCGTACCAGCTCTACTGTTCAGAGCTCAGCGTCGAGGGCGTGGGTGACCTGCACGTCGCTTTCGAGCAGCTCAAGGAAAAGCTCTTCAAGGAGGGGCTTTTTGCCCCAGAACATAAAAAGCCCTTGCCAAAATATCCCAAGCGCATTGCCATCATCACCTCATCCGCGGGCGCGGCGGTGCATGATATGCTGCGCATCCTGAACGCGCGCTGGCCGATGAGCGAAGTCGTGCTCCTGCCTGTGCGCGTGCAGGGAGCAGAAGCGCCGCCGGAAATCGCGGGCGCGCTGCGCTATGCGAACAAATGGAGGATTGCCGACCTCATCATCACCGGGCGCGGCGGCGGTTCGATCGAAGATCTATGGGCGTTCAACGATGAGCGCGTGGCGCGCGCGATTTATGCCTCCGACATTCCGGTCATCTCCGCCGTCGGTCACGAGCCAGACGTGACGATCGTCGATTTTGTCGCCGACGCGCGGGCGTCGACGCCGTCGAACGCGGCGGAGATCGCCGTGCCGGACCAGCGCGAAATTTACCGCCGGCTCGACGCGCTGCAAACGCGCATGGTGCAGAGCGAGCAAAAGCGCGTGAAAGCCCTGCGCGAGCAGTTTGAAAAGACGTCCCGCAGCCGTGCGCTGCAAGACCCCATGGCATTTATCGACGACAAGCGGATGCTGCTCGACTACACGCAGAAAAACCTTGCCGCACTCGCGCAGCATCAGATGGCGCAGCGCACACAGCAGTTTACAGCGCTTGCGGCCAAGCTCGACGCGCTGAGCCCTCTTAAAGTTCTCGGCCGCGGCTACGCCGTTGCGCGAAATGAACAGGGACAAATTCTGCGTGCGGCGCAGGAGGCCGCAGCCGGCGAAAAAATCGAGGTACTGCTCGGGCAGGGAAGTCTCAACTGCACGGTGAACGCATGCAATATGGGAGGAAATGACGATGGCAAAAACGTTTGAAGACAATATCGCGCGTCTCGAGGAGATCGTGACGGCACTTGAAAAAGGCGACGCAAAGCTCGCCGATTCCCTCAAACTCTTTGAAGAGGGGACGAAGCTCGTGCACGACTGCGGTGCGATGCTCGACAAGGCCGAGCAGAAGGTCGCGAAGCTCTCTAAGGGCGCGGACGGCGCGCCGGTCGAGAGCCCATTCATTTCGGAGGAGTAATCCATGGACGAAAAGCTGTTTTCCGCCCGCATGGCGGAGTATAAGTCGGCGGTGGACAAGTATCTTGACGCCTGCCTTGAGGAAACGCAGTGCGCAAGCTATCACAAGCTGACCGATTCGATGCACTACAGTCTGACCGCGGGCGGCAAGCGTCTGCGCGCGATCTTAGTGCTCGAATTCTGCCGCATCTGCGGGGGAGACGTCGAAAAGGCGCTGCCCATGGCCTGCGGCGTTGAGATGCTGCACACGTATTCGCTTATCCACGACGATCTGCCCGTGATGGACAACGATGATCTGCGCCGCGGTAAGCCGTCGAACCACAAGGTCTTCGGCGAATGCACGGCGACGCTCGCGGGCGACGCGCTGCAGGCGCTGGCATTTGAAACGGTCCTGAAGACCGACCTCCCCGCGCTGCGCGTGCTCAAATGCGCGCAGGTCCTGGCAAATGCCGCGGGACACGAGGGCATCTGCGGCGGCCAGCAGCTCGACCTTGAGTGGGAGGGTAAGATTCTGAGCGCGCCGGAGCTCGAGGAAATTTATCTGCGCAAGACGAGCGCGCTTATCCGCGCGGCGTGCCTGATGGGCGTGGCCGCGGCGGGCGGCACGAAGGAGCAGGAGGAGGCCGCGGCCGGCTACGCCGACAACTTCGGCTTCGCGTTCCAGCTGCGCGACGACATGCTCGATGTCATCGGCGATGAAAAAACGTTCGGCAAGCCCATCGGCTCGGACAGGGAAGAGGGAAAGATGACGTTCGTCGACATTCTCGGCCTCAGCGGCTGCCAGCGCGTCATCGAGGCGCACAGCGAGAGCGCGGTCGAAGCGCTGGGCGACATGGAGGACACCGATTTTCTCATTCACCTCGTCCGTGTGCTTGAAAAACGGGAGCAATAAATAAAAAATCCCGCAGAAAACGCCAAAAAAGTGGAAAATCATACAAAAGTGCGCATTTGGTGTTGACAAGCGGAATCGTCGGTGCTACGATACGCACATTGAAACGGAACCCACCCCGTGGGGAATGCTCGAAGGAAAGGATTCATTGGCATGAAGACTTCGTACTCTGCCAACTGCATGATGATGCCGATGATGCGCATGTTCAGCATGTGCATGCTTTGTCATGGAGAAAATGGTCATTTCCTTTCAGAAACTGTCTGAGAAAAACAGCGAAGCGGCAGCGGAAGGTCAATGACCTCCCGCTGTTTTTTACTGCTCGAACAGCATACACTCCCCGCAGTCTGTCCGTTCCAAAAAGAAGCTATTATAAAATAAGTAAGGAGAACAAAACGATGAAAAAGCATTCTATTAAGCTGACCGCCCTTGTCCTTGCACTGGTCCTCACTGCCGCTCTGGCCCTGACCGGCTGCGGCTCCAAGAGCGATGACTCCGGCGACAGCGCCACCACCATCCAGATCGCCGTCCCCAACGACACGACCAACGAAGCCCGCGCGCTGCTCCTGCTCCAGGACAACGGCGTCATCAAGCTCGCTGACGGTGCCGGCATCACCGCCACCAAGAACGACATTGTCGAGAATCCGTACAACGTCGAGATCGTCGAGACCGAGGCTGCGCAGATCCCCAACATCCTGCAGGACGTTGACTACGCCGTCATCAACTCCAACTACGCCATCAACGCGGGCCTGAACCCCGTGGCCGACTCCCTCGTGATCGAAGGCTCCTCCTCCGCTTACGCCAACATCCTGGCCGTGAAGGAAGGCAACGAGACCTCTCCCAAGATTCTCGCCCTGATCGCCGCTCTCGAGAGCCAGCAGGTCGTCGATTACATCAACGAGAAGTATGACGGCTCCGTTGTCAGCACTGTGGAGAACCCGACCGACGGCTTTGACGCCACGGTCGACTACGACGCTCTCGCTGGCGAGACCATCTCTATCGCCGCTTCTCCGACCCCGCACGCTGAGATCCTCGAGATCGTGAAGAGCATCCTCGCCGAGAAGAACATCACCCTCGACATCCAGGTCTACAATGACTATGTCGTGCCCAACACCGTTGTCGAAGACGGCACTGTCGACGCCAACTACTTCCAACACAAGCCCTATCTCGACGACTTCAACGCCGAGAACAGCACCCACATCGTCTCCGTTGCCGCCATCCACGTCGAGCCCATGGGCCTGTACGGCGGCAAGCAGACCACGCTCGATGCGCTGAGCGCCAAGTAAGAAAGAAAGGAGGGAGCGTTCTTGATCGAACTGAAGCATCTAAGCAAAACCTTTGAAACAGCCGGCGGACGGGTAGACGCGCTCAAGGATGTCTCCCTGACCATTCCGGACGGCGACGTCTACGGCATCATCGGCATGAGCGGCGCCGGCAAATCCACGCTCGTGCGCTGCATCAATATGCTCGAGCGCCCGACGGAGGGCGAGGTCATCGTGAACGGACAGCGTCTGGACACGATGACCCCCGCGCAGCTCCGCGCGGCGCGGCGCGAGATCACGATGATCTTCCAGCGCTTCAACCTGCTGATGCAGCGAAACTGTCTCGCTAACGTCTGCTTTCCGATGGAGCTTTCCGGCTTGCGGGGAGAGAAGAAGTGGCGCGAACAGCGGGCGCTGGAGCTCCTCGACATCGTGGGGCTCAAGGATAAGGCCAAGGCCTATCCCGCACAGCTCTCCGGCGGACAGCAGCAGCGCGTGGCCATCGCCCGCGCGCTCGCCACGAACCCCAAGGTCCTGCTCTGCGACGAGGCCACGAGCGCGCTCGACCCCAAGACGACGCGCCAGATCCTCGAGCTGATCGGCGACATCAACAAAAAGCTTGGCATCACCGTCGTCATCATCACACACCAGATGAGCGTGGTGAAGGAGGTCTGCAATCACGTTGCGATCCTCGACGACGGCGAAGTCGTGGAAGAGGGCCTTGTTTCTACCGTCTTTTCCGCGCCCAAGTCCGCGGCGGCGCGCCACCTCGTGTTCCCGCGCGGCGCGGACATCGACGTGTCCGACCCCCAGCAGCAGCGCCGCATCCGCCTCATCTTCCGCAGCGCGAAGACGACATCCATTCCGCTCGTCGCGCGCCTTGCGACCGAAGAGGGCATCAGCGCGACGGTCATTTCGGCCAACACGCAGAAGCTCTCCGAAGAGGTGTACGGCAGCATGCTCCTCGGCGTGCCGAACGCGCAGTTCGAGCAGGCCATGGACTTTTTAAGAAGCATTGAAAATCTTCAGGTAGAGGAGGCGAGCGTCGATGTACAGTAATCTCTTTTCCCCGGACTCCATCGCAGAGCTCACCGTCGCCATGCAGACGCAGTTCCCCAAGGCGATCTGGGAGACGTTTTATGTGACGCTGCTTTCGACGGCGCTGGCCGTCGTCATTGGCCTTCCGCTGGGCGTGCTGCTCGTAGCGGGGGAGAAGGGCGGCGTTCTGCCGCTTCCCAAGGCCTTGATGAGCATTCTGAACGTCATCATCAACCTGCTGCGCTCGATCCCGTTCCTCATCTTAATGATCATGGTCTTCCCGCTCTCGCGCCTCATCATCGGCACGACCGTCGGCACCACCGCGACCATCGTTCCGCTGGTCGTGGCGGCGTTCCCGTTCGTCGCGCGCCTTGTTGAAAGCAGCCTGCGCGAGGTCGACCCCAACATCATTGAGGCCGCTCAGAGCATGGGCGCAACGCCCATGCAGATCATCTGCAAGGTGATGATCCCCGAGAGCGTTCCCTCGCTGCTCCAGAACTTCACCATCGCACTGACGACCATCCTCGGCTACTCGGCGATGAGCGGCATCATCGGCGGCGGCGGCCTCGGCAAGATCGCCATCGACTACGGCTACTATCGCTACAAGTACCTTGTGATGTTCGCAGCGGTCGTGCTGCTTATCATTCTGGTGCAGATCTTCCAGTCCTTGGGCACGCACCTTGCGGCCAAGAGCGATAAGCGCCTCAAGAAATAACCGGATATCCTATCCTGCAAAGCGCCTCAACCGCACGGTTGAGGCGCTTTTTTGTCATTTTTCGCAATTTGACAGAAAAAAATGCGTCAATTTTTGAAAGCAAAATGCAGTAAAAATTGCAAAATCCCTTGTCATGTGGGAAAAGGGCTGTTATAATAGACATAGAATGCAATGCAAGTCTTCGCGATTTGCATATTTTTTACGGAGAAATTGCGTGAACAGTTTTCAGGAATTGGTCCAGTCCATCGACTGGGGCTCGCTGACCGACGCGCTTTTGCGCGTGCTCGGCGTCTTTTTATGCTTGACGGTGCACGAGACCTGTCACGGTCTTGCAGCCTATGCCCTCGGCGATCCGACGGCCAAGCGCGAGCACCGCTTGAGCTTAAACCCGCTGCACCATATCGACTGGTTCGGCTTGGCTGCCATGCTGCTCGTCGGCTTCGGCTGGGCAAAGCCCGTGCCGGTCGACATGCGGTATTTCAAAAAGCCGAAGCAGGGTATGGCCATCACAGCGCTGGCGGGGCCGGTGTCGAATCTGCTGCTGGCGATGCTGCTCTTGCTCGGCGCGCGCATCACGATCGCGCACTATGTCGATACCGCGTTTTGCAGCGGCCTTTTGAATTTCCTTGCGATGACGGCGTACATGAGCGTTGGTCTGGGGCTTTTCAACCTCATCCCCATCTCGCCGCTCGACGGGTCGAAGGTGCTCTTCGCCTTTCTGCCCGACCGCGCGTACATGACGCTGATGCGGTATGAAAAATACGGCATGCTTGTTCTTTTTGTGCTCGTCTGGCTCGGCGTGGGAAACAATATCCTCAGCGAGGGCATCTACCGCGTGTACGAGCTTCTGGTCAACTGGATCGTATATTGATAAAGTGAGAGGAATGTCATGGACAATCCCGTTTTCAAGCTGGAGGGCGTGGTGCACGAGCGCAGCGCGGAGGCGCTGCAGGACTTTGAAGGGCCGCTCGACCTCATTCTCTTCCTGCTGTCGAAAAATAAAATAGAGATCCAGGACATTCCCATCGCGCTGATCCTGGATCAGTACCTTGCGTATCTCGAGCAGCGAAAGCAGCTCGATCTCGAGGTCGCGAGCGAATTCATCACGATGGCGGCACATTTAATGTACATCAAAACGCGCATGCTGCTTTCGCTTGAGGATGAGCAGGCGCAGAGCGAGATGGACGAGCTCATTGCCTCGCTCAAAGAGCGCCAGCAAAAGGACACGTACCTTCGCATCAAGACGCTGACCGAAACGCTCGGCCCGATGGGCGAGTTTGGCCGCAGCATCATGACGCGCCAGCCCGAGCCCATGCAGCGCGGCAAAATCTACGAGTACAGTCATGAAAAGGCCGACCTCGTGCTCGCCATGCAGACGATCATGGAGCGCGGGGAAAAGCTGGCCGCGCCGCCGAGCGCGGCGCTGAGCGAGATCGTGCGCCGCGAGCCGTATCCCGTCAAGGGCAAGGCGGAGGAAATTCTGCACCGGCTCAAGGAGTTCGGCATGACGCGCTTCAAGCTGCTGTTCCGCGGCAGCCGCAGCCGCAGCGAGATCGTGGCGACGTTTATCGCCGTTTTGGAGCTCTGCCGCGAAAAGGTCATCCATCTGGCCGGTTCCGACACGGACTGCACCGTGGAGTGCGGGGACGACGCCCCCGACCGTATCAATCTGTAAAAAGCGAGGAACGCTATGTCTTTGGAATCTTTGGACCTGCGCGAGGTCGAGTCGGCCATCGAGGGCATTTTGTTCGCCAGCGGCGAACCGCTTCCCATCGACCGCATCTGCCTTGCGCTCGATTTGGACCGTCCGACCGCGGAACAGGTATTGCAAAAGCTCGGCGATTACTACGCATTTGAGCGCCGCGGCATCCGGCTCGTCCGCATGGAGGACAGCTATCAGCTCTGCTCGTCTCCGGACTATGCCGACGTCATCCGCAGGGCGTTTGAGATCCGCAAGACCGCCAAGCTCTCTCAGCCCGCGCTGGAGGTGCTGACGATCATCGCCTACTACCAGCCCACGACCCGCGCCTACATTGATCAGGTGCGCGGTGTGGACAGCTCGTACACCGTGGGCCTGCTGCTTGAGCGCGGGCTCATTGAGGAGTGCGGACGTTTGCAGGTGCCGGGACGGCCGAGGCTGTACCGCACAACGAAAAAGTTCCTGCGCGACTTCCACTTGGGTTCGCTCGAGGAGCTGCCGGAGATGCCGGGTCTTGAGGCCGACGGTCAGCTCCGCATGACGGAGGACGGCACGATCCTCGACCCCAGCGCCATGACGGAAAAAGAAGGCAGCGTTCCCGAAAACGGGGAACACTGACCGCGTAAAGCATAAAAACCGCGTGAAGCGTAAAAAGAGGGAGGTGGTCGATTGACTGCGCTGAAGGTAATTGGCATCATCCTGCTCATTTTTATTTTGATCGGCTTTCTGCGCGTGGGCGCGCTGATGCAGTTCGGCGACGAGCTGCGCGTGCAGCTTTCGGTCGGCCCGTTCCGCTTCACGCTGCTGCCAGCAAAGGAAAAGAAAGAAACGCCGAAGAAAAAGGCAAAGGAGAAGAAACCAAAGTCAGAGGGAGAAGAGGCGAAGCAAAAGAAAAAGCCCTCGCTCCCCAAGCCGACAAAAGAGGAGCTCAGGGACCTCATCACGACGGCGCTCTCGGCGCTCAAGGAGACAGCGAAGCGCACCTGCAAGCGCCTTCGCATCGACCCGCTGGAAATTCTCGTCGTCTTTGGCGGCACGGACCCCGCGGATATCGCGCAGACCTACGGCTATGCGAGCGCCGCGATGTGGGGTGTGATGCCGCACCTTGAAGACCTCTTCCATATCCCTGATCCCTCACTGCACCTGCGCATGGACTACAGCTCTGAAAAGACGCACGCAGAGGGTGCCGTTGGCCTGTCGCTTCGCATCCGCGACGGGCTGCACATCTCGCTTGCGCTGCTCATTCCGATGCTCAAATGGTACCTGCGCTATAAAAAGGCGCATAAAAACGACGCTCCCGCGGAAAAACCAACAGAGAGCACTCCGCAAAACAGTGAACACAGTGAAAAACTGACCGCATAAAAAGAAAGGATGAACCTCATGGAAAACATCGAAAAGAAGACCCCGCTCAACGATCTCATGGACACCACGATGGATAAGATCCGTGATATGGTCGATTCCAACACCATCATCGGCGAGCCGATCACGACGCCCGACGGCGTAACGGTCATTCCCGTTTCGCGCGTGAGCTTCGGCTTCGGCGCAGGCGGCGGCGACTACGGCAAGACCGACACCGCACACTTCGGCGGCGGCGCAGGTGCGGGCGTCAAGGTCGACCCCGTCGCGTTCCTCGTCGTCAAGGACGGTCTGACGCGCGTGATGCCCGTGGCCATCCCTGCGGCGGCAACGGTCGACCGCGTGCTTGATCTTGTGCCGGAAGTGCTCGACCGCGTGCAGAATTTCGTGGACAAGAAGAGAGAAGAGAAAGATATCTACTGATTTCGGGCATAATAGGGGCATTCCGAATGAAGGAGTGATCCTATGCCGCGTTTTGCCCGATGCGTATTTGCCGTTTTCCTTGCTGTTTCCTGCCTGTCAAGCAGTTTGGCCTGTCAGGCTGCCGCGCCTGAAACTGCCGCCGCCGCGTTCATTTTGATGGAGGCGGGCAGCGGGCGGGTGCTGGCGTCGCGCAATGAAACGCAGGAGCGCAGCATCGCGAGCACAACGAAGATCATGACCTGCTTGGTCGCGCTGGAGCACAGCGAACTCACGGAGAAGGTCACGGTCAAACGCGAGCACTTGCGCGAGGGCTCGTCGATGTACCTTCTCGAGGGCGAAACGCTCACGATGGAAGAACTCCTCTACGGGCTGATGCTGCCGTCCGGCAACGACGCGGCAGAGTGCATCGCCGCCCACTGCGGCGGAAACGGCGGCAGCGCGCAGTTTGTCCGATGGATGAACGAAAAGGCGAAAGCCCTCGGCATGGAGCACACGTCATTTGCCAACCCGAGCGGTCTCGACGAAATGGGGCACAGCTCCTGTGCCCTCGATATGGCGCGCCTTGCGGCCTACGCCATGCAGAACCCGACGTTCGCACGCATCGTTTCAACGCGCACGGCGAGCGTTGGCACGCGCACGATGACGAACCACAATAAGCTGCTCGCGTCGTATTCCGGCTGCGTCGGCCTCAAGACCGGCTACACCGGCGACGCAGGGCGCACACTCGTCACCTGTGCCGAGCGCGGCGGGATGCGCATGATCGCCGTCACGCTGCACGACGGCAGCGATTGGGCCGATCATGCTGCACTCTACGACTACGGCTTTTCGGCGTATGCGCTCTCAAGCGGTGCGAAAAAAGGCGAGGCCTACGGCAGCGTGAGTGTCGACGGGCAGAGCGTGTCCGCCGTCGCGGCGGAGAGCTTCTGCTATCCTGTCTCGGAGAGTGAATCGTTGAGCGTGCGCGCCGAGTTGCCGCAAACCGTCTCCGCCCCCGTGCGGAAGGGACAAACGTTCGGCACGCTCGTCATCTCCTGCGGCGAGACCGAGGTTGGACGAGTTGACCTCGTCAGCGCGCGCAGCGTACAGGCGCAGGAAACAAAGAGCGAAACAAGCAAAAATAAGTCGCTGGCGGAAAAGCTCTGGCAATTTCTGTCGGCAAAGTAAAGGAGGGATTGACCTGGCCGAAGCAAGAATTCAAAAGCTCATCGCCGAATCGGGGCTCTGCTCCCGTCGCACCGCCGAGCAGTGTATCGCCGCGGGACGCGTGCACGTGAACGGCAAGACTGCGCTTCTCGGGCAGAAGGCCGACCCTGAAGTCGACGAAATCACCGTCGACGGCAGGCCGCTCACACAGGAGGGGCAGAAGCGCTACCTGATGCTCAACAAGCCGCGCGGCTATGTCTGCACGCTCTCTGACGAAAAAGGGCGAAAGACCGTCGCCGAGCTCGTCAGAAACTGCGGCGCGCGCGTCTATCCCGTCGGGCGGCTCGACCTCGACTCCGAGGGACTGCTGCTTTTGACGAACGACGGCGAATGGATGCAGCATCTTCTGCACCCGCGCTACGAGGTCAACAAGGTCTACGAGGTCAGCGTCGCGGGCGAGGTCCGGGGAGCGGCAGAAGTGCTCGCTTCCATGACACAGCTCGACGGCGAGCCCATCCGGCCCGCGCAGGTGCGCGTGCTGCGGCAGGGGAGGGACACCGCCGTTCTCTCCATCACCATCCATGAAGGAAAAAACCGGCAGATCCGGCGCATGTGCGCCACCGCCGGATTACACGTCAAGCGCCTAAAGCGCGTGCAGGAGCACGCGCTCAAACTCGGGGCTCTTCCCGTCGGCGTGTGGCGCGATCTAACGGAGCAAGAGCTCCATGCAACAAAATCAAAGTAACAGAGGACGATTTTATGACGAAGAATATCTTACATAATATCGAAAAGAACATGAGCAGCTTTTCCAAGGGGCAGAAGCTCATCGCCCGCTTCATTCTGGAAAACTACGATAAGGCCGCGTTTATGACGGCCAGCAAGCTCGGCAAGACCGTGCAGGTCAGCGAGTCGACCGTCGTGCGCTTTGCCGCCCAGCTCGGCTACGAGGGGTATCCGAGCATGCAGCGTGCATTGCAGGAGATGATTCGCGGCAAGCTCACGAGCATCCAGCGCATTCAGGCGTCGGACGGCGAGCTCGCAGGGTCCGATCTGATGACGAACGTCCTGCAGCGCGACATGGAGAAGATCCGCATGGCCATCGACCAGACCGACGGCGCGGAATTTGAGCGCGTGGTCGACACGATCATCGGCGCGCGCCGCATCTACATCGTGGGCTTCCGTTCGTCCTCGTTTCTGGCAGGGTACTTAAACTTCTACTTCCGCCTGATCTTCGACAACGTCACTCTGGTCAACGGCGGCGCGGCCGGCTCGTTCGACCAGCTCTTCCGCGTCTCCAAAGACGATGTGGTCATCGGTATCTGCTTCCCGCGCTACAGCGAGCTTGCGCTCAAGACCATCCAGTTTGCGCGCGACCGCGGCGCGACGATCGTCGGCGTGACGGACAGCGAGATGTCGCCCATCAACCAGATGTCCAGCAATTCGCTGCTCGTGCGCAGCGAGATGATCTCGTTCGTCGACTCGCTGGCGGCACCCATGAGCATGCTCAACGCACTCATTCTGGCCGTGGCCAACAAGAAGGGCGCAGACATCTCCGCGACGTTCTCCGAACTCGAGCACATCTGGGAGCGCTTCGACATTTTCGGCAAGATCGAAGATGAATAAGGCGATCGTTGTCATCGGCGGCGGCGCGGGCGGCATGATGGCCGCGATCTGCGCCGCGCGCAAGGGTGCGCACGTGACGCTACTCGATCCAAACGAGCGCCTCGGCAAAAAGGTGAACATCACCGGCAAGGGCCGCTGCAACGTGACGAACGACAGCACCTGCGAAGAGCTGCTCGCCCACGTGCCGCAGAACCCGCGGTTTTTATACTCCGTGTTTTCCCGCTTCGACGGGCACGACGCCATCGATTTTTTCGAGGGGCTCGGTGTGCCGCTCAAGGTCGAGCGCGGCAAGCGCGTGTTTCCCGTGTCCGACCGGTCATTCGACATCACAGCGGCGCTTGAGCGCGAGCTCAAGCGTCTGCACGTCAAGCTCGTGCGCGACCGCGCGCTCGGTATTTCGGTCGAAGACGGCCATGTCGCCGCCGTCAAGGGCGAAAAAGGGGACTACACCGCCTCCGCCGTCATTCTGGCGACGGGCGGGCTGTCCTATCCCGCGACGGGCTCGACGGGCGACGGCTTCCGCATGGCGGAAGCGCTCGGCCACACAGTCACGCCGCTGCGCGGCTCACTCGTGCCGCTCGAGGCACGCGAATGCGCGGTGCTGCAAGGGCTGAGCCTGCGCAACGTTGCGCTGACGGTATACGAAAACAACAAAAAGATCCACTCGGATTTTGGCGAAATGCTGTTCACGCACTTCGGCGTGAGCGGGCCGCTCATCCTGTCGGCCAGCGCGCACATGCGGCATTTCGACAAAAAGCAGTACCGACTGGAGATCGACCTCAAGCCCGCGCTCGACGAGCAAATGCTCGACAAGCGCCTGCTGTCGGATTTTGAAAAGCACGCAAACAGCGACTACTGCAACGTGCTCGGCGCGCTTCTGCCGCAGAAGATGATCGACGAATTCATCGACCGCTCGGGCATCCCTCCGCACGAAAAGGTGCACGATATCACGCGCGCCCAGCGCGAGACCATCCGCACGCTCTTAAAGCGCTGGACGGTCAATGTCAGCGCGCCGATGCCGGTCGAAAACGCGATCATCACCTCCGGCGGCGTCAAGGTGGGGGAGATCGATCCGAAGACCATGGCGTCGAAAAAGATCGGCGGCCTGTACTTTTCCGGCGAGATCATCGACGTAGACGCCTACACGGGCGGCTACAATCTGCAAATCGCCTGGGCGACCGGCAAGGCCGCGGGCGAGGCTGCCGCGGACGCACTGCTGACGCAGTAAGCACATATTTATTGTAAGAGGGAAGAATCAAACAGATGAAAAAGCATTTTTCCATTGCCATTGACGGCCCCGGCGGCGCGGGCAAGAGTACGCTCGCCAAGGCCGTCGCCAAGAAATTGAACATTCTGCATGTCGACACGGGCGCGATCTACCGCACCATCGGCTACGCGGCGTTTTCCCGCGGACTGGATGCAAAGGACGAATCCCAGATCGCGCCGCTGCTGAAAGAGATCCAAATCGACATGGCATTTGACGAGAATAGCGGACAGAAAATGCTGCTTGACGGCAAGGACGTCAGCACCGAAATTCGCCTGCCGGAAATTTCGATGTACGCCTCGAACGTCTCGGCGCTGCCGTGCGTACGCGCGTACTTACTCGAGATGCAGCGCGACATCGCGCGCAAGAGAAGCGTCATCATGGACGGGCGCGACATCGGCACTGTCGTTCTGCCGGATGCCGACCTCAAAATTTACCTGACGGCTTCGGCCGAGGAGCGCGCGCGCCGCCGCTGTCTCGAGCTCTCCGAGCGCGGCACGCCCAAAGCGTATGAAGAGGTACTGCGCGAGATCAACGAGCGCGACTATCAGGACATGCACCGCGACATCGCCCCGCTGCGCGAGGCGGCGGACGCCGTGCGGCTCGACACGTCGAAGCTCAGCTTTGAAGAGAGCGAGCAGGCGCTGCTGAGCCTCATTCAGGAGAAATTGAAATGATGCACCGTATCTTTTTTGCGTTTATCTGGATCATCGGTCGGGTGCTGCTGTGGATCTACCGCGTGGACGTCAAGGGGCTTGAAAATCTTCCGAAGCACAGCGTGCTGCTGTGCCCGAACCATTCAACGGACTTAGACCCCGTGCTCATCGGCCTGTGCCTGCCGCTCGACTACCATCTGCACTTTATGGCCAAGGCCGAGCTTTTCGACAACCGCGCGCTCGCGTGGCTCATCCGCACGCTCGGCGCATTTCCCGTCCAGCGCGACGGCAAGGATATCCAGTCCATCAAGACCGCGATGCAGGTGCTCCACAAGGGTGAGAATCTTCTGATCTTCCCCGAGGGGACGACGATCCGGGGCGGCGTCGGCTATCACGACGGACTCCCCGCGCACGCGCACGCGGGCATCGCGATGATCGGCGTGCGCACGGGTGCGACGCTCGTACCGGTGTTCTGCGACGGGCAGAAAAAGCCCTTCCGTAAAACGCGCATCATCTTCGGCGAGTCGTATGTTCCTGAGGTCACGGGCCGCCGCGGCACGTCCGAAGAATTGCAGGCCATCGCCGACGAAATGCTGCGTCAGGCCTACGCGCTCGGCGGCCAGCAGGTGGGAGGCGCGCCGCTGTGAAGGTCATCTTAGCTGAGACCGCGGGCTTCTGCTATGGCGTGGAGCGCGCAGTCAACCTTGCGCGCGAAACGGCAAAAGCGCGCGGCGGCGCGATGCTCGGCAGCATCGTGCACAACGCGGGCGTCGTGCGCGAGATCGAAGACCTTGGCATGCGCCTCATCACGTCGCCCGACCAGGCAAAGGCGGGGGAGACCGTGCTCATCCGCGCCCACGGCGAGCCGAGAGCGACGCTCGATGCGCTGCGAGAGGGCGGGGCAGAGGTCGTGAGCGCCGTGTGCCCGCATGTCGAGCGCATCCGAAAGCTTGCACAGGAGGCAGAGCACGAGGGACGCCGCGTCATCCTGATCGGTGAGCGCCATCATCCCGAGGTGCAGGGCATCGCAGGATGGTGCAGCGACCCGCTGATTTTTGAAAATGTGCAGGAAGCGCAAAAATACTTGCAGGAACACCCCGATTTTGCCCATTTACCCAGTATCATGCTGGCGCAAACGACCTGCATTCGTGCGCTTTGGGAAAGTTGCGTGAAATTTCTAAAAAAACAGTGTACAAATCTGAAAATCAATGATACAATATGCAATGCTACGCAGAAACGTCAAACTGAGGCAGCAGAACTTTCCGCCAAGGTAGACGCGATGGTGGTTGTGGGCGACCGAAGAAGCGCCAACACAAGGCATTTGACCGAGATTTGCAGAGAGAACTGCGGAAAAGTCCTCCAGATCGAATCCGCAGACGAGCTCTCACCGGAATTCTTTTCCGGATGCCGTGTGGCGGGACTGACAGCCGGCGCATCTACTCCTGCGAGTATCATTATGGAGGTATTAACAACAATGACGGAAGAAAACATCAACACCACTGCCCCTGAAACCAGCGAATCCTTTGAAGAACTGCTTGAAAAATCTTTCAAGACTCTAAATACAGGAGATAAGGTGACCGGTATCGTGACCGCCATCGGCACGACCGAGATCCAGGTCGACGTCGGCTGCAAGCAGGCAGGCTATATCCCTGTTTCTGAGCTGAGCAGCGACCCCGACGTCAAGCCCGAGGACGTCGTCAAGGTCGGCGACGAGATCGAGGCTTACGTTGTCCGCGTCAATGACGTGGAAGGCTACGCCACCCTCTCCAAGAAGCGTCTCGACGCTGTCAAGCTCTGGGAAGACATTGAGACCGCCGTTGAGGACAAGACCGTTCTCGAAGGCACCGTGACCGAAGTGAACAAGGGCGGCATCGTCGTTTCTGTCAAGGGCGTGCGCGTGTTCGTGCCCGCTTCTCAGAGCGGCATGCCCAAGGACTCCGACCTTGGCCAGATGGTCAAGCAGAAGGTCAAGCTCCGCGTGACCGAGGTCAACCGTGCCCGCCGCCGCGTCGTCGGCTCCATCAAGTCCGTGCTGAACGAGGAGCGTCAGGCTGCTCAGGCCGCCATCTGGGAAGGCATCGAGGTCGGCAAGCACTATGACGGCGTTGTCAAGTCCATGACCTCTTACGGCGTGTTCGTCGACATCGGCGGCGTGGACGGCATGGTCCACATCTCCGAGCTGAGCTGGAGCCGCATCAAGAACCCCGCCGAGGTCGTCTCTATCGGCGATCACCTCGACGTGTACGTCATCTCCTTCGACCCCGAGAAGCGCAAGATTTCCCTCGGCGTCAAGGATCGCACCCAGAACCCCTGGGATGTGTTCATGAACACCTACAAGGTCGGCGACGTTGCCAACGTCCGCATCGTCAAGCTGATGACCTTCGGCGCTTTCGCTGAGGTCGTTCCCGGCGTGGACGGCCTGATCCATATCTCCCAGATCGCTGACCGCCGCATCGACAAGCCCTCCGACGTCCTATCCGAAGGCCAGATGGTCGACGCGAAGATCACCGCCATCGACGAGGAGAAGAAGAAGATCTCCCTCAGCATCCGCGCGCTGCTCAGCGGCGAGGAAGAGGCTCCTGTCGAGGAGTAATTTTCCCGAACTGAAAAGAGACAGGCTCCGGCCTGTCTCTTTTTTACGTTCTTTTTTACGCTGACACGTAAGAAAGACTTTGCAAACGGCGATCGGTATGCTATAATTGTTAAAGTTTCGACATAGTTCCGAAATGATAATCAAATTCACATACATACAGGAGGAATTATCCATGGATTACGCAGCGCTTTATCAGAAGAAGCTGACCTCTGCCGCGGAAGCCGTCAAGGTCGTCAAGAGCGGCGACTGGGTCGACTACGGCTGGTGCACCAACCATCCCTACACGCTCGACAAGGCTCTGGCCGCACGCCAGAATGAGCTCAAGGACGTCAAGGTCCGCGGCGGCGTGACGATGTGGATGCCCGAGATCTGCAAGGCCGAGGACGCCGGTGAGCACTTCACCTGGAACTCCTGGCATTGCAGCGGCATCGACCGCAAGATTATCTCCAAGGGCATGGGCTATTTCATTCCCATGCGCTACAGCGAGCTGCCGCGCTTCTACCGCGACGGCAACGCCACGGTTGATGTTGCGATGATCCAGGTCACGCCGATGGATAAGCACGGCAACTTCAGCTACGCTCTCGCGTGCTCTCACCTAGCCGACATGCTGGATGCCGCCAAGACTGTCATCGTCGAGGTCAACGAGAACCTTCCCTGGGTCTACGGCCTCAACGGCTGCGAGATCAACATCAAGGACGTCGACATGGTTGTGGAAGGGGAGAATCCTCCTGTTGCGCAGCTCGGCGCGGGCGGCGCCCCCACCGAGGTCGACACCGCGGTCGCCAACCTTGTCGTGCCTGAGATTCCGAATGGCGCGTGCCTCCAGCTCGGCATCGGCGGCATGCCCAACACCATCGGCTCGATGATCGCCCAGTCCGACCTCAAGGACCTGTCCGTTCACACCGAAATGTATGTCGACGGCTTTGTCGACATGGCCCTCGCCGGCAAGATCACCGGCAAGCACAAGCAGCTCGACAAGGGCCGTCAGGTCTTTGCCTTCGCCGCCGGCACGCAGAAGCTCTATGACTACATGGATCGCAATCCCGATGTCATGGGTGCGCCGGTCGACTATACGAACGACGTGTTTGTCATCTCCCAGATCGACAACTTCATCTCCATCAACAACGCCATCGACTGCGATCTGTTCGGTCAGGTGAATGCCGAGTCCGCGGGCATCAAGCACATCTCCGGCACGGGCGGCCAGCTCGACTTTGCAATGGGCGCGTACCTCTCCAAGGGCGGCAAGAGCTTCATCTGCATGTCCTCGACCGTCACGGGCAAGGACGGCACGGTCAAGAGCCGCATCGTTCCCACGCTGACGCCCGGCTCCATCTGCACCGACCCGCGCTCCTGCACGCACTACATCGTCACCGAGTATGGCATGGTCAACCTCAAGGGCCTTTCGACCTGGCAGCGTGCCGAGGCGCTCATCGGCATCGCGCATCCCGACTTCCGCGAGCAGCTCATCGCCGACGCGGAGAAGATGCACATCTGGCGCCGCAGCAATAAGTAAGCAAAAATCGTTCTTCCGTCGCGGGGGCTCTCCTGAAAAGGGGAGCCCCTGTTTTTTTCGAAAATACGGTGTGTTTCCATTTTTATGCGATATTTCATCAAAAATCGCTTGAAAATGATGGAAAAGTACGTTATACTATGTATGGGGAATTGTTTCCTCTTGTGTGTTTGTGTTGTTTTTCTTTTCCATCGCACGGAAAACCGGGGCGAATGCCGGATTGGCATTCTGCCTGAAGGGAGGTGGGCATAGAATGTTTCAAGTGGGAGATAAGGTCGTGCACCCGATGCACGGCGCCGGTGTGATCGACAGCATTGTCCGCGAAAAGATCAGCGGCAAAGCAATGGATTTTTACGTCTTCAAAATGCCCATTTCCGGGCTAACGCTCAAGATCCCGACCGAGAATTCCACGGCCATCGGCATCCGCGCCATCAAGACGAGAAGCGAGATCGAAGAGGTCATCGCGCGCATTCCCAAGCTCGGCGTCGACATGACGGCGAACTGGAACCACCGCTACCGCGAGAATATGGATCGCCTGAAAAGCGGCGATCTCGACGAGGTCAGCGCCGTCATCAAGGCGCTGATGCATCGCGACAGCACGCGCGGACTATCCAACGGCGAGCGCAAGATGCTGCACATTGCCAAGCAGATCCTCGTATCAGAGATCGTCCTGGTAGAAGACGTGGAGTATCCCGAGGCTGAGGGGCGCGTCAACGCCGCGATGCTGTTAAAGGAGAGCGATTGAGTCCATGAGCCTGCTGCAAAAGATGTTCGGCAAGCGCCAAAAGCGCACTCACCCGTACTGCGCCGCGCTGATTGCGGCTGCCGGAAGCTCCACGCGCTACGGCGGGGAGAACAAGCTGCTGCAAACCCTTGACGGCATCCCTGTCCTTGTGCGCACACTGCTCACGATCGACCGCGTGGAGGGCATCGACGAGATCGTCATCGCCGCGCGGGAGGACGAGCTGCTGCCTTATGCTGAGCTCTGCAAGACCTTTGGCCTCAGAAAACCTGTAAAGGTCATCGTCGGCGGCGCAACGCGGACAGAGTCCGTGCTGCGCGCGGCGCTCGAGGCCTCGCTCGAGACGGAATTTTTCGCCGTGCAGGACGGTGCGCGTCCGCTCGTCACCTTCGAGCTCATCGACGAAGTGCTCGACGCGGCAAGAGTTTATCTCGCCGCCGCGCCCGCCGTTCCGGTGCGCGACACCATCAAAGTCGCGCACGACGGCATCGTCGAACGCACGCCCGATCGCAGCGCGCTCTTCGCCGTGCAGACGCCGCAGGTCTTCGCCGCCGACCTTTTGAAGGCGGCGCTCCAGTCCGCGATTGCGGACGGCGCGACTATTACGGACGATTGCTCCGCTGTGGAGCGGCTTGGCAAGGAAGTCCACTTGACAGAGGGCAGTGAGGAAAACATCAAGATCACCACGCCGGTCGACCTTGCGATCGCAGAAGCAATTTTACAGCGCAGAGGGGAATGAACCTTTCCCCTCTGCCTTTTCTTGAAGAAAGGACCCATACCATGACGAATTTACGCATCGGGCACGGCTACGACGTGCACCGCCTGACCGAGGGCCGCGCACTGATTTTAGGCGGCGTGACGATCCCCTACGAAAAGGGCCTGCTCGGCCATTCGGACGCTGACGTACTGACCCACGCCGTGATGGACGCGCTGCTCGGCGCGGCGGCGCTCGGCGATATCGGCAAGCTCTTTCCCGATTCCGCCGACGAGTTTGCCGGCATCTCGAGCTTAGAGCTGCTGCGGCGGGTGAAGCTGCACCTCGCCGCCGCGGGGTACGATGTCGTCAACATTGACGCGACGATTTTGGCGCAGGCACCTAAACTCGCACCGTACCGCGAGCAGATGCGCTCGAACATCGCGCGCGAGCTCCAGATCGATGTCTCGCGTGTGAGTGTGAAGGCCACGACCGAGGAGCACCTCGGCTTCACCGGCAGCGGCGAGGGGATGGCCGCCCACGCTATCGCGCTCCTTGAGCGCGCGGACAACTGAATCAAAACCGCTTCGGACGGACGCTTTTTCTGAGCGCCCGTCCCTTTTCGTCCGCACACCGCTGCCGCGCACGCATATCATGCTGTGAGGGGGAATCGGTATGGACTATTATCTCTTTGCCGCGCGCTCAGTCACCCATGCGCAGCGCATGGCACGGCTTTTGAGCGACGCGGGTATCTCTGCCAAAATCCGCCGCGCGGGCGCTGCGATCACCGAGCGCGGCTGCGGCTATACGCTGGAAATCCAGCGTCGCCACGCGGCGCGCGCCATGCAGGCCTGCCGCGCGGGCGGCGTGCTGCCGGTCAAGGTGCTTTTCGTCTCGGATGACGGCATGCAAGAGGTGGCGCTATGATCTATCTCGACAGCGCCGCCACGACGTTTCAAAAGCCCGCTGCGGTGCAGCGGGCCGTCGTGCAGGCGATGCGCACGATGAGCTCGCCCGGGCGCGGCGGGTATGCCGCGGCGCAGCAGGCCGACGAGCTGCTGTTTCGCTGCCGCAGCGCAGCCGCGGAGCTCTTCTCCGTGCCGTCGAGCGAGCAGGTCGTTTTCACGATGAACGCGACGCATGGACTGAACATCGCCATCAAGAGCCTTGTCCGCCCGTGCGGGCGGGTCGTCGTCTCAGGCTATGAGCACAACGCCGTCACGCGGCCGCTGCACGCGCTGGGCGCGGAGGTCATCGTCGCCGCCGCGCCGCTTTTTTCGCCGCAGGAGACGGTCGAAGCCTTCGAGCGAGCGCTTGCGCATGAGCCCGATGCCGTTATCTGCACGCATGTCTCCAATGTCTTCGGCGCTATTTTGCCAATTGAGCGCATCGCGCAGCTCTGCCGCGGCGCAAGCGTGCCGCTCATCATCGACGCGTCTCAATCCGCGGGCTCGCTGCCGATCAACTTTTCCGCGCTCGCGCCCGCATTCCTTGCCATGCCGGGGCATAAGGGACTTTACGGCCCGCAGGGGACGGGGCTGCTGCTCTGTGGCAGCGACGCGCTCCCGCTCATTGAGGGCGGCACAGGCAGCGAATCGCTGCGCCAGAGCATGCCAGACTTTCTTCCCGACCGTCTGGAGGCAGGGACGCACAACGTTCCTGGCATCGCGGGGCTCGAAGCGGGCATCGCCTTCGTGCGCGCGCAGCGCCCGGAGCGCATCCTGCACCACAGCCGCGCGCTCATCCGTCGAGTAGGAGTGGGCCTCGGCAAAATTCCAAATGTACACGGATTTCTCTCGCTGGAGGCAAGCTTGCAGGCAGGGGTCTTATCGTTCACGGTGGACGGCCTTTCGCCAGAAAGTGTCGCCGAGGAGATGGCAAAGCGCGGTATCGCGCTGCGCGCGGGGCTGCACTGTGCGCCGTTCGCGCACAAAACGGTGGGGACTTTGCCCGACGGAACGGTGCGGCTGAGCGTTTCCGCCTTTAATCGCGAAAGCGAGATCGACACGTTTCTTTCCTCTCTGCGCGCGATCGCGGCAGGTCAGGCAAAAAACTGAGATTTCATAGAAAATTCATCGCTCTACCGTTGCAATTTGGAGTGTTTCATATTAGAATAAGTAATAACTATTACTTAAGGGGAGCGTGCCTATGGAATTTGTCATGCCCATCCTGGAAGGCGCGTGGCGCTATGTGCTCACGCTCAGGATCTCGGACTATCTTGATATTGCGCTGATGGCGTATGCGATCTATTGGCTTTTAAAGCTCGTCGGCACGTCGAAGGTCGAGAGCGTCGGCAAGGTGATTTTGCTGTTCCTGCTGGCACTGATGCTCTCGGACGCGTTTTCGCTCAACGGAATTTACTTCCTTTTGAGCCATATTCTCTCGCTCGGTGCGCTGGCGCTCATCGTGCTCTTCCAGCCCGAGATCCGCCGCCTCATCGATCAGCTCGGCTCGAGCCGCTGGCGCTCGTTCAACCCCTTCGCGCGCACGCAGCAGGTCTCGGCCATTGAAAACGCCATCGCGCAGACGGTGCTCGCCTGCACGGAAATGTCCAAAACGCGCACGGGCGTTCTCATCGTCTTCGAGCGTGAAATGGCGCTGGACGACATCGCCCGCACGGGCACGATCGTCGACGCGCGCGTGAGCAGCGAGCTTCTCAAAAATATTTTCTTCGTTAAGGCGGCCATGCACGACGGCGCGGTCATCATGCGTGACGGGCGGCTGCTCGCGGGCGGTTGCATGCTGCCGCTCTCGAAAAACGTGAACCTGAGCCGCGACCTTGGCATGCGTCACCGTGCGGGCATCGGCATGAGCGAGAATTCCGACGCGGTCGTCGTCATCGTCTCGGAGGAGACGGGGACAATCTCCGTCGCCATCGGCGGCCTCTTAAAACGCCACCTGATGCCCGAGACGCTCGAAAAGCTGCTCATCAATGAGCTTGTCCCGCAGGAGCCCACCGAACAGGACGACAAGCTCCACATGAAGCTCTTGAAGCTCCTCAGTGCAGGAAAGGGGGACAAGGACGATGAAAAGTAAGCGCCGCAAGATCTTCTACGTTGCATTGTCCATCCTCATCGCGGCAACGATCTGGTTCTACGTGAACAACAAGGAATCCGTGACCGTGTACGTCCATGACGTGCCGATCGAATTTCTCAACGAGGACACGTCGCTTGCCGACAAGGGCCTCATGCGCATCAGTGGGGACGAGGATATCACCGTCGATTTAAAGCTCCAGATGCCGCGCAACGTCGTCTACGACTTTGACACGAGCGAGCTGCGGCTCGTGAGCGACCTTTCGACCATCACCTACGCGGGCAAGCAGTCCGTCAGCTACACGATCCTGTACCCTTCGAAGGTCTCGTCGAACAGCGTGAAGGTCGAATCGCCGACCATCCGCACCGTTCAGGTCGAGATCGGCGAGCTCAACAAGAAGGACATCGAGATCCGCTGCAAGGTCGTCGGCAATGTGGCCGAGGGCTATATCGCCGGCACGGTCGAGATGCTACCCGAAACGCTCGAGGTGCGCGGCCAGCAGGCTGACATCATGCAGATCAGCTACGCGCAGGTCACGCTCGACATCGAAAATGCATCCTCCACGGTCGTGGAGCTGCTCGACTATGAGCTCTATGACTTCAACGACCAGCTCATTGAGAGCAAGAACATCCATCCCATGAGTGAAAACGTGCAGGTGACGATGCCGGTGCTCAAGGTGAAAGACGTTCCGCTGACCGTCAACTTTATCGAATCCGCGGGCTCGCGGCTCGAGAATTACACCTATACGCTCAGCCACAGCAGCATCACCCTTTCCGGTGATGCGACGCAGATGGCAGGCATCAGTGAGATCTCGCTCGGCACGCTCGCGCTTGAGGACGTGCAGGGCTCGGAGACGCTGACCTATGACATTCTCATTCCCGACGGGGTGAACAACTTAAGCGGGATCACAAGCGCTACGCTCACGATCAGCAGCGGCGACATCAGCACGAAAGAGGTCGAGGCGACGCACTTCAGCTACGAGAATTTCTCAGGCGATCACACCGTCACCGTCGTGACCTCGTCACTGCCCGTCACACTGCGAGGCTCCACAAGCGACCTTGAGGCCATCTACGGCAGCGAGGTCCACGTCATTGCAGACCTATCCGACATCGCCGCCGACAGCGGCAGCTACACCGTTCCCGCCCGCATCGAGGTGAGCGGCTACGACGTGGGCGCGGTCGGCACTTACGAGGTCACCGTTCACATCAGCTAAGCCAATTCGCAAAAGGAGACAGCATGACTCAGATCGCAACAGTAGAAAAAATCCTTCCCGGCGGCATGGCGGAGATCTCCGTCCCGCGCAAGTCCGCCTGCGGCCACGACTGTGAAGAGTGTGCGGGCTGCGGCGTATCGGGTGCAAGCGTGCGCGCTGTCGCGCGCAACGACGCCCGCGCCGAAGTGGGACAAAAGGTCGTGGTCGAGAGCAGCACGAAGAATCTGCTCGGCGTGATGCTCCTCGTCTATCTTCTGCCGATCGTGCTGTTTCTTGTCGGCTACTTTGCGACCGGCGCGCTCGAAAGCGAGGGACTGCGCTACGCCGTCGCCATCGCGGCGTTTTTAGTCGGCATCATCCCCGCGATCATCTGCGACCGCCGCACGAAGAAAAACGGCAAGCTGACGTTCACCATCGTGCGTCTTTTCTAAGGCATGTTTGGTTACATCAGGCCGTCCAAGCCGCACCTCAGCGAGCAGGACGAAGCGCGCTTCCAGTCCGTTTACTGCGGGCTGTGCCACGAGCTCGGGCGAAAGTACGGCTTTGCCGCCCGCTTTGTGCTGAATTTCGACTTCACGTTCCTTGCTATCCTGCTCTCCGACGCGCAGGAGCCGGAATGCGAGAGCTGCCGCTGCGCGGCGCATCCGTGCAAGGCACAGTGCGTCATGGCGCACACCGTCGCGCTCAAAACGGCGGCAGACCACAGTCTGGTGCTCGCCTGGTGGCAGCTTCGCGACCATATTGAAGACCACGGCTTTTTCAAAGCCATCCCATACCGGCTCGCGGCGCTTTTGCTGCGCGGCGCTTACCGCAAGGCGAGGACGTTCGTGCCGGAATTTGATGCTTCCGTGCAGCGTCACCTAAATGATCTGCACCAGCGCGAGCGGGAGCACTGCGCCTCGCTCGATCAGGCCGCCGAGCCTTTCGCCGCGCTGATGGCGGACATCGCCGACTGTGTCGATGACGAAATGCGGCGGCGCGTGATGAAGGAAATTTTCTACCACCTCGGCCGCTGGATCTACTTGGTCGACGCGGCAGATGACTTTGAAAAGGACGCGCACTCGAATTGCTACAATCCGCTGCGCTATCGCTATGAGCTTGATGGCGACAAGCTGGACGAGCAGAGCAGGGAAGCCGTCGCCGCCTCGCTCGACCTCTCCGTGCACCGCATGGCGAGCGCTTACGCGCTGCTCTCCTGCGGCGTGTGGACAAGCATTTTAGACAGCATTTTTTACGAAAGCCTTTATGGGATCGGCAATGCCGTTCTCAAGGGCACGTATCATAAGCCCCCGCGTAGAATACACTTCCGCATCAAGGCGGAGAAAAACGAGGAAACCGTATGAATGACCCCTATCAGATCCTAAATATCCCGCCGACGGCGACTGACGAGGAGGTCAAGCGCGCTTACCGCGACCTTGCCCGCAAATACCACCCGGACAATTACCACGATAACCCGCTGGCCGATCTCGCGCAGGAAAAAATGAAAGAGATCAACGAGGCCTATGACCAGATTCAGAAGCAGCGCAAGGCGTCTTCTGCCGCCTCGCAGAGCCACTCCTACGGCTACGGCAGCGGGAATAGCTATGGCAACTCCGCTTACGGCGGCGCCTATGGAGCGGGCTCGCTCGATCAGGTGCGCATGGCGATCAACCGCGGCGATATCTCGCTCGCTGAGCGTCTCTTAAGCGGCGTGAGCGACCATAACGCGGAGTGGAACTTCCTGATGGGCGTGGTCTGCTCGCGGCGCGGCTGGATGGACGAGGCCAAGCGCTATATGGAGACCGCCGTGCAGATGGACCCGAACAATCCAGAGTATCAGAACGCGCTCTCTGCGCTGACGGGGGCGGGCTACCGGCCCAACGGCTTCCGCTCGGTCCACACGGCCAATTTTGATGACAGCGCGTGTCTGCGCTGCTGCGCGGCATGGTCGTGCTGCACGCTCTTTAGCGGCGGCGGATGCTATTTTCTGCCCTGCATTTACTACTGATTTTTGTTTAATCCTGTACTTTTCAGTTTTGTGTTTTTACTATATCATGGAGGAGAAGAATCGTGGTCAAAAGTATGACTGGCTATGGAAGAGCCAAAAAAACGCTCTCCAATCGCGATATCACCGTCGAGGTGCGCTCTGTCAACAACCGCTATCTTGACTGCACGGTGAAGCTGCCGCGCGCCTACATCTTCGCAGAGGACGCCATCAAGGGGCGCGTGCAGAAGGCCATCTCGCGCGGCAAGGTCGATGTGTTCGTCACCATCGACTCGACCGGCGCGGATGAAGAGGTCGTCGTGGTCAACGAGAGTCTGGCCCGCAGCTATTTAGAGGCGCTGCGCAAGCTCTATGAGATCGACGACGGGAATTACCTTCAAAAGCAGTCCTACGCGGCGGATCTCGCCCGCATTCCGGACGTGCTGACCGTCACGAAGGCGGAGGAGGACCTGGAGTCCGTCGGCGCGGACATCTGCGAGGTGCTCGACGAAGCGCTCGCGTCCTATAACCAGATGCGTGCGACGGAGGGGAAAAAGCTGGCCGAGGACATCGGCGGCCGCCTCATGACCATCGAGACGCTCACCGGCAAGGTCGAGGAGCGCTCGCCCGAAACGGTGCGCGAGTACCGCGAAAAGCTGACCGCGCGCATGCAGGAGGTCCTGCAGAGCACGACGATCGACGAGTCTCGCATTCTGACCGAGGCCGCCATCTACGCCGACAAGATCGCCGTGGACGAGGAGACCGTGCGTCTGCGCTCGCATGTGTCGCAGCTGCGCGACATGCTGCTCTCCGACGAACCCATGGGCCGCAAGATGGACTTTCTTATTCAGGAGGTCAACCGCGAGAGCAACACCATCGGCTCGAAGTGCAACGACGTCGCCATCGCGCGCGATGTGGTCGCGCTCAAGGCGGAGGTCGAAAAGATCCGCGAGCAGGTGCAGAACATCGAGTAAGGGGCGAAGCAAATGAAGCTGCTGAATATCGGATTTGGCAACATGGTGTCCGCCGAGCGTCTGATCGCCGTCGTCAGCCCTGACAGCGCGCCGATCAAGCGCCTCATTCAGGAGTCGCGCGAGCGCGGCATGCTGATCGACGCGACCTACGGCCGCAAGACCGCGTCGGTGTTCATCATGGACAGCGACCATGTGGTGCTCTCGGCCATCGCCGCTGACAAGCTGATCGCAAGGCTGGGCGTGGAAACGCTCGCCATGGAGGAGGAAGCATAGAAAATCATGTACAAGGGGAAAACATTCATCATCTCCGGCCCATCCGGAGTGGGCAAGAGCACGGTGCTCAAGGAGTTATTTCAGGATCGCGACGATCTTTGTTTCTCCGTTTCCGCCACGACGCGCCCGCCGCGTCCCGGCGAGATAAACGGCGTCCACTATCACTTTACCGACGTCGACGAGTTCCGCAAAATGATCTCGGAGGACGCCTTTTTGGAGTATGCCGAGTATGTCGGCAACTTCTACGGCACGCCGAAAAAGTTTGTCGACGAGGCCATGGAGCAGGGGAAGGACGTCGTCCTCGATATCGAGGTACAGGGTGCCTTGCAGGTCGTGCATAAGCGGCCCGATGTCGTTCGCATCTTCATCGCGCCGCCCTCGTGGCAGGCTCTCGAGGAGCGCCTGACGAGCCGCGGCACCGACAGTCCCGAAAAGGTGCAAAAACGCCTCGTGCGCGCAAAGGTCGAGCTTCAGACCGCTAATACCTATGATTATTTCGTCATCAACGACACGGTGGAACGCGCTGTGCGCGAGATCAACGCCATCATGCTCGCCGAGCACTGCAAGCCCGCCGAGCGCATGGCCATTTTGTCTGAATAAGTTCAAAAATCAGCCGAAAAAGGCAGAAGGAAGTAAACTATTATGATGCTTTATCCCGCTATGAGTCTGCTCAACAAGTACGTTGAGAACCGTTATCTGCTCGTCAACGTGGTCGCGCGCCGCGCCCGCCAGATCGCCGAGCAGGCCGACGAAGAGGGTTATCCCCTCTGCGAAAAGCCGGTCACCACGGCCATCAACGAGGTCGCTGCCGGTAAGCTCACCGCAGAGAATATCGACACGCACATCGCAAAATAAGTCTTGAATAACGCAAAGGGGGAGACTGTATGACAGAGAAAATGCTTGCTCGCGTCGCAGTCTCTTCTGTTCCTTATGCCGCCGACCGGCTCTACACCTACCTTGTGCCGGACGAGCTCATCGGCAGCGCCGAGGCCGGCAAGCGCGTGACGATCCCCTTTGGGCGCGGAAATCGGCGCGTGGAGGGCTTTTTGCTCGAAGTCGGGCGCGAGGTGGCGACGTCGCCGCTCAAGCCCATCGACGCGGTGCTCGACGATGCGCCGCTGCTGGATGCAAAGGACATCCGCCTTGTGCGGTGGATGAAGGCGCGTTATTTCTGCACGTATTACGACGCGATCAAGACGATCCTCCCCGGCGGCGTGTGGCTCCAATACCGCGAGCTGTGGCACATAAACGCGGAGATCGGCGCGGAGGACGCGCTCTCGTCCGTCGCGCCGGATTCGCTCGAGGAAACGCTGCTGCGCGCGATGCTCAGCGCGAAGGAGATCGAGCGCACCGCGCTCGATGAGCTCGGCGGCGAAAAGACGGCAAAGGCGCTCCACTCGCTCGAGGCCTGCGGCCTCGCCGTGCGCGAGACGAAGCTGCGTCAGCGCTTGCAGGATAAGTCCGTGCGCATGGTGTCGCTCTGCGTCAGCGCGGAGGACGCGCTCGCCGCGGTCGAGCCCAAGCGCCGCAGCGCGCCCGTGCGCTATGCGGTCGTAGAGCTTCTCAGCCGCGAGGGGTGCCTATCCAGCAGCGAGATCAGCTACTACACCGGCGCGACGATGCAAACGCTGCGCGGCCTCAAGAAGGCCGGACTTGTCGAATTTTCCGAGCGCGAGGTGCTGCGCGTCAGCCGCTATGATAATGCGCCCGCGCGCGAGGACATTGTGCTCAACGGCGAACAGCAGGCCGCTTTCGACGGTCTCTGTGCGCTCCTGGGCCTCGAGGGCGGCAGTGCCGCGCTGCTGCATGGCGTGACCGCCAGCGGCAAAACGCAGGTCTATATCAGGCTCATCGAAGAAGCTCTCACGCGCGGCAAGACCGCCATGCTGCTCGTGCCGGAGATCGCGCTGACGCCGCAAATGCTGCGCCGCTTTACGGCGCAGTTCGGCAGCGACGTCGCGATGCTGCACAGCGCGCTGCCGCTCACCGAGCGCTACGACCAATGGAAGCGCATCCGCCGCGGTGAGGTGCGCGTCGTGCTGGGCACGCGCAGCGCAGTGTTCGCACCGCTGCAAAACCTCGGGCTCATCATTTTGGATGAAGAGCAGGAGACGAGTTATCAGTCCGAAAATCCGCCGCGCTACCACGCGCGCGACGTCGCGCAGTTCCGCTGCGCGCAGAATGACGCGCTGCTGCTGCTCGGCTCGGCGACGCCGACAATTGAAACGGCATACGCCGCCAAAAACGGACGCTATCAAGTCTTTTCCCTTCATAAGCGGTTCAACGATCTGCCGCTGCCCAAGGTGCTGATTGCTGACATGAAGGACGAGCTGCGGCAGGGGAACGAGACCTCGATCGGTCATGCGCTGCGCGCAGAGCTTGAAAAAAATATCGAACGCGGCGAGCAGAGCATTCTGTTTCTCAACCGGCGCGGCAGCGCGCGGATGCTGCTGTGCGGCGAGTGCGGCTACGTGCCGCAGTGCCCGCGGTGCAGCGTGCCGATGACGTACCATTCCGCCAACGAACGGCTGATGTGCCATTACTGCGGGCACTCTGAAGCCGTGGTGGACAGGTGCAGCGAGTGCGGGGGACTGATGAAGCGCGTCGGCTCCGGCACGCAGAAGGTCGAGCAGGAGCTTTTTGACCTGTTCCCAAAGGCTAAAGTGCTGCGCATGGACGCCGACACCGTCGGCGCGTCACGCGGACATGAAGCGCTGCTGCGCGAATTTGAAGAAAAGAATATCCCCATCCTTCTTGGCACGCAGATGGTCGCCAAGGGGCTGGATTTTGAAAACGTGACGCTCGTGGGCGTGCTGGACGCGGACCTTTCGCTCTACGCGCAGAACTACCACGCCGCCGAGCGGACGTACAGCCTGCTGGCGCAGGTCGTCGGCAGGGCCGGACGCGGCGAGCGTCCGGGCCGCGCGGTCATCCAGACCTACCACCCCGAAAACGAGGTCATTCAGGCCGCGGCGAAGCAGGATTATGAGACGTTTTACCAAAACGAGCTGCGCATGCGCTCGCTGCGGCGCTATCCGCCGTTTGCCGACCTGTTCACGCTGACGGTCTCCGGCCTTGAAGAGCTGCGCGTCATTGCCGCCGCCCGCACGCTGTGCGACGCGCTGCGCTACGCCTGCTCTCAGCCGCCGCTGAAAGACTTGGAGGTCGAAGTGCTCGGCCCCGCGGGCGCGCCGGTCGTGAAGGTCAACAACCGTTACCGCTACTGTGTGTACCTGTGCGGCAAGGGCGGCAGCGTGCTGCGGCGCACCGTCAGCGAATATCTGCTGGCATTTTACGCAAGAAAAGAAAACCGCGGTCTCGACATTTTTGCCGACTGCAATGCTTTACAATAGAGAAAAGAGGATGAAATTATGGCTATTCGCAAGATCCACGAAGTGGGCGACCCCTGCCTTGCAAAGGTCTGCCGCCCCGTGACGGAATTCAACGACCGGCTGCATGAGCTGCTCGACGACATGGCGGACACACTGGAGGAGGCCGGTGGCGTCGGCCTCGCCGCCCCGCAGGTCGGCATCCTGCGCCGCGTCTGCATCGTGGAGGATGAGCAGGGCGAGATCATCGAGCTCATCAACCCCGAGATCATCAAGACCGAGGGCGAGCAGACGGGCCTCGAGGGCTGCCTGAGCGTGCCGGGCAAGTACGGCATCGTCACGCGCCCGATGGTCGTGCGCGTGCGCGCGCAGGACCGTTACGGCACGGAGTTTGAAGTTGAGGACGAAGAGCTGACCGCGCGCTGCTTCTGCCACGAGATCGAGCATCTCGACGGCCACCTCTACACCGAGCACTGCAAAGTCCTCACCGACGAGGAGCTGGAGCAGTATATCCGCGAGCAGGAAAAGGAGCTGGACGAGGAATGAGGATCGTCTTCATGGGCACGCCCGACTTTGCGCGCACGATCTTAGAGCGTCTGGTCGCGGACGGGCACGACGTGTGCGGCGTTTTCACGCAGCCGGACAAGCCGCGCAACCGAAACAAAGTCACTCCAAGCCCTGTAAAGGAATATGCTTTGTCGCAGAATATCCCTGTTTTTCAGCCGGTGACGATGCGCGACGGCACGGCGCTTGAGGATTTCAAGACCCTCGCGCCCGAGCTCGCGGTCGTCGCGGCCTATGGTCGCATCCTACCGGAGGAAATGCTTGCCGTGCCGGTGCATGGCTGCATCAACGCACACGCGTCCATTCTGCCGAAGTACCGCGGCGCAGCGCCGATTAACCGCGCCATCTTAGACGGCGAAAAGGAGACCGGCGTGACCGTGATGCACATGGCGAAAGAGTGCGACGCGGGCGATATGATCTTAGTCAAAAAGCAGGCCATCCGTCCCGACGAGACGGCGGAGGACCTGTTCAAAGAGCTCGCTGTGCTCGGCGCGGATGCGATTGCTGAGGCCATCGTTGAGATTCAAAACGGCACGGCCCAGCGCGTGCCGCAGGACGAGTCGCAGGCGACGTATGCGCCCATGCTCTCGCGCGAGCTTTCGCCCATCGATTGGACGAGAAGCAGCACGCAGATCATCGACCAGATCCGCGCGCTGATCCCGTGGCCCTGCGCCGCGGCGAGCATTCTCGGCGCGAACACGAAAATTTTCCGTGCCGTGCCGCTCGGCGAAACGAAGGACGCGCCCGGCACGCTGTGCGCGCGCAAAAAGGGCATCGAAGCCGCCTGCGGCAACGGCAAAAGCATTCTCATCACGGAGCTGCAGCCCGACGGCGGCAAGCGCATGGCAGCGAACGCTTTTCTGAACGGCAAGCGCATCGCCGCGGGGACGGTCCTCGATGCGTAAGGGAAATACCGCGAACGCGCGCGAATGCGCGCTCTCCGTTCTGGTCGCCTGCCGCCGCAACGGTGCGTGGGCGGACGCCGCGCTGAAGGCGCAGCTCGGCAAGTGCGCACTGAGTGCTCAGGACGCGGCGCTTTGCAGCCGCATCGTCTACGGCGTGATGCAGAACGAGTTGCTGCTGAACTGGTATTTGAGCGCCTACTGTACGCAGAAGCTCGACCATTTGCAGCCGCCGCTTGCCGACATTCTGCGCATCGGTGCGTACCAGATCTTGTTTTTGGACAAGGTGCCCGACCACGCCGCCGTCAGCGAGTCCGTGGAGCTCTGCCGCACGAACGGACGGAGCGCCGCGAGCGGGCTCGTCAACGCCGTGCTGCGCAAGGTCGCGCAGAATAAGTCGAATCTCCCGCCGCTGCCGGAGGGGAATATCGCACGATTGAGTGTCGCCTACAGCCACCCGCAGTGGCTCGTGAAAAAGCTCGTGTCGCTCTTGGGAACCGAGGAAGCGGAAGCGTTTCTTCGCATCGACAACGAGGCTTCGCCCATCAGCGTACAGGTCAACCCGCTCAAAACGAATGAAAAAGCGCTCGTCGACGAGCTTCGCGGCGAGGGCGTCTGCGTCACGCCGCACCCGTGGGTGCCCGGATGCCTGGAGCTTTCCGGCACGGGTGATTTGACGACACTCAGCGCCTTCTACAATGGCCGCTTCACCGTACAGGACGCGGCGGCACACCTGATCGTCTGCGCCGCGGACTTTGCGCGCGGGCAGAGGGTGCTGGACGTCTGCGCCGCTCCGGGCGGCAAGTCTTTCGCCGCGGCATTCGCGATGGAAAACGAGGGGAGCATCCTCTCGTGCGATCTACATGAAAACAAATTGAAGCGCATCCGCGAGGGCGCGCAGCGCCTCGGCATCACGTGCATCGAGACCGCCGCCGTCGACGGCCGCGCGTTCCGCGAGGAATGGGCGGGGCATTTTGACGTCGTCATCTGCGATGTGCCGTGCTCGGGCCTTGGCATCATCCGCAAAAAGCCGGACATCCGCTACAAGGATGCGCAGGAGTTTTCCGCGCTGCCGGAGATCCAGCGCGCGATCTTAGAGAACAGCGCGCGCTATGTGAAAGACGGCGGCCTTCTCGTCTACTCGACTTGCACGATCCTGCCCGAGGAGAACGAGCAGGTGACGGACGGCTTTTTGAAGGCACACGACGAGTTTACTTACGAAGCCTTTTCGCTGCCGAACGGCGTGAGCGCGCCGGGGCATTTGACGCTCTGGCCGCAGCGCGACAATACGGACGGGTTCTATCTCAGCCGCATGAGGAGAAAGACGCATGACTGATTTAAAGTCAATGACATTGGAGGAAATTACCGCGGCGCTGCGCGCAATGGGCGAGCCGTCGTTTCGCGGCAAGCAGGTCTTCACCTGGCTGCACCGTGGCATCACCGATTTTGACGAGATGATGAATATTCCCAAATCCCTGCACGAAAAGCTCAGGGCGGAGTACTACATCACCGTGCCGACGGTCGCGCGCAAGCAGGTGTCAAAGCTCGACGGGACGATCAAATACCTCTGGGAGCTGCAAGATGGCAACTGCATCGAAACGGTGCTGATGTCCTATCACCACGGCAACACGGTCTGCATTTCCTCGCAGGTCGGCTGCCGCATGGGCTGCAAATTCTGCGCGTCCACGCTGGCCGGCAAGGTGAGGGACTTAACACCGTCGGAAATGCTCGATCAGGTGCTTTTCACGCAGCTTGACTCCGGACGCGAAATTTCCAACATCGTCCTGATGGGCATCGGCGAGCCGATGGACAACCGGAAAAATGTGCTGCGCTTTTTGGAGCTCATCAACCATCCCGACGGGATGAACATCGGCATGCGGCACATCTCGCTTTCCACCTGCGGCGTGGTGCCGGGCATCGACGCGCTCGCGGAGGACAATTTGCAGCTCACGCTGTCTGTTTCGCTCCACGCGCCCGACAGCACGACGCGCAGCCGCATCATGCCCGTGAACAACGCCTACGACGTGGAGGAGCTGTTCGCCGCTTGCCACCGCTATTTTAAGAAGACCGGCCGCCGCATCTCGTTTGAATACGCGATGATCGACGGCGTGAACGACCACGACTGGCAGGCCGACCTGCTGGCCGAAAAGATCCACGGCATGCCGGGGCACGTGAACCTCATCCCGCTCAACGACGTGGTCGAGAGCGAGTTCAAGCCGAGCAAGCGCGTCGCGGCATTCCAGAAGCGCCTTGAGTCCCACGGCCTGACGGCGACGGTCCGCCGCAGCCTGGGCGGCGACATTGACGCCAGCTGCGGACAGCTGCGGCGCAAAGAAATGAAAGCAAGAGAGGGGGCCGCACAATGAGAGCCTGCGGAAAAACCGACGTCGGTCTGCGGCGGCATGAAAATCAGGATACCTTTGCCGTCGAGCAGGGCGAAAAGCTGCTCATCGCCGTCGTGTGCGACGGCATGGGTGGCGCCGAGGGCGGACAGATCGCAAGCTCTGTTGCGGTGGAGACCTTTATGAAGGAAATGCGCGCGCTCATCCGCGCGGACATGACCGCCGAGCAGCTGCGCGCGCTCGCGTCGTTCTGTGTGGCGAAGGCCAACACGGCGGTCTATCAGCGCGCGCTGCAAGACCCCGCCTATCAGGGCATGGGCACCACGCTCGTCAGCGCAGTGGCAGAGGAGAAGTACGCCATCGTCTGCAACATCGGCGACAGCCGCGCGTATTTGATCCGCGGCGGCGAGATTACACGCATCACGCACGACCACAGCGTCGTGCAGACGCTCGTGGAAAACGGCAACATCACCGCCGAGGAGGCGCGCACGCACCCGAACCGCAACCTCATCACCCGCGCGCTCGGCCCAGACGAAAACACGCTCTGCGACGCGTTCGAGGTCTCGTTCACCAAGGGGGACAAAATTCTCCTCTGCACGGACGGCCTTGTCGTCACCGCGACGGACGACGAAATTTGCCGCGCCGTGTGCGCGGGTAAGAGCGCGGAAGAAAGCCTTGACGATCTCATTGCGCTCGCCAAGGCGCAGGGCGCGCCGGATAACGTGACGGCTGTGCTCATTGAACACGAGTAAAGGAGGTGGCACCGTATGAACAATATGATCGGAAAAATGCTCGACAACCGCTATGAGCTGCTCGAAGTCATCGGCAGCGGCGGCATGGCCGTTGTCTACAAGGCCAAGTGCCACCGCTTGAACCGCCTCGTGGCGGTCAAGGTGCTCAAGAGCGACCTTGCCGAGGACGCCGACTTCCGCCGCCGCTTCCGCGACGAGTCGCAGGCTGTCGCAATGCTCTCGCACCCGAATATCGTCTCAGTCTACGACGTCAGCCGCGGCGAGACGGAGTATATCGTCATGGAGCTCATCGACGGCATCACGCTCAAGCAGTATATGGAAAAGCGCGGCCAGCTCAACTGGCGTGAGGCGCTGCACTTCATCACGCAGATCATGAAGGCGCTCTCGCACGCGCATTCGCGCGGCATCATCCACCGCGACATCAAGCCGCAGAACATCATGGTGCTTCGCGACGGCAGCGTCAAGGTCGCTGACTTCGGCATCGCCTGCCTCGCCAACTCCGCCAACACGCTCACGCAGGAGGCGCTCGGCTCGGTGCACTACATGTCGCCCGAGCAGGCGAGGGGCGACCGCACGGACGCGCGCTCGGACATCTACTCCGCGGGCGTCGTGCTCTACGAAATGCTGACGGGGAGACTCCCGTTCGAGGGCGACAACGCCGTTTCCGTCGCCATCCAGCACCTTTCCTCCGTGCCGCTCTCGCCGCGCGAGATCAATCCCGACGTGCCCGAAGCGCTTGAGCTCATCTGCATGAAGGCGATGGCCTCCGATTTGGAGAAGCGCTACGCCTCGGCGGATGAAATGCTCGCAGACCTTGAGGAGTTCCGCAAGAATCCCGAGGTCGACCTCGACTTCACGATCGAAGACCTGCACCGAGAGACCGTGGATGAGCCCACGCAGTATATCCCCGCCGTGCACACCGTCTCTAAGGCACAGAAGGTGCAGGAGGCGGACGACGAGGAGGAAGAAGAGGCATCCCCGCACAAGCTGGGCACGCGCAAGCTGCTCACGATCATCGGCGCGGCGGTGGCCGCGGTGGCACTCATCGTGCTGCTCTGGCACGCGATCTTCAGCGATCTTCTCGGCGGCGAGCAGACGCCGACGGAGTATGTGGTGCCGTATCTCATCGGCATGACCATCGACGAGGCGAACGAGGACGAAAACGTGAAGGGCATCTTCACGATCGAACAGATCGGCCAGCGCGCGAGCAGCGAATACGCGGCGGGTCAGATTATCGAGCAGTCGCCCGAGCGCGGCAAGACCGTAAAGGGCAACCGCGTCATCTCGGTTTTCGTCAGCTCCGGCGCCAAGACGGAGAAAATGCCGAATCTCGTCAACAAGGAGTACCGCGACGCAACGCTCCAGCTCACCAACCTTGACCTGAACCTTGTCGTCAACGACCCGGTCGAGGAATACAGCAGCATCACGAAGGGCTATGTCATCCGCACGATCCCCGAGTTTGGTGAAACGCTACAGGAGGGCGACAGCGTCACGCTCGTCGTCAGCAAGGGCGAGCAGCCCAAGCCTGTGACAGTGCTCTCTTTCATCGGCATCGACATTGAGATCGTCCGCCAGCAGGTCACACAGACCGGCCTTGTCGTCGGCGAGGTGACGCAGCGCGCATCCGACGAGCCCTACGGCACGGTCATCGAGCAGAGCATCAGCGCCGAAACGCAGGTGGACGCGGGCACGACCATCAACTTCGTTATCAGCGAAGGCCCTGCCATGCCGGACTACGGCGATGACGCCACGACCTCCGGAGGGGAACCGCAGCCGTGAGAGGAAGAATACAGCGCGCACTGAGCGGCTTCTACTATGTCAAATGCGCGGACGGACAGCTCTACACCTGCAAGGCGCGCGGCAAATTCCGCAGGGAGGGCATTTCGCCGCTCGTGGGCGACGACGTCGAATTCTGCGAGGTACCGGGCGGCGAAGGCCGCATCGACGAAATTCTGCCGCGCCGAAACAGCTTTGACCGCCCGAGCGTCGCCAACATCGACCAGATGGTCATCGTCTGCTCACAGGCGATCCCGAAGACCGATCCATATTTGGTCGACCGCATGACGGCCATCGCCGCGCTCAAGTGCTGCGACGTGCTCATCTGCATCAACAAGTGCGACTTAGACCCCGCGGACGCGCTTCGGGAATACTATGAAAACGCGGGCTTTCGCACCGTCAGCGTCAGCGCGGAGACGGGCGAGGGCATCGAGGCGCTACGCGCCCAGCTCGTCGGGCGGCTCTCCGCCGTCACAGGCAACTCCGGCGTTGGCAAGTCGAGCATTCTGAATGCGCTCGACCCCAGCATGTCGCTCAAGACGGGCGAGGTGAGTCAGGCGCTCGGCCGCGGACGGCACACGACGCGCCATGTTGAGCTCTACGAGCTACCCTGCGGCGCGGAGATCATCGACACGCCGGGCTTTTCCTCGTTCGAGACGACGGGGCTCAATTTGGAGCTCAAAGAAAAGCTACCCGAGTGCTTTTTGGACTTTTCGCCCTACCTTGGCAACTGCCAATTCGTCGGGTGCAGCCACACAAAGGAAAAGGGCTGCTCGGTGCGTCAGGCCGTAAAAGATGGCAGGATCGTCAGAGGGCGGCATGAAAGCTACTGCCGACTCTACGACGAGCTCAAGGACCTGCGCGAATGGAACGCGGGCAGTCAAAAACGACGCTAACCGAAAATAAAATGGACAAAGGCCCGCTTCCTTTCGGAAGCGGGCCTTCGCCATTTAGAGAGATGAGAGAGGGATCAAATATCAATCCTGAAACAGGGGGGTGGAGAGGTAACGGTCACCGGTGTCGGGCAGCAGGACCACGATGGTCTTGCCCTTGTTCTCGGGACGCTTGGCGAGCTGGATACCGGCCCAAACGGCAGCGCCGGAGGAGATACCGACCAGCACGCCCTCGCTGTGGCCGACAAGCTTGCCGGTGGCAAAGGCGTCGTCATTTTCGACGGTGATGATCTCGTCATAGATCTTGGTATCCAGAACCTCGGGGACAAAGCCTGCGCCGATGCCCTGGATCTTGTGCGCGCCCGCAACACCCTTGCTCAGAACGGGGGATGAGGCGGGCTCGACGGCGACGACCTTGACGTTGGGGTTCTGCTCCTTGAGGAACTTGCCCGTGCCGGTCAGCGTGCCGCCGGTGCCGACGCCGGCGACAAAGATGTCGACCTGCCCGTCGGTGTCCTCCCAGATCTCGGGACCGGTGGTCTCATAGTGCGCCTTGGGGTTCGCGGGGTTGACGAACTGGCCGGGGATGAAGCTTCCCGGAGTCTGCGCGGCGATCTCTTCAGCCTTGGCGATGGCACCCTTCATGCCCTTTGCGCCGTCGGAGAGAACGAGCTCTGCGCCGTAGGCCTTCATCAGCTGGCGGCGCTCGACGCTCATGGTCTCGGGCATGACGATGATGATGCGATAGCCGCGTGCGGCGGCCACGGATGCAAGACCGATACCGGTGTTGCCGGAGGTCGGCTCGATGATGACGGAGTCGGGCTTCAGCTTGCCGCTTGCCTCAGCGTCATCAAGAATGGCCTTGGCGATACGATCCTTGACGGAGCCTGCGGGGTTGAAGTATTCGAGCTTGGCGAGGAGCTTAGCCTCGAGCTTTTCAGCCTTTTCGATGTGGGACAGTTCGAGAAGCGGGGTCTTGCCGATCAGCTGGTCCGCAGAAGTGTAAATCTTGTTCATAATGTTTCCTCCTGAACGATGTACGTTCTATATCAAAATTTTATTGTTTGTTTTATAGGTTTCGGTGATCGCTTGCATCTTATGTTCTGCCGCGGCGACATCGGAACGGGTGAAGGAATGAATTCACGTTTATTACCAACCTTTCGAGTAGGTATGTAGGGATTATACGATGTGCGTTTGGATTTGTCAAGAGGAAATTTCAAAAAAATCTATTGAATTCCCATAAACCATGTAATATAATAGGAATATCAAAAGTTGAAGAAGGCCGACTCCCGAATGCCTTTCAACGGATGTGCTTAGAAAGGCGTGAACATACTATGATGATTTCAACCAAGGGCCGCTACGCGCTGCGCGTGCTCATCGACATGGCCGAGCACCAAACCGACGGGTACATCCCGCTTAAGGAGATCGCCAAGCGGCAGGACATTTCAGAAAAATATTTAGAGAGCATCGTCAAATCGCTCGTCAAGGGCGGCGTGGTCGAGGGCATGCGCGGCAAGGGCGGCGGCTACCGCCTGTGCAAGAGCCCGGATCAGTTCACGACCGGCCAGATCCTGCGGCTGATGGAGGGCTCGCTCGCCCCCGTCGCGTGCCTCGAAGCCGGCAGCTCGCCCTGCGACCGCGCAGGGGAGTGCCGCACACTCTCGCTCTGGGCGGGACTGAACGATGTCATCAATAAATATCTTGATCAGTACACTCTCGCGGATCTGCTGCGCGAAGATGGGGATTATGATTATGTAATATAATTACAATTTCCCTGCACCGTGCAGGGGGACGCAGATAAGGGGGCCATTCTCTCACGTGAGAGAATGGCCCCCTTGGACCCCCAAAGAGAACGCAAGGGGCTCTGCCCCTTGACCCCGCCATTGCAAGAGAGCAGCTCGAAGAGCTGCTCGCGCTGCGCAATCGGGTGCGGTGTACATGGCTTCGCCATGAATCCCTGCGAGTCGTTACCGCTCTCAACCGCACCTTACTATCGTGAGGCGCGAGTGACGTTTGTCCGGCGGCAGACTTCCTGCCGAATACGGCATTGCTGCGCTCGCCGCATTGATGAGTACCTCGATAGACGATGATTAGGTGTACTTCTACAAGATGGGCAGAGCGGCAGCGGATAGTAGGAGCAAACCAAATCGTATAGCAATGCTAACGCGGCAACGCCGCGCGCAGGAAGTATCATCGGCAAGCATCGCGCCTCTTCGAGCTGCTTGCTTGCAATGAAAAAATGCCTTTCTCTGGGGGGTCCAAAGGGGGCGTTCTCTTTCGCGAAAGAGAACGCCCCCTTTGACTCGCTCCCCTGCGCGGCGCAGGGAAACCCTTTGCACTTCTTGCAAGAAGAAAATAAAAGACTTCCTTTTCTAAAAAATCTCTGTTACAATACAGTATACAAATACTAAATCGCAAGGAGAACTTTGATGAAAAAGCTGCTTTGCCTTCTTCTGACGCTCGCTATGACGCTTTCGCTCGCTGCCTGCGGCAGCAAGGCGGACGACAAGACGCCGGAAGAGGACGATCCCACACAGGCGGAGACGCCCGTCGACGACAAGCAGGACGAGCCTTCCGCGGATGACGCGGACAAAGACAATGCGTCCGACGCTACAGAGATCGAACCCGACGCAAACAAGGGCGAAAAAACTGACGAGGCACAAAAGCCCGCGGAACCGACCAAGTCCAACAGCAAGAAGGACGAGACGCCCGCAAGCAAGCCGTCCGAACCTGCTAAACCTGCCGAGCCCTCCAAGCCCGCGGAAACACCGTCGGAAACACCTGCGGCGCAGGACACCGGCGCGCTCTCACTGCTCACGTCTGTCTGGAGCACGTACAGCGAGGATGACAAATTTCCCGCCGCGGGCGGAGACGCAGAGCACAGCGTCGACAGCGCGCCCGGCAGCTTCGATGTGTCGAACGCTGACAACCTGACCTATCAGCTGACGTTCCCGTCCGCCGACGTGTCGCTCATCGACGGCGCGGCATCGCTCGTGCACATGATGAACCTCAACACCTTTACCTGCGGCGCGTTCCACGTCAGTGACGCGGGCAACGTTTCGACCGTCGCCGCCGACATCCGCAGCGCCGTGCAGGGCAAGCAGTGGATGTGCGGCTTCCCCGAAAGGCTCGTGATCCTCACGTCGGGGCAGTACGTCGTGTCCGTCTACGGCAACGAGAGCTTGGTCAATACGTTCCGCGATAAGTTCGTCGCCGCCCACAGCGGCGCGAGCACCGTCTATGACGAGGCCATCTGCGCGTAACTTCATCAAAAAAGGAAGCGCAAGCATTTTGCTTGCGCTTCCTTTTTACAATTCGATGATCTGGCAGAGGACGGGGATGGGTAATTCCTCATGTGTGGAGAGGATCACGATTTTCGTCTCTGCCGCGCGCAGGATGGCGCGCATCGCGGCCTCGCGGTTTTCCGCGTCGAGGCCGGTGAACGGCTCGTCGAGCGCGAGCGCGTCGGACGGCGCGAGCAGCGCTCGAGCGAGTGCCAGCCGGCGCTGCATGCCGCCGGAATAATCGCGTACCTTCTTTTTCCCCACGTCGCCAAGTCCCAGTTCTTCCAGGAGCGCCTGCGCCGCCGCGGCGTTGTAATTCGCGCCGAGGACGAAGCGAAGATTTCCCTCTGCGTCCAGCCCTTCGAGCAGGCGGTTTTCCTGAAAGACCGCCGTCCAGCGAAATTTATCGCCGTTGACCGTACCGCTGTCCGGCGTTTCCAGCCCGAGCAGCACGCGCAGCAGCGTCGTCTTGCCGATGCCGGAGGGACCGAGCAGGCGCGTCACGCCGATGCGCGCGGTAAAGGAAATGTCGTCAAGCACGGCATTCTCGCCGTAGCGCTTGCAAAGGTGTTCGACTCGAAGCTCCATCATGCGCCCATCCTTTCTGCGATCTTGTCCACGAGGAGAAGAAACAGCTTTTCAAACGCCGCCGAGATCAGCACGATCGCCGCCGTCCAGGCGAAGAGGTCGGCGGTCTGGAAGTATATCTTCGCGTTGTAGAGCTTCTCACCGATCGAGCCGCTGGAGAGGGCGATGACCTCCGCCGCAGTGCCGGCCTTCCAGCAAAGGCCCAGCGCCGCACTGACGGCAGAGCGGAAGTAGGGAAGCACCTGCGGCAGATACACGCCCCGCAGCGTGCGCGAAAACGGCACGCGGAACACGCGCGCCATCTCCAGAAGAGAGGCGTCCGTGCGCCGGATGCCCTCAAGCACATTTAAGTACACGGGCGGGAAGACCATCAGCGCCGCGATGAACAGCGGCAGCGTTCGGCTGGAGAGCCAGATAAGCGCCAGAATGATGAACGACGCCACCGGCACGGTCTTGACTGCCGCCACGAGCGGTGCAAGCAGCTCTTCGACGCGCGAAAACCGCGCGGAAAGCGCCGCCAGTACAACTGCCAGCGCGCAGGAAAGCAAAAAGCCGCCCAAGATGTGCATGCTCGACGTGCCGATGGCGCGCCAGAATACTGCCGTGCTCGCAAGCGTCCAGAGCCGCGCGAGCGAGGATACGGGAGAGGGGAGCAGCAGCGCGCCGTGCGGGTATGCCGCGTGCAGTGCCACCGCGGCAAGCTGCCAGACGATCAGCCAGAAAGCGACTGCCCAGAGACGCACGTTCTGCTTTTTTCCGCGCATGATCATCTCTCCTTTCCTTGAAATACGGCGGCGGGACAGCGCCCGCCGCCGCAAAGAATTTATGCGAAATAGAAGCTGTTATCCGGCATCTCGCCGCCGACAGCGGCGGGAGACGCATTGTAGAGCACCTCTAAATAACCGGGCAGCGCCTCAAGAAGATCTGCCCCCGTCAGGCAGACGATGTTGCAGTAGGGCAGTGCCTTTTCCGCGACGGCGGCGTCCACGATGCTGTATTCGCCGATGAGCGCGGCGGCGTCCGCGGTGTTGGCGTTCACCCAGTCGACGCTCGCGGCGTAGTCCTTGAGGAAGGCCTCCACGGCGGCGGGATTTTCCTCCACGACCGCGCGGCGGGCAACAATGACGCCCGTGATGAGCGCCGAGCCGTTATCGAGTGCGTCCCATTCAGCATTCAGATCGAGCGCCATGCGCAGGCCCTCGATCTTGCTCTGCGCCACGGTGACGAAGGGCTGGGGCAGGAGCGCAACGCTCGCCTGACCGGAAGCCAGCGCCGCGACACACTCGCTGTGCTCGCTCTTCCAGTCGATCATCACATCGTTATCGGGATCGATGCCGTTTTCCGTGAGAAGATAGCGCAGGGCGTATTCCGGCGTAGAGCCCTTGCCCGCCGCCACGATGGTCTTGCCCTTCAAGTCGGCCATGGAGTGCACGCTCTCGCCGTTTTCCACGATGTAGAGAACGCCGAGCGTGTTGACCGCCAGCACCTCGATCTCGCCCTCCGTCTTATTGTAGAGCACGGCGGCGAGGTTCGCGGGCACGCAGGCCATGTCGAGCTCGCCCTTGAGGAGTGCGGGCGTCACTTCGTCCGCAGAACCGGCAAGGGTAAAGGTATATTCGTTGCCAGTAGTTTCGCCGCTCTCGCTGTCCTTCATCAGCTTCACAAGGCCCATGGCCGTAGGGCCCTTGAGCGCGGCGATGGAGTAGCTCGCAGGGGTGAACTCCTCCTGCTCGGTCTGCTGGTCGTTCTGCGCGTCGTTCGGCGTCTCATCCGCCTTCTGCCCGCAGGCGGCGAGCGAGAAGACGAGCGCAATCGTCAGGCACAGGGCCAAGAGATGTTTGAGGTTCTTTTTCATTGGTTTTCTTCCTTTCCGATGCTGCCCTCGGGCGCGTAGACCGTTTTGGCGGTGATGCCGTCCAGACGGCCGATCTTGCCCGACAGGGCGGAGATGACGTTGCCCGGCGCGTCGAGCGCCACGCTGATGATATTCACGCCCTTTTCGCGGTACGGCACGCCCATACGCCCGATGATATACTGCCCGTACTCGTGCAGCAGCTCGTTGAGCGGTTGGACGAAGCTTCCCTCGCGGACGATGATGGCCAGCACGGCGACTCTCGTTTCCATTAACGCATTCTCCTTTGTCAAAATAAAAATCATCCCTTCCGCCGTTCAGCAGAAGGGATGGAAACAGCAAATGACGACGCAGCAGGGCTGTGCCTTTGTTTTCCCTCTTCTTGTGGCTCGGAACGCATCCTCGCTGTCAGAACGGTAGAATGAATCTGGTTCGCCGCCGGTCAGAGTAGTCTTCCCGAAAGGCAAAGCGATGATACCACAGTTTTTCTGTGGCGTCAAGATGTGGAATGCAAAAGGAAAAAGCACGCTTTTCGGCGTGCTTTTTCTGTCATCTTTACTTGTCAAAGCTCGGGTTTACATAGTAGACATTTTTCTCGTCCAGGCGGTCTTTGGCGAGGCGCAGGCCTTCGCCGAAGCGCTGGAAGTGTACGATCTCGCGCGCACGCAGGAATTTGATGACATCACTCACGTCCGGATCGTCGGAAAGGCGCAGGATATTGTCGTACGTCACGCGCGCTTTCTGCTCTGCCGCCAGGTCCTCCGTCAGGTCCGCGATGGTGTCGCCCGTGACCTGCATGGTGCTCGCCGACCACGGGTAGCCCGAGGCGAACTGCGGGAAAACGCCTGTCGTGTGGTCGACAAAATAGGCCTCGAATCCAGCCTCCTTGATCTGTTCCTCCGTGAGATTTCGCGTGAGCTGGTGGACGATCGTACCGACCATCTCCAAATGCCCCAGCTCCTCTGTGCCGACTGTGGAAGTCCAAGGGCCACAAGCGCGAAAAACCCTTGCGCTGCAAGGGGTACAGGCCGAAAAAGAGAACGAAAACGCGAATGTGCGAAATGCCGGCTGGCTTCATTCCTTTGACGCGGACTACCACTATCGCGGCTCCGACCTTCACTACCATGTGAACGTGTCCGCCGCGCTTTCGGAGGGAGGGGCGGTATGGTGAAGGAATTTATCTCGCAGCTTCCACCGGACAAGCTGACACCCTTTAAAAAGCACCCCTATCAGGTGCGGGAGGACGCTGCCATGGACGAGCTGGTGGAGAGCGTCCGCACCTATGGTATTCTGTCACCCTTACTGGCGCGGCCAAAAGGGGAGGGCTACGAGCTGGTCAGCGGGCATCGGCGGCGATTGGCGGCGCAGAAATTGGGCCTGCCCACCGTGCCGGTGCTGGTGCGGGAAATGACCGACGATGAAGCGGTGATCCTGATGGTGGACAGCAACCTCCAGCGGGAAAACCTGCTGCCCAGTGAAAAGGCGTTTGCCTACAAGATGAAGTTGGAGGCCATGAAACGGCAAGCGGGGAGGCCACGTAAAGATAATCCCCGACAACTTGTCGGGAATTATGAAACAGCAGATGTTATTGGTGAAACAACCGGCGAAAGTGGCCGCACCATTCAACGCTACATCCGCCTGACCAACCTTGTTCCGCCGTTGCTTCAGATGGTGGACGATGGACGCATCGCCTTTTCTCCCGCCGTGGAGCTGTCCTATCTCACCCGCGACGAGCAGGCGGAGCTGTGGGACTTGATCGGGCGGGAGGACGCCACACCATCGCTGTCACAGGCACTCCGTATGAAGCAGCTCTCCCGCGAGGCAAAACTGACGCCGGAGGTACTGTACGCCATTCTCACCGAGGAAAAGCCCAATCAGAAAGAGCAAATCCGCATCAAAACCGAGTCGCTGCGGAAGTATTTCCCGCGCAATTACTCTGCGCAGCAGATGGAGCGGGAGATCATCAAGCTGCTGGAGGCCCGTTACCGCGCAAAGAACAGGGGAGAGCGATGATTTTCGTATACTGGCACTATACAAATTTCTTCCGTACAATAGCGGCAGAAAGGAGCGAGGATTATGGAGCAGAATTTACCGCCATTGCCGCCGGTCATTTTTGAGAACGGTCTTTACTACGAGCTGCGGGGCGAGCAGTATTATCCCTGCCTTTTGCCGCCGGAGTCGGACACCACAGAGGACAAGCTGCTGGAAACCATCATCCGCCAGATGGCGGAAGCACAGGGCATCGACGAGGACTTGAAGGCGCAGGATCAAATGGCGTGGGTAGGTGCGATGAACAACATCAAAAACGCCGCACTTGAGATCCTGCGAGAGTCCAAATAACGCCCCAAGAAGGAAACAAAAGCAAAAAGCGGAGACAGGTCAAATGCCTGCCTCCGCTATTTTTATGCCCCAACGGGCAAGGAGGAACCATATGGATTATTTCTATGAGCATGAATCAGAGTTATTTACATTTTACCGTGTTCCAAAGGTGCTGTTTACGGAGGAGCCATTCAAAAACATGAATTGTGAAGCAAAATTACTTTACGGATTATTGCTGGACAAAATGGGACTTTCCCGCAAAAGCGGGTGGTTCGATAAGCAAGGGCGCGCCTTTGTTTACTATGGCATCAGCCACATTATGGAGGACTTGGGCTGCGCCCACAACAAGGCGGAGAAGCTGCTATCCGAACTGGAGCAAGCTGGCCTGCTGCGCCGGAAACGGCAAGGGTTGGGGAAGCCGTCTGCACTGTACCCCCTGAAATTCGAAAACCGAATTTCTTGACTTTCGATTTTCGAATTTCAAGAACGCTGAAAATCAGCGTTCAGGTGCGCTGATTTTCAGCGTCTAATAAGACTGAGTAGAGCGATACTGAGATAAATATATACCAAGCCGAAAAAAGAATAATAGGGAGGATCATCAGATGAAGAACAAAGAGAACTTACGGGAAAAGCAGGTAAATCTCCGCTTGACGCAGGCAGAATATGAGCGGCTCACCCGCACCGCGCAGGACCACGGCATCGGGCGGGCGGCGTATCTCCGCATGGTGCTGCGGGGCGCGTGGCTGCGGGAGGACGGCAGAAAATCAGAATAACTTTTTCCGCTGGAATTTGATGCAGGCCGTCACACGGTCACGGATATAGGGAGCATCCCGCTTGGCGTAAAACTCCAGCGGCTCTGAAAGGGAGGCCATGATCTCTTTTTCGGCAAAGTCGCAGCGAAGCTGCGGCCCGTATAGATTTTGCGCCGCGTGGACCTGTCGGACAAAGCCCGTTTTCATGGGCTGAGCCTTGAGCTGCCGCACCAATGCGGCCGGTTCGATTTCCATGGGATAATCCCGTGTGTTGGACAGCAAACCCGCGCCGAAGTCAAAGATGGGGCAGTAGTCAAAGCCATCACCGCAGCGCAGCACAGCGATGTTGTTCAGATGCCGGTCCTCGTTGCCGAACAGCATATCCACCTCGAACAGCAGCGTCAGATAGGTGCCGAAGCGGTCAAGTCCCGTCAGCCGCTCAACCTGCTCCACCAACCACGCAAGGCGGCTCTGAAGATTGGGCAGGCGGTTTACCGCGGTCTGCCAGTCCGGGCCAACGCCTTTTCGCAGCAGTTCCGCAACGGTCAGGATGGCCTCGCCCTGACGTAGAAAATTGGCACTGGAACAGCCGTTTCGGATGTGTCCGTGGACTTCCATCCGCTCCATGCGGTAGGTCACATAGTGAAAGCCCAGCGCATCTGTATTGGTCTGTGCCAGCAGCGCAGAGGTCACGGCTTCAGCCAGTCCCTCGTAGCCGAACAGATCCAGCTTGTACCAGCGGCCATCTGCCAGCCATTTTTCCTGATTGCCCTTAGACGAGGTTTCTGCGATGCGGCTTCCCGTTGTCAGTCTGATCGACATATTCAGCCCTCCACAATTTTGATCCAGCACGAATCCTCTGCCATGCGCCCTTCGGTCTTGCGGATGATCGCCAGCGGGTCATAGCAGTCCAGTCCCAAGTCAGACAGGTAATATTTCAAACCGTCCCGCTCCTGCGGCACACAGCGGTCTTTCAAGAAGATTTGCAGATCGTCCCATGTGGGCTTGCGGTTCACGCCGAAAGCGGTGGAAAGGGGAGAACTGGCCTCGTTTTCGATGGCAAGTTGATGAGTGGTTTGGTCAGCGCAGATCTTCGTACAGAGCTTATTCCCATCGTAGTAGTACAGGATCAGGAGGGCGTGAGCGCTGCTTCGGGCATTGGCCAGAAAGACATCGTAATCAGACACGGCAGGGCGGCGGATGGTGATGCTTTCCCCATCAAATTGCAGCGTTACGGTCCGGCTGCCCTCAGAGATACCCAGGGCCTTCATCCAAACAGATGGCAGCGCCACGCGGTAACCTTTGGCATCCGGACCGGTGTTTCCACCCGCCTTGTTGATAAGAATATTTGCAGTTCGTTCCTCGTGTAGCACGGTCATTCACCTCAAAAGTTTCTCACAATTATTATACACATTGGACACCAATAAATCAAGAAGTTAATTTTACAACAGCGTTGTCACAAAAATGAAACCGCTATACAGAAGCTGAATTCGCAAGCATAGCATTTGGCCGTCCAAATGCGCTTGTTAGGGGAAGCAATTCCCCTATAACCCCTTATGAATTGAAAGGAAAAACGATCATGAGAAAACGACCAATCAAAATATCGCTCCGTTTGAATGAGCAGGAACATGAACATTTGAAACAGCAGGCTATGCTCTCTGGCTTCCCAATGGAAGTATTCCTCCGTGCGCTGATCTCTGGCATGAACCTCCGATCCCGACCACTCGCTGAATACGCCGAAATCCGGCGTCAACTCGCCGGCATTGGAAATAACATCAATCAAATCGCTCATGTTGTCAACACCCGCGGCTTTGCCACGAAGGAAGACATTGCCGCAGTCACGACAGCACAGCGGGTGATCTGGCAGATCGCAAAGCGGCTTTGAGATAGCTTATTCCAAGATATATGCCGTCTGAACAAGGCCAACGACAAAAAGCAGAGCGCGCAGCCTCCTTTCTCAAGGCTGCGCGCCCGTTTTTGTTATATCGATCAATTCCCGCTTCTGGGACGCAAGCATCGAAATATTGCTTGTGGATACAGCGTTTTATGGTATAATTACTTTGTAGAATTGTAGGTGGAGCGGTCAGCGAGCTTGAAGGCTTATCGAAGGAGTTGGTGTGATGACAAAGTACGGAATTGATTCAACGGTTATTCACCAAATCATTAATCTGGCAAATAGGCATCACATCCAAACGGTGATTCTCTTCGGCTCCCGCGCGCGAGGGGACTTCCGCCGCACAAGCGATATTGATTTAGCTGTGCAGGGAGGCAATGTATGCCGTTTCAGACTGGATGTTGAGGAAGAAACGCATACATTGCTGACCTTTGATGTGATAGATTTATGTTCTGATTTGTCCCCAGAATTGCGGGAAGCCATCAGCAAGGAGGGAGTATTGCCGATCTTACAAAATGCAATAAATACATCGAGAATACTGCTGAGAAGATAACTGCAACAGCAGTTGATGGAAGCGGGATAAAGATCATTCCTAAAAACACTGTCATAATGAGCTTTAAACTTTCCATTAGGTCAGTTTACAAGGAACTACACGCAGACCGTGAAACGGGCTGCTGACAACAAACGGCGCTATGCTCCCGGCTGGGTGCATAGCACCTGTTTGTTGCGGGGGTTTCCAAAGGGGGCAGCGCCCCATTTGGCACACGACTTTGCGGAGCAAAGTGTAGTGTGTTATACGCTCTGTCGGCGTTGCCCTGAAAATACCGTTGCCGCCGGGGAGGGCAAGGGCATTTGACGCGGCAGGAAAGCAGGGCTTTGTTTGGGGCTGGTAAGCCGGAAACAAAGGGCTGATTTCAGCAGCAGACAGGGCGTATTATGAAAGCCCCCGTCCCTCGTCCTCCGCCCCCGGCCTATGGGACAAAAAGTCCCAAAGCTCTGGACACCGTGACCAGATGTGTGGCCACACTCCGGGAAAAGTAGCAGGACGGCAGGAAACCGTCAAGGCTGAAATGAATGGGCTGACGCCCGGCCTTGACCGTTCCCCGCCGCCCCGCTGGATGGGTGGACAAGGTGGCCAATCCCTAAAAGTGTTTGGCCGCACTCGTTCATTTTGGGGCCTTTCTTCTCCCAAAATTGAAATGGGCGGGAAAGCCCTAAAATGGCTTTCCCGCCTTGATTACCCATTAGCAAAGACGGGCGAGACTGTCAACGGCGGCGCTGAAAGCGCCGTTCATCTTGACCGTTGACTGGCTCGCCTGGCTTTGCTACTGCCCGTAAGAGATGGAAAAACAAGATGGAAAACAAGGTTAAAAATGGTTGACAAGTCTATCGGATGTGTGTTATACTGTGCGACAGTTTGAGATTGGAAGGAGGCTTACGTGTGTTAATTTGTGTACGCTAATAAGCAATAAAAAGTAGAAGTACCTTTCCACATGATGGTGGGCTTTTTTTGCGTGCGTATGCAAAGGAACACGTAGGTTTGACACGAGCAGTCTTTGAACTGTATCGTGGTGTTTTTTCGTGCTTTGTTGTTATGCAGGCGTCTGCCCTCTCTGTGGGACAACGCCTGCTTTTTATTGCAGAAACAAAGGAACAATGCAATAAAAAAGGAGGTTCGCATTATGACCCAAAACAACAATTCATGGAGAAAAACTTATTTTACACTTCTTGCCGGACAAGCAATATCCTTTATTAGCAGCGGTATTTTGCAAATGGCCATTATCTTTTATTTGGTTGCGAAAACTAATTCTGCAATCATATTGACGGCGGCAACACTGATTGGATTTTTGCCGCAAGCCTGTTTAGGCCCGTTTGCAGGTGCTTTTGTTGACCGGCACAGCCGTAAAAGCGTAATGATTGGTGCGGATTTGATAATTGCCGCCGCTGGCGGTATTCTGGCGCTGGTGGCGTTTTACATGGAATTGCCCGTATGGTCTATTATGGTTGTCCTGTTAATCCGAAGTGCGGGAACTGCTTTTCATTCTCCAGCATTCAGCGCAGCAACACCTATGATTGTGCCAAAAGAGGAACTTACAAAATGCGCTGGTTACACGCAGACCATGCAAGCAGTAAGTGCGATTATCAGTCCAGCTGCCGCAGCGTTTTTATATGCTGTTTGGCCTCTTAATGCAATTATATTGTTAGATATTGTGGGTGCAATCCTTGCCTGTGTGACTGTTGCGATTTCGTCCATACCAACGCCTGAACTATGTCCAGAAACGAAAAGACAACAGTTTTTACAGGATATGAAAGAGGGGTATGTGGTATTAAAGCAAAACAGGGGCCTCTTTGCTCTGCTCTGGATTGGTGTAATTTATATGTTCTTTTATATGCCAATCAGTACGCTTTTTCCTCTCATCTGTATGTCATACTTCAAAGGAACACCGGCCCATGCCTCTGCCGCTGAAATTGCTTTTGCGGTTGGTATGCTGCTTGGCGGAGTCATTCTGAGCATTTGGGGCGGTTTTAAGAAACGGCGGTACACCATCGGTCTTTCCGTTCTCCTGATGGGCGTTAGCAATATGCTCTCAGGGCTTTTGCCGCCAGACGCATTTCTTGTCTTTGTTGTGTGCTGTACTGTTATGGGAATTTCCGCTCCATTTTACGGTGTGCAAAATGCGATTTTTCAAGAAACGGTCAAACCAGAATATCTGGGGAGAGTTTTTTCTCTACTGACAAGCGCCGCTTCCCTCGCCATGCCGTTTGGCCTTGTCATTTCCGGGCCTCTGGCGGAGCGGCTGGGAGTTGAGAAATGGTTTGTCATTTGCGGAATTGGCATTATCATCGTTGCGCTTGCCGTATTTTTACTACCCGGTTTGAGAGAGATTGACAATACGCAATAATCAACTGCACCTTTTTCTATTACTAAACAAAATGCCTGGATGGTGGTTCTGAAAAACCAGAACCGCCGTTCAGGCATTTTTTATCTTCGTCCTCTCTGCGGTTTTGGATTCTTCAGCAAGTCGGATTTTTCCGCAATCTTTTTCAGCCACTTCCGTTCTTCTACTGACAGCTTCCTAAAATTCAGCTTGAGCCGTTTGCAGATAAACGCCAAGTACGCTTGTTCCGTGTCGCTGTCCTGGCTGACGATTTCACCAGCAGTTTCCAGCATTTCTTTTAGCGGGTTATCCTCTGGGACGCTGAAAAAATCGTCCTTGTGTGTTTCCCGCAGAGCAAGGGCAATCCCGTTTATGTCCCGTTGTATCACATAGCGGCAAAACTCGTCCTCATCAATATGGGCGGTGATAAGCTGTCTTAACTGCGTATCACTCATGCCAGGATTATGCTTTTTTATAACAGTTGCGCTCATCGTGTCCACTATGGCGTTTGCACCCTGCGCCTGTTTCAGTGCCGTTCCGTTCACATAGATTTCAAGGTCAGCCATCAGCCGGGGGAAATCCGGGTGCGCCGCCAGCTCACACAGCAGGGTATTGTCTATCCTCCCGCTTTTCAGCAGGTCAATCATTTCATCACTCAAACGCAGGTCTGCAAGATCGGCGTTTGGGTGATTTTTCATTTCAGACAGCCCCAGCAGATAATCAGCGGTCACACCGTAAAACTTCGCCAGCCGGATAAGGGCATAGTGGCTGATGTCCTTGAAGTCTTCCGTTTCGTAACTGCCCAGCGCAGACTTGGAAAGCCCGGTCTGCTCCGCAAGCTGCCCCAGCGTCAAGCCACGCTCCACACGTAGGTCTTTTAATCGCTCTTGTATGGATAAAGACATATTCACCCTCCTTGCTAGCTCAACGAAAGAGAAGCCGTTATGCTATGTACTATGCTCATAGCATAACGGCATAGGCATTTACAGTTTTATTTTACCATTTGCTACATCTTCACGAAATTTATCAACAAGCTTCGCTGTCAGCTTGGATTTACCGTAGTGTTCAAGTACAAAAGTACGATAACTTTTTCCATCTACAAGCACATCACTTTTTCTGGTCAACAACCAATTTCCGTTACCTCCTCCCTGTTCTCTAATATTCCAGTCTTTCCCATATCTTTTATAGATTTCATCTTTTTTACCTTGAACAGACATTGATTCGCTTGGAATATAAACAATTTGCATAATAGCTCCTCCTTTATTTTGTGCAAGAAGACCAGAAACCTGAATTTGTCTTTTATCTTTTTTTGATTATATCACAAATCCGAGAGCGTGGAAATAGGGAGTTTTTCAGGCTGATTTCCTACCTCTTGGATATACGGCACAGGCGGTCAAAAAGGTGTAGACTTGGGATAGTTCATCGATGGACAAGCACCTTGGAAACAGAACACGCCAAAGAAAACGGAGGGACGCATGAGCAAAAGACCCTATCAACACCTGCCGCCGCTGGAACACAGGCCGGACGGCTCCCCCTACCGCATAACCCCGCCCCAGAAGAGACGAGCCAGCGGCCTGATACGCCGGGAGTGCTGCAACTGCGAGGACGGAAACTGCCTTGCGCTGGACGATGGCGACACCTGCGCCTGTCCGCAGATGATTTCGTTCTCCGTCTGCTGCAAGTGGTTCCGCTGGGCGGTCTTGCCGCTGGACAGGACGCTGGAAGCGGAGATTTACCGGGACAGGGACTTGAAACGCTGTGCGGAGTGCGGCGGTGTGTTCGTCCCGAAGTCCAACCGGGGCAAATACTGCCCGGACTGCGCCGCCAGAGTTCACAGGCGGCAGAAAACAGAAAGTGAACGGAAAAGGAGGTCTGCTGTGGACAGTTAAGAGCGGGAAAAGCCTTGATTTGCAAGGCTCCGCAAGCCCTCAACCGGGGCGGCTGGTATCATTTATCATTCGCCCCGGAAAACGGGCCTCTAACCGTCCACAAAACACGCTATGACAAACACGATTTATATTCACCAGCCGGAAAAGGCGTTCAGTTTCACCCGGCTCCCCAATTTCCTTTTTGAAGCACCCACATTCCAGCCCTTGAGCAACGAAGCGAAGGTGCTGTATGCCTTTGTCCTGCGCCGGGCGGAGTTGTCCCGGAAGAACGGCTGGGCGGACGAGTACGGGCGGGTCTACCTGTACTACCCCATCTGCGAGGTGGTCGCTTTGCTCCGCTGCGGGCGGCAGAAAGCGGTCAACACCCTGCGGGAGTTGCAGTATGCGGGGCTGGTGGAAATCCAGAAACAGGGCTGTGGAAAACCCAACCGCATTTACCCGAAATCCTATGAAGCGGTTCCAAACACCGACTTCAAGAAATCCGGTTATGGTACGCCGGAGGGCTGAAAACCGTACTTGGCGAGTACGAAAATCAATCCTCTTGAAGTACGGAAATCTGACGGTATATAGAAATACAGAGATTAAAACCATCTATTTACATTCATTCCATTCCAATCCTATCAGAGATATTTTCGGCGGGAAAACCCGCCGGAAAGGAATGGAATGGGGAAAGGAGTTCAATGGCACAACACGCAATTTTGCGATTTGAGAAGCACAAGGGCCACCCGGCGGGGCCGCTGGAAGCCCACCATGAACGGAAAAAGGAGCAGTACGCCAGCAACCCGGACATTGACACCAGCCGGAGCAAGTACAATTTCCACATCGTCAAGCCGGATGGCCGCTACTACCATTTCATTCAGAGCCGCATCGAGCAGGCCAGATGCCGCACCCGCAAGGACAGCACTCGGTTTGTGGACACGCTGATTACCGCCAGCCCGGAGTTTTTCAAGGGCAAGTCCCCAAAGGAGATAGCGGCCTACTTCCAGAGGGCGGCGGACTTCCTCATTGACCGGGTGGGCCGGGAGAACATCGTTTCGGCTATGGTACACATGGATGAAAAAACGCCCCATCTGCACTTGGTCTTTGTGCCGCTGACAAAGGACAACCGCCTGTGCGCCAAAGAAATTATCGGCAACCGGGCCAATCTGACGAAGTGGCAGGACGATTTTCACGCCTGTATGGTGGAGCAGTACCCCGACCTGGAGCGTGGGGAAAGCGCCAGCAAGACGGGCCGGAAGCATATCCCCACCCGGCTGTTCAAACAGGCGGTCAACCTCTCCAAACAGGCGAGGGCCATTGAAGCGGTTCTCTCCGGCATTACCCCGCTGAACGCCGGAAAGAAGAAAGAGGAAGCCCTCTCCATGCTGAAAAAGTGGTTTCCGCAGATGGAGAACTTCTCCGGGCAACTGAAAAAATACAAGGTCACAATCAATGACTTGTTAGCGGAAAATGAAAAGCTGGAAGTCAGGGCAAAGGCCAGCGAAAAAGGCAAGATGAATGACACGATGGAACGGGCGAAGTTAAAAAGCGAACTGGACGATATGCGGCGGCTGGTTGACCGTATCCCGCCGGAGATTTTAGCGGAACTGAAACGGCAACAGCGGCAGCATGGAAAGGAAAGGTAAAGAATTTCAGTGGCGGGCTGATTGATGTGAAGGGGATGATGAGTAATGACAACACAGACAATCAACGAAATTTGGAATTACTATCTCACATTAGAGGGTGATATTACTAATACCTCTCGCTTTATTGAACCTTCTGGGCAGGAGAATGTACATTCCTTTGAGTTTGCCAAAATCCTGATTCTTGCGTGTACAGAATTAGAGTCTGTTTTCAAATTGCTCTGCCTTGAAATCACAGGAAAACAGCCGGAAGGAACTATCGGGAAGTATAAGGAAACGATTTTGGCCAGATATCCCCGTATCGTGGATGCAGTTGTATCTGTTAAAAGGTGGGGAAGAACTATCGCCCCTTTCCAAGGATGGGACATCGGAAAACTTTCGTGGTGGAACGCATACCAAGAAGTAAAGCACAACCGTGGAGAATATTTCTCGGGTGCATCATACAGTAATGCTGTATATGCCTTATCAGCACTCTATATTTCAATTCTTTATTTGGCAAGGACAGCAAATGTTGATTTTGCTGATTACACCAGTAATTACATTGAGAGCGACTATAGCAAAACAAGAATAATCTATGGCGCAACAAAAAAGTTGCCTGATTTTGAAAATATTACCACCTAAAAGCGAGGCGATACGCCATGACCAACTTTGACATTTTCGCTGCCGATCCGCAATTCGAGCCCTTTGCCTCCGTTGCGGTTTCCGCTGAACGGATTCTACATATCGACCCCTCCGCCTGCGTGTTGAACTGCCGCAGGGCGATGGAGTTCGCCGTGAAGTGGATGTATTCCGTGGACAAAGCGCTGGTCATGCCTTATCAGGACACGTTGGTCAGTCTGATGAACACCGAGGACTTCCGGGACATTGTGGGCACAGACATCTGGCGGCGGATGGACCTGATCCGTCGCATGGGCAACAATGCCGCCCACACCGGCAAGAAAATCACCGAAGAGCAGGCGGCGCTGTGTCTGGAAAACCTGTATGCCTTTCTGGATTTTGTGGCCTATTGCTACGGTGAGAACTACACCGAAGGGCATTTTTACCCTGCGCTGCTGACGCAAAAAAGCGAAGTTTCCGCCGCTCCGGTGCAGGAAGTGCCGGAGGTGGAGCTCGCCGCGCTGATGGCGGAAAACGCTGCGCTGAAGGAGGAACTCACCGCCCGCCGAACCGAGCAGCAGCAGACCTATGTGCCCAAGCCCCTCGACCTGTCTGAGTACAAGACCCGCAAGCTGTATATCGACACCATGCTCACAGATGCGGGCTGGACAGAGGGCAAGGACTGGCTGAATGAGGTAGAGCTGCCCGGTATGCCAAACAAGTCCGAGGTCGGCTATGCAGACTATGTGCTCTACGGCGATGATGGCCGCCCGCTGGCAGTGGTGGAGGCTAAGCGCACATGCGTGGATGTGGCCAAGGGACGCCAGCAGGCAAAGCTCTATGCAGACCTGCTGGAAAAGAAGTATCACCGCCGCCCGGTCATTTTCCTGACCAACGGCTTTGAGACCCGCATTACGGACAATATCTATCCCGAACGCAAGTGTGCCGCTATCTACTCCAAGCGGGATCTGGAAAAACTGTTCAATCTCCAGACCATGCGGACAAGCCTGAAAAATGTCATGGTGGATCAGAAGATAGCCGGACGCTATTATCAGGAGGGCGCCATCAAAGCTGCCTGCGATGCCTTTGCACGCAACCGGCGCAAGGCGCTGCTGGTCATGGCCACCGGCTCCGGAAAAACGAGAACAGTTATTGCCCTATGCGATGTGCTGCTCCAGCATGGTTGGGTGAAAAATATTCTCTTCCTTGCTGACCGCAACAGTCTGGTCACGCAGGCCAAGCGCAGCTTTGTGAATCTGCTGCCCGATCTCTCCGTTACCAATCTCTGCGAGGAGAAGGATAACTACACAGCGCACTGCGTATTTTCCACCTATCAGACCATGTACAACGTCATCGACAGTGTACAGGACGAGGAGGGCAAACTCTTCACCTGCGGGCACTTTGACCTTGTGATCTGCGACGAAGCGCACCGCTCGGTTTATAACAAATACCGGGATATTTTCAATTATTTCGACGCGCCGCTGGTTGGACTGACGGCCACGCCAAAGGATGAGATCGACAAGAATACCTATGAGATATTTGAGCTGGAAAACGGCGTACCGACCTACGGCTATGAGTTGGCGCAGGCGGTGAAGGACGGGTATCTGGTGGACTTCCTGTCCGTGGAAACGAAGCTGAAATTCATGGAACAGGGCATCGTCTATGATGACCTTTCCGACGCGGATAAACGGGCCTATGAAGATACCTTTGAAGATGAAAACGGCGAGCTGCCGGACAGCATTGCATCGTCGGCGCTGAATGAGTGGATTTTCAACGAGGACACCATCCGGCAGGTGCTGAACACACTGATGACCCACGGCTTGACCATCGACTACGGCAACAAACTGGGCAAGACCATCATCTTCGCAAAAAATCACACCCATGCAGAGAAGATCCTTTCGGTTTTCAATCAGGAATACCCGCATCTTCCCGGCTTTGCCAAGGTCATCGACAACTACATGACCTATGCCCAAAGCGCCATTGACGAGTTTTCCGACCCGAAGAAACTGCCTCAAATCGCCATTTCCGTGGACATGCTGGACACCGGCATTGACGTGCCGGAAGTGCTGAATCTGGTGTTTTTCAAGAAGGTCATGAGCAAGGCAAAGTTCTGGCAGATGATCGGGCGAGGCACCCGTCTGTGTCCGGGGCTGCTGGACGGTAAGGACAAGGACAAGTTCTACATCTTCGACTTCTGCGGCAACTTTGAGTTCTTTCGCATGAACAAGGGACGGCCCACCGCCAATATGATTGCCCTGCAAGGTGCGATCTTCCATCTGAAGGCCCAAATTGCCTTCAAATTACAGGACTTGGCGTATCAGACGACGGACTTGATTGCCTTCCGCAAGACGCTGGTGGAGGACATGGTGCGCAAGGTGCAGGAGTTGAACAAGGATAATTTTGCGGTTCGACAGCACCTGAAATATGTGGAGCGGTATGCCGAACCGGACAGTTACAATGCCTTGACCTATGAGGACACGCTGCTCATGGGGCAGGAGCTTGCACCGCTCATTACACCGGAAGAGGACGATGCCAAGGCGCTGCGGTTCGACGCGCTGATGTATGGCATCGAGCTTGCCTATCTCGCCGGAAAGAAATACGCTAAAGCCCGCAGCGACCTGTTTAAGAAAGTTTCCGCTGTTGCATCTGTGGCGAACATCCCGGAAATTATGGTACAGGCTGAGCTGATCGACAAGATTTTGCATACAGACTATGTGGAGACTGCCGGAATCAATGAATTTGAGCACATCCGGGAGAATCTGCGTGACCTCATCAAGTATATTCCGGTCAGTAAAGCGCACTATGATACGAATTTTGATGACGAAATTCTGTCTGTGGACTGGAAAGAATCTGAGCTGGAGAACGACGATCTGAAGAACTACAAGGCCAAGGCGGAGTTCTACGTGCGTCAGCACATGGATGACGCCGTTATTGCCAAGCTAAAAAGTAATGTTCCTTTGACTGCGGAGGATGTGCAGGCGCTGGAGAAAGCACTCTGGAGCGAGGTCGGGACGAAGCAGGATTATGAGGCTGAGTATGGCCAGAAGCCGCTGGGCGAGTTCGTACGGGAAATTGTCGGGCTTGATATGAATGCGGCAAAGGAGGCTTTTGCGCAGTACCTGAACGATGCCAGCCTCGATAGCCGACAGATCTATTTTGTGAACCAGATCGTGGAGTACATCGTTCATAACGGCATGATGAAGGACCTGTCCGTTTTGCAGGAAGCGCCGTTTACCGACCACGGCAGCATCGTGGAGGTGTTCACAGATTGTAAATTTCGGATCATGAGCACCACTTGCACGGAGATTTAGCCCCAGTGTCACGGCAAAATAGCTCCGCTGTCACGGCGGAGAGCGCCAA
>NZ_JPJG01000033.1 GCF_000765235.1 Oscillibacter sp. ER4 | reverse complement strand
CCCCGCCGTTGCCCCCTGTACGGCCCTGTGTGCCCTTTTCCAAGGCGGGATGGCATCCGTACACCTGCGGCACCTCCCAGCGGTTTGCGGGGGCTTTGTGCGGCAGTCCCAAAAATGAGCGGTAGCCGTCCTGCGTTGATGGCCTCTCGCCTCCGCTTTTAGCGAGGGTGAACCGAGGGGTCGAAAACAGTGCGGGATAAAGAGTGGGGGTCGCGGAGCGCCCCCCACTCGGCTCACACCGCCCCGCAATGCGGGTCGGGGAACGGTTTTGCGGGGGTCACTTTTCAGGGGATGGAATCAGGCCGGGGGTCACCACGGCTGGAATTGCCCATCACTCCAATGTTTATCCGGAATTAAAACAGGGATATGAGAAGAAAAAGGAGAGATATCCGTATGGATTTTGATCCACTGAGGCAAGATGAAATTTTTCGATATATGCTTTTAGATCGCATGCGGTTGGACTGCGAGTACTACCTCGGTGACGGAGACCATGAGAGCAAATATCTTTGGGAGGGAGATGAACGTGAGCAGATTGAACTCATGAAAAAATTGTGGGACAGTTTCCCGGAGGACGGCAAGCCGGAGTGGTTGACCATGGAGAAGATCCTCAGTTATGAGGAGAGGATGCTCTGTCCCCAAAATCAGAGCATGGGAGGCATCCAGCTTTGAAGTAAGGAGGCCGTTCAAAATGACGAAGCCCTGAACATGCGAAGGTCAGGACATTTTGATTGGAGGAAAGTATGGCGAGGGAAAAAATCAAGTTTGCTCTGCGCATAGCGCCCGAAACGCAGCGGTTGGTCAAAGAACTCTGTGAAAGGGATAACTGCCAGAGCCAGAACGAGTTTATTGAAAAGGCAATCCGTTTCTACGCCGGTTATGTTTCCGGCAAGGAGGCCACGGCGTATCTGCCGCCCGCACTGGTGGCGGCCATGCGCGGGACCGTCCAGGACAGTGAGAACCGCATCGCCCGTCTGCTCTTCAAGCTGGCGGTGGAGGTCAATATGGTAATGAATGTGGTGGCGGCGGGCATGGAGATCAGCGATGAGGATCTCAAGACACTCCGCGCCCGGTCCGTCCGGGAAGTGAAGCAGACCAATGGGCGTATCAGCTTCAAGGACGCCATCGACTACCAGCGTGGCGTGGAATAAGCAACGCAGCCACTCAAATCAAGAGTGGCCGCGTTGTTACAGAGCGAGAAATTCAGTTGGTGTGACAGCCGGAATCACGGAACCGGCAAAATCTTTTTTGTTGCGCGTCAGAATGTAATCGGCCTCGTTCCGCTCCGCCACCGCGTCTACCACGGCATCCTCAAAGTCAGCCATCGGCCGTGAGAGCGCGGTATGGATGTCCAGCCCAGCCACATCCGCAAAGGTGACCAGCTGTGCCAGCTGCGCCAAACGCTCTCTTGCCTGTTGAGGTGACTGGAGCGCCTTCCGCAGCAGATAGAAGATATCAGTGGCGGCGGAAGCAGAGAGCATACACTCGCCATCCTCCTGGATGATCGAGTGGATTGCCTGATAGGAATCTGCGAAAAACGGTTCCCTCCGCTGCAAAATGTCCATCATCACATTTGTGTCCACCACGATCCTCATTGCCTTGCCAGACGCTCCCTTCGGACAGAATCCTCATCCTGAACAGGCGCGCCCGCGGCGATGCCCACCAACTCATCCAGGACTGCCAGCTTGCTGGTGGACGGGCTGGTCAAACGCGCAATGTTCTTTCCATTCTTGGTAATATACACATCCTGCGTGGCGACCAGGTCCAGATACTTGCCCAGGTTGGACTTAAACTCAGTCGCAGTCACGATCATAACGGTTCCCTCCTCCAGATGTTAGTATGGTTTTTCTTATCTTTATTATACGCATATCGAACAATCTTGTCAACAAAATCGCTCGATTTCCTGCTCGATACCGTGTGAAAAGGTGGTGACTGTCTGTGCCTCGCCTGATCTTCAAATGCCCCCACATCAAGGGCGGCACCTCCGCCGCCACCGCACACCTTGAAAACTATGTGAAGTATATGGCCACACGGAGCGGTGCGGAGCGCGTCGATCCGGGACGCAGCGGGTGGCCGGCCACGTCAAACCAGAAAAAGCTGGTGGAACAGATCCTGCAGGACTTCCCACTCAGCCGGGGGATATTTGAATACGAGGACTACGCGGCCGCGCCAACCTGTGCCAATGCATCGGAGTTCATCACCCGCGCTCTGGAGGACAACTATGACCAGATCGCGAAGAAAGATAACTATCTAAAATACATCGCCACCCGTCCCCGCGCCCAGCGCGTCGGCTCCCACGGATTGTTTACCGGCGAGGAAGATCAGCTCGTACTGGCACGGGTGGCGGAAGCGGTTGCGGCCCACCCCGGAAATGTGTGGCTGCCCATCATCTCCCTGCGGCGGGAGGACGCCGCCCGCCTCGGCTATGACAGGGCGGAGGAATGGAAAGCCCTGCTCTCCAAGTATGCTATGGAAATGGCGGCGGCAATGAAGATCCCCTGGGAGGATTTTCGATGGTACGCCGCCTTCCACGATGAGGCCCACCACCCTCATGTCCACATGGTCTGCTACAGTGCAGATCCATCCAAAGGATTCCTGACCAAACAAGGCATCGCCCAAATCAAGTCGGGGTTGGCAAAAGAAATTTTCCGGCAGGAGCTCACAGAGCTCTACCAGAAGCAGACCCAGAGCCGGGACGCGCTGAATGAGGACGCCCGCTGGGTGATGGAACAGCTCATCGAGCAGATGCGGAGCGGCGCAGGGGACAACGACCGTATGGAGGAGCTGATGGAGCATCTGGCGGAACGCCTGCGGCATACCGGAGGCAGGAAGCAGTACGGCTACCTCAAGGCCCCGCTGAAGGCTGTGGTGGATGAGATTGTGGACGAGCTGGCCAGAGATCCCAGAGTTGCCCAAGCCTACGACCTGTGGTACGAGCTGCGGGAGGAGGTACTCCGCACCTACAAGGATGACCTCCCCCAGCGCCTGCCCCTTTCCCAGCAGAAGGAATTCAAGCGGATCAAAAACATCGTCATTGAGGAAGCGGTAAAGCTGGGGGCTCGCCAGCAGGTATTCCATCCGGATGACCAGGGGGACGGCGGTGCTGCGGCGGCCCAGGAAGCCCCGCCGCTGTCAGAGCCGTCCCAGCCAGATGACGGCTGGGGTGACCCAGTGGAATTTCCGCCGGAGTCCGCCCCGGAAAATGACGATAAATTGCAGTACCGCATTGGCTGGAGGCTCCTCTATGGTGTGGGAATTGGCAAGGATGAAGCGGCAGCCAGGGAGTGGTTTGAACGGGCGTCCAAGCTGGGCAATCCCAACGCGCAGTATCAACTGGCCCGGATGATTTTCAATGATCCGTCCGCTACACCGGAGCAGACGGCCCAGGCGTTGGAGTGGCTGACAAAGGCGGCGGAGGCTGGTCAGGACCGCGCCCAATACGTGCTCGGCAAAATCTATCGGGACGGCCAAGGCACGGAAAAAGATATTCAAAAGGCGGTGGAGCTGTTTACGCCTGCGGCAGAGCAGGAAAACAGCTTCGCCGCCTTTGCCCTTGGCAAACTGTATCTTGCCGGTGACGCGGTTTTGCCCAAGGACCCAATGGCCGCGCTGAAGTGGCTCACATATGCCGCGGAACTTGGGAACCAGTTTGCCCAGTACCGGCTGGGCAAGCTGCTGCTCCAGGGGGAAGATGTGCCGAGGGATATAAAAACCGCCATTCACTGGCTCACCGCGGCGGCGGAGCAGGGCAATCAATATGCCCAGTATGCCCTCGGCAAACTCTATCTGCTTGGGAAAGAGATCCCAAAAGATAGGACCAGCGCAACCAAGTGGTTCCAGCTGGCGGTGGATCAGGGTAACGAATATGCTCAATACTTTCTGGAACACATGGATGACCGCCTGGGCCAGCCGCCCATGGCGGCCGTTGTTTCGCTGCTCCATCATCTGGCCAACATCTTCCAGGAACAAAACCAGCCGCCGCCCTCCGGCGGTATCCGGGTGGCGGTGGACCGGAAGCTCCTGCGGAAGATCAGGGCGAAGAAGATCGCGCAGGGGCATAAGGCCGATGACCATGAGCCAGAAATGCAGCTATAGTGAAGGAGGCCTTTTTTTGAAACGGAAGCAAGCAGTCAAAAGTCTGGCGCCGCCGATGTGGACGGAGCAGCCGCGGAACCGGAAGAAACAACCGCGGCGCCCCAACAGGCCCGTCCCATTCCATCGGAAGTGCGGGGGGCGAAATCAGTGAGTTTTCTATGATGGAGGGAGGCATACCATGCCCTATATCCACTTCACAGATGAGCAAAAACTCCGGGCCAACTCTGTCGACTTGGTGGAGTTCCTGCGCCGGCAGGGAGAGAAGCTCATCCCCTCCGGCCGGGATAAACGCCTTGCATCAGATCACAGTATTACTGTTCGTGGCAGTGAGTGGTACGATCATGAGGCTGAGGAGGGCGGCGGTCCTATCTCTTTTGTTCAAAATTTCTACGGCCTGACCTACCCCGAAGCGGTGACCCGTCTGCTGGGCGGTGAGAAAGGCGAAGTGTATGTATCAGCTCAGAAAAAGGAACGGGACGAGCCGAAGGAATTTGTCCCGCCACCCGCCAATCAGACCATGCGGCGGGTGTATGCCTATCTGCTCCAGCAGAGGCATATCAGCCGGGAGGTTCTCAATGCTTTCGCGCAGAAGGGGCTGATCTATGAGAGCCGGGAGCCATCCAAAGACAAGACAAAGGAGTACCACAACGCTGTGTTCGTTGGATTCGATGAACACGGCGCTGCCCGTCACGCCCACAAGCGGGGCCTCTACACCCAGGGCAAGAGCTACCGGAGCAACATAGAGGGCAGTGATCCCCGGTGCAGTTTCCACTGGACCGGGACCAGCGACCGCCTCTATGTATTTGAGGCCCCCATCGACCTGCTGGCCTTTCTGACCTTGTACCCGGAGGACTGGCAGCGGCACAGCTACGCGGCCCTCTGCGGCACGGCGGAACACGCCATGCTGTGGATGCTGGAGAAAAATCCGAATCTGCGGAAGGTCATCCTCTGCCTGGACCACGATGCCGCCGGGATCGAGGCTGCGGGGCGGCTCGCCGATATCCTGCGGGAGCATGGTTATACACAGGTTGCCCCGCTGCGCTCCGAGTACAAGGACTGGGACGAGGATCTGAAAGCGCGGCATGGGCTGGAGGCCCAGCCAGCCGAGGAGCACCCGCAGATTGCGGTGGCGGGGCTCGTCTGCCGGCGGATCGGGGCCAAGTGCCAAGAGGCCCAGCCGGACCGGGCGGTCTATCAGATCCCCAATCTGCTCCAACAGTACCGAAACGACCTTCATTGGGGACGCTTTGACCAGGCAATGGACCGCATGGAGACCATGGCGGCGCTGGCCCTCTCGGTGGTGCTGCGGGAGTGCAAACAGATGGGTACCGCACTGACCACTGAGCAGGGCGGCCGGTTTTTAGAAAGCCACATCCTGCCTCATCAGAACCGGGGTATCCTCAAGAACCGGGCGGATGAGATCGCCATGCAATTCCAAAGCGTATTGGCCAAGAACAATTGCCAGGGTATCCGTACCCAGGCAGAGAAAAAAGAGGTGGCCAGCGCATGGCTGGAGCTGGCCATCTCCTGTGCCAAGGTGCCGGTCAAGTACGAGGCCGACGAGATCAAACGGCGGCAGAAAGAGGAAAAGACCCAGAGGGAAGCTGAGCCAGTGATGGCCTAAGCCTGAAGCAGCAAAGCGGAGGAATGGCTCAGTCCCACTCCTCCGCTTCTTCCTGGCTGCTTGTTTGTCTGCTGAGATATTCTGCCCGCTCCTGCTTATTGGCTGGCCGGGTTGCCTGCTTTCCACAGTCCGGGCATTGCTCCGGCAGTTCCGGCGCCTCAAACAGATAGTAGCAATGGTCACATGCGCAAATCAAAGCAATCACCTCATACCAATTTATTATAGCAGACAAAGCGAAAACTGAACATCCCCTTCTGATATTAAGGCGTAGATATCAAAAGGAGGATCATGTGCCAACGCAAGTTATAACACTTATCGTGGTAGGCGCCATCATGTTTCTCGTGATCGGCGGCCTCGCGTTTCTCTCCCATTACTATACCCTTGACGGAATCAAATCCAAGACTGTGGGCGACGGGCAGCACGGAACCGCACGCTGGGCTACCAAACAGGAGATTCGGCAGACCTATGCCCATGTCCCTTTTGAACCAGAGCTGTGGCGCAAGGGAGAGCATCTGCCGGAAAAGCAGGGCCTTGTCCTTGGCTGCGAAGGGCCCAAAGACCATATTACAGCTCTGGTGGACACCGATGACATCCACGCCATGGTCACCGCCGCCAGCGGCGCCGGAAAGACCGCGTTCTTTTTGTACCCCAACATCGAATATGCCCTCGCCAGCGGGATGTCCTTCCTCTGCACGGATACCAAGGGCGACCTGTTCCGCAATTATGCCGGTATTGCCAAGGACTGCTACGGATACCAAATCGCCGTGTTGGATCTGCGTAATCCCACCCGCTCGGACGGCAACAACCTGCTTCATCTGATCAACAAGTACATGGATATCTATAAGGCCGACCCCAAAAACCTGGCAGCAAAGGCTAAGGCGGAGAAATACTCCAAGATCCTCGCCAAGACGCTCATCAACACCAGCGGCGGCGACAGCGCCCAGTATGGGCAAAACGCCTTTTTCTACGATTCCGCCGAGGGCCTGCTGACTGCCATGTTCCTGCTGGTGGCCGAGTATCTGCCCACCGAGGACGCGGACGGAAATCCCATTGAAAAGCGTCACATCGTGTCGGTGTTCAAGCTGGTGCAGGAACTGCTGGCTCCCAGCCGGGTGAAGGGAAAGAATCAGTTCCAGCTTCTACTGGAAAAGCTCCCGCCTAATCATAAGGCCCGCTGGTTTGCCGGGTCCGCCCTCAACACGGCGGAGCAGGCCATGGCCTCCGTGATCTCAACGGTACTGTCCCGCCTAAACGCCTTCCTCGACTCGGAGATGGAGCAGATTCTCTGCTTTGACACCGCCATTGACGCGGAGAAGTTTTGCAATGAGAAATCCGCCATCTTTATCGTACTGCCCGAGGAGGACCAGACCAAGTATTTTATGGTCAGCCTGATCCTCCAGAACCTGTATCGGGAGATCCTCACCGTGGCTGACGAGAACGGCGGCCGGCTCAAGAACCGGGTGGTATTCTTCGCGGACGAGTTGGGCACCTGCCCACCCATTCAGTCGCTGGAACTGATGTTTTCCGCCTCCCGGTCCAGAGGACTCATGCTGGTGCCTATCGTCCAGAGCATTACGGGACAGCTTCAGAAGAACTATGGGAAGGAAGGCTCTGAGATCATCGTGGACAACTGCCAGGTCAACCTATACGGTGGCTTTGCCCCGGCCAGCCAGACAGCGGTGGAGCTCTCCAAAGCCCTCGGCAGCCGGACGGTGATGAGCGGCAGTATCTCCCGTGGGAGGAATGACCCCAGCCAGTCTCTCCAGATGATGGAGCGCCCCCTCATGACGCCGGACGAACTCAAATCCATGCCCAAGGGCAGCTTTATTGTGGCCAAGACCGGCGTCCATCCCATGAAGGTCAAGCTGCGGCTGTTCCTCGACTGGGGCATCCGGTTCGGCAAGCCCTATGAGGTGCCGGAGAAGGCCCAGCGGTCCGTTGCCTATGCTGACAAGCAGGAACTGGAGGAGTCTATCATCCGGCGCAACTATGGCACTGTGGCCGAGCAGCCGTCGCAGGAAACAACCTCTGCTGCGGGAGGCATGAGTCAGGGTATGCAGGCCAGTCCAGATTCACGCAAGACGGCCTTTCGGCCTTGAGGGAGGGGAACAGAATGAACAGCTTTAGAAATATCTATGCTTCCGATCTGAGCCACAGAGCCAGAAGCGTCTATATGTACCTGAAGGACCGGGCAGACAGCGAGGGTCGCTGCTGGCCGGCCATCAAGACCATCGCACTGGAGCTGGGGCTTTCGCGTTCCACGGTTAAGCGAGCGCTGGACGATCTCGTGAAAGCTGGACTGCTCCGCAAAGATCCCCGCTGGCGGGAGAATGGGAGTCTTACTTCCAATCTGTATCATGTGGTATGACGGAGGTGTCCAATGCTGGTTGAGATCGATTTACTGGATTATTTGGCTTATCAAATGGGATGCGGAGTTCTTTCTGATCTTCGGCTGTCCCAGCAAAGTGAACGGCTGCACAGACTCACTGCCGCGATCCCTTTAGGTGCATGCAGCGAACGGGAATGGCTGGATGCGGCACAGTATTTGACAGGCCATGACTACGCATCAGCACTGGAAGCAAGAAACCGTCTGGTGAGATAGCCTGTAAAAAGCAGACCCTCCCGCCAAGGGGAGGGTCTACATATCATGTGGACCGAGTCCCGGTTCATAATGAACCAACCAGAAGCGCCCACTCTAAGGATTTTATTTAAGACAGAAAATAACAAACAATATCTGGCCTTAAAGGTTATACCGCCTTGCGTTGTGTCCGGCTTTTGAAATTTAATCGTCTTTCTGTGCAGCTGTAATGCCGACAGCAAAACCGTTGACCTCCACGCCATCTTCTGCGGGGATCAGGAGGTACTTGCGCCCGTTGATAATTTGAGTTTCCACCAGGTAACTATACTCTGGATCAGCCGAAATGGTGATCTCAGGCGTCTTGATCTCAAAGCGGCTGCTGTCGATCAGGTTTGCCGGATTCAGGACAACCCCCGAACCAAACTGCTCGCCGCAGTTTTTCTGGAATGCTGCCACCTGTTCATCCGCAATCCCGCAGCTTTGAAGGATTTGCCCTATTTCTGAGGCACTCATCTCCAGAGGTTCCGAACTCCTGCTCTCCCTGTGCTCCTTGATTTTCTCACGCAGCTGTTCATGAACAGTCTGCATCACTTCCAGACTGCAGTCAAACGCATCGCTCAAAGCTGACTGGAATGCTTCCTTCTGCTCAACGGCAGACATCGGCGCTTCCACATGGAAGATCGCGTCAATGAACTCCTGGTGAATTTCATTGGCCTTCCTGCTGTAAAAGAGAGCGTTATAGATATTTGCTGCCCGGTCATCGAATGCCGGGAACAGAAAACCCAGCTCAGGAGGAGCGACGGTTTGCCCGGCAGCACAGTGGAATTCATTGTCACCGGGAAAATATCCCAACTCTACCTTGCCCTCCTTGATGGGGCACACCACACAGACGATGTAGGTGAACACCTCATCCGAGGCATCCGCTTGCAGGGAATCATCCTTGCCCCGATGGGGAACATCGTAGCTGTCACAGGTCAGGAGCAGCAGGTAACTACTGTCCCCCATGTCCAGACTGTCAATTACCTTGTGGTAAAAGGTCTGGCGGGCCTCGTTGTCCTTAAGCTGGGAATCCCGCAGTGTGGTGAGCAGGCGGTGTTCCTCACTGTCCACTACCTGCTGAGTGGAGAATACGATGTCAATGAGGTTTTTCCCCAGGGAACCGGACAGTCCCTTCTTCAAAAGGCTCAAATACTTCTCGGACTCCTCCTGCGGCATCATGCCCAGGGATTCGTCCAGATCGGAAACGATCTCTTTACTGCTGTTGACATAGCATCCATAAACACGGCTGATGGCACTTTTTTCCGGGCGAAAACGGCGCCGCAGCTCATTGATTTCTTTTTGGTTCATTTTTTCCTACCTCGCTTTGTAATCGGAACGGTTAATAACAGACGATGAAATCCATTTTAGTGGAAAGAGCTTGAAATTTCAATAGCCGGAAGTTCTTTCCCCCAAAAGCGCAAAAAAGAAACCGCCCATGTCAGAAACTATCAGAAACTGACTGAGCGGCATATTTTTCATGTCAAACGCCAGTAGGAGCGGTTATTTTCTGATCCAGTCCAGAAAAACAGCTACTTTCTCCAAGTCTTCATCCGGCAGGGCAAGCAGCTTCTTGCCTATGATCCCACGCAGGGAATCCGGATCGTCCATAGGAGCAAAGAAAAGAGTTGGCGTCAAATCAAAGTATTCCATGATGTTGAACAGCTCCCGGAGAGAGGGCATAGAAATTCCATTGGTGATGCTTCTGATGTAGGAGCCGCTCTTTCCAAGCTCCAGGCTCATCCGATGCTCAGAAACGCCCTTCTGTTCCCGCAGCTCTGTGATGCGGTTACGCACAAACGCTTCATAGCGGCGGTTATCGTCCATGATCCTCTCCCTCCAATCTCTACTTATTATTTTAATATAAGGGAGCGGCGCGGGTTCGCACTTAAATCATCAACTTTCGCTTCACACAACGAATAATTAGTGATATAATTATTAAAATTGGCGCGAGTTTTATATTTCTATTATGAATCACAATCAATAAAATATGACTGCGACTGTGTATGAGGGCTGTCAGATGGGAAGCTGCTTTTTTATAGGGCATAGGGAGACGCCGGATCGGGTGTACCCAACCCTGCTTGAAACCATAGAGCGCCATATTGCAGAATATGGCGTATCTGAATTTGTGGTGGGCCAGTATGGAAACTTCGACCGCCTGGTGATCCGGGCACTGTCGCAGATCAAGCGAGCGTACCCGGATATTACGCTGATGCTGATGACCCCATATTACCCAGTCAACAGAAAAGTAGATCTACCGGAGGCGTTCGACGCTCTGTTCTATCCGCCGGATATGGAGACAGTCCCCAAACGGCTTGCCATCGTCCGCGCAAACCGATACATGGTGGAGCGCAGCGATTTTCTCATTGCCTATGTGCGGCATCCGGCCAGCAATGCCAGAGAACTGCTGGAGTATGCCGGGACGGGAAAGAGAAAAGGAAAAATCCACATCACAAATTTGGCTGAGGGGCAAATCCCTCTTCCAAAGAAAACAGATGATGTGATATAATAAATAGTAAAGTTTACCCATTTTGAGATTGGTAACCCGAGGTCTTGCTATGGAAGAAAAATGGGGACAGTCCACGGCTGTCCTGTTCAAATATGAAAAATTGATTTTGGCTGAAGAAGAAACCACATCCGCTGGTGGATGTGGCGTCTCCCTTGCGGCCTTTTCGCGCCCTGCGTCAGCCTGTCCAAGTGACAGCGTGTCGCAGGGCGTTTTTCTATCTTTGGAAAGGAGTCAAAGAATATGAGCCTGAAGTACACCTGCCCCGGCTGTGGGACACCCTTGGGCTATGAGGGATTGTGCTGGAAATGCAAATCTGAACAGGAGCGGAAGGCTGCTCTTGCTTGGACACCGGAACAAATCACAGAAAAGCAAAGAAACCTGATTCAGAACATCCAGCGGCTGGCTGATATGGAGGACCCGGAGTTCACCGACTTCTGGCAGCTGCTGGGGTACCATGATGCCATCACCCCGGAGATTCAGCGGGCGGCACTGGCCGCAGAGGTGTTCTGGCCGTGTGAAATCTATTATCACGCTCCCGCCGATGTGCGGGATGGTCTGATTCATGCGCTGTTGTCTGCGGAATATTCCAGCGCGGCTTCTAACTTGATGAGTTGCCTTGCTATGCAGGGAGATGACAAGGCAATGGAGACGCCGCTGGAGCTGGAGCGAAATCCCCGGCCCTGGCGCAAGGGCCTCTATGTGGACCCATCCAGCTATGCACAGATCGGCGGCTGGACCTTCGACAAAGAGGGCCAGAAAATCCAACTCAACTTCGATACCTGCTATCCTATGGTCAAAGGAACTACCGGCGAGAAATCTCCCGTCCGCATTGGCCGGGCACGGGAGGACACATGCCCCCACTGTGGCGGACGCATGGTGGACATGCTGGTGCTGGATGGCCGGGATGAGCGGCTCCGGTTCCTGGGGCTGGATGGTGTCCTGACTGCCACCTGCTGCCCCAGCTGCGTGGGATTCCTCAAAGGCCCCGCCTTCAACCGGTTCGCTCTGGATGGCGGCGTGGAGGTCTTTCCCTCCGAACTCTTTGACGGAGCGGAGAAGACGGATTGCTATGTCAGTCCCGAGGACTACAAGGCCCTCACGGAAAATCCCTTTGTGCTGGGCAAGATGCCTGTGCCCCTGTTTTACGGCGCGGCCTGTCAGGATGTGAACACCATCGGCGGCTTTGCCAACTGGGTACAGGACGCGGAATATACCATCTGTCCCCACTGCGGGAAACCTATGAAGTATCTGGCGCAGATCCAGTGGGATACGGTGTTTGACTGTGCGGAGGGCACGCTCTATGTGGAATTCTGTCCAGACTGCCAAATCGTATCCATGCAGCATCAGCAAACCTGAGAGGAGACCTTGCCATGAGTTTGCCAAAGCGTGATGGCGTACATGACCGCTACTATCTGATCCACAAGCCGGACACTTCCCCGGAGGTGCTGGCGGAGGCGGATCTCTGCATTCAGGATGTGCTGAACGGAACCGCTCGTGAAAATCACTCCGCCTACCCGACCGTGGTGCGAAATCACAACGGGACACCCTTTCTTCCCAGCCAGCTGTTGGATCGGTATCTGTCCAAACTGCCTTTGAAGGGATTTCCCTATGAGGAAGCTGTTATATTCTGCGATGCCCTGCGGCGGTTGGTGGGCTGGCAGGAGATCCGCTATACATTGGAGAAATACATAGAAAAGCAGGTGCAGGAGCGGTTCTTCCTTGTGGGAGAGCGGGATGATGGCTTTACCGTCTTTCCACCCTGCACCGTGTGGCCGGAATTGCGCCCCGAGGATGTGGATGAAGGCCTGCTGCGCTTTGCCTGCTATGTGGCGGTCTGCCATACGGTGTACGGGCAAAGTTTTGAATCCCTCACCACCGAGCACATCCTCGGCCTGGTCTCCCAGCTTCGCCAAGATATGGTGAAGCAACTGAAAACAGCCGGCAGCGGCAAATTACCAAAGGACATCCAGCAGCGTAAGACGGAGCATTTCACCGCATCGGCCAATGATGCGTTTGCTGCCATCCGAATCACCGCCAAGGACTCCACCGAGGAGTGCTATGCCGAGATCTTGGACTACCTGTGTGCGGTGCTGGAGCAGGAGGAATTCCCCCGCAGTTACTCGGTGGAATTCAGAGGAAAGGAGAAAATCTATCTGCCCATTCCCGGCTTGCCCAAGAAGGGCATCAATCAGCTCTTTGCCTGCGCTGTGCAGCACCCCGATCTGCATCCGGCTATAGAGCGATACGCTCGTCTGGCCATGCGGGAGTATGAGTACTATGAAAACTTTGCTGATGAGTTCTGCGCGATGCCCGGCACTTTCGCTGTGTTCGCTCTGGGGCTGGAGGGAGAACAGTGGGCGCCGCTGGTGGCAGAGTATTTGGATCTCTGCGACGACGAGCACTCCTCCCTGCAAGAGAAATTCCTTCATGCCTTGATCCAGAAGTTCGGTTTCCAAGCATGGACACTGGGCGTATTGGTACGGGGCGCATTGTCCATGCAGTGGCTGAAGCCTGCCAAGGAATTCCGCAGCCTGATTGCCAATGCGGAAAGCCTGGATGCGCTGCTGACAGTCAAGCGCCGCTTTTCCGCTTATCTCCTGCCGGAAGAGGACAAGGACCCGAAATTCCGAGCCATCGCTTGGCAGAGCCTGCTCTGGGCCATCTGGGGCACAGCCTCTGAAAACGGCGGCAGCAAGGTCATCAAGACAGCGCCCAAGGAACTGAAAGAGAAATACCAGCAGGTATTTGCGTAAGGAGAACGCCATGAAAAAGAGAACGGTCAAGGACTTTATTGCCCTGTACGCCCCAGAAGATGAGGAAAAACTGGTACTGATTCAGGACGGTGTCAGCGCGGACAAAACCTTTCTGGATACCTACTGGGCGGCGCATACCCATGCCCTCGCCATGGCGGATGTCCAGACCGGACAGGCGATCTCCGGTCGATGCTACCTGAGCTGGCCGCTGACGGACAAGGAACGGGACGCCGGCGACTATTCCAAGCGGTTTACCAAGGGCCAGATCTACCGGATCAAAGCCCGCGGCTGGAAAGGTGATGCCCTCTACGAACCTCAGTGGTATGTCACGGAGGTACTGGAGGAAGGCGTACCCTGTCCAGCACTGGAGGATATCTGGGCGGAGTACACAAAGCCGATTCTTCTGGAGGACGAAGTGCTGGGGACCCTCACGCTGGATCGTGAGATGAGCATATTCGAGGGGACCTGTAAGTGGATGGGAAAAGAAGTCCGGATCTCGTTGGATGTGGAGATTGAAAAGAAAGCGTCCTGGACCCGTGTCACCAATGTGATGAAGAAACTGGTGGCAGACCAGGAAACCTGGGATAAGTCCCTGCGAGCGATGGCTGCCCAGAAACTCACCGCTCAGGCCAACGAATGGCTGGCGGACAATGACCAGGCCGACCGTGACCCGGAAAAAGACCCCATCACCGAGGATGAGTTTGCCCGGCGCATCCTCCTCACCGAGTTTACAGTATCTCCCGGCGGCCGTTTTACCGCCTGGTATGAGGACGACGATATGTTCTGGGGCCATGTGATCACTGTGGATGGAACGCTGAAAAAAGGCCCCGTTGACGCTGATATACAGGGCTGACAACAACCGTTTACAGGAGGAGGCATCCATTATGTGCGAGCACTGCCGAAACATTCAAATATGGAGAAAATTTGATGCCCCCAAGGACTACCTGGCCTGTATTGCCTATATCCAGCAGTTGGTGGAACAAGGTGAATTTGAACTGATTGCAGAGGAATCCACCTGTCCGCTGGAGAAGGTAAAGAATGAGGATGGGTGGGCAGACGAAATTATGGCTCATATGATTCGGTGCAAGCACTGCGGTCAGATCTTCACCTGTGTAGTCAACACCTGGCGAGGCAGCGGACACTTCAAAAAAGGCAAAGGATGACACGGAAAAGGCGGTGAAACGATGAATCAGGCAGAAAAAGCAGAGCTGCTGGAGCAGATTGAGAAGTGGAATGATGCGGATGAGTTTGCCCGATGCATTGAGGCTATCGAAGCCATCCCGGAACAGGAGTGGGATTATCTGCTGACGCTAAAACTGGGCCGAGCCTACAGCAATCTGGCGGTGCTGGGTAACCACGGTGCCCTTGGCGAGAACGATGAAGTAGATGGAGATCTTCTCCGGCACGCCATTGATCTACTGGAGTCCGTTCGCACCCAGGGTGAGAACGATCCCTACTGGAACGCCCGGATGGGCTACTCCTGCCTGATGGCATACAGCTCCGCAGCCACCGCCTACGAGTACGCAAAACGCTGGCTGGCTCTGGCGCCGGATGACCCGGATGCCCAAAAGCTGGTGCGGGACTGTGAGGAGTATCTGGAGGAGGGAAATTCCTTGGAACTGGATTGGAATGAGCGGGAGGAAATCATCCAGCGGGAGACCATTCCCCCTGCCGACGATGACATCCTCGGCCATGTGAAAGTACATATCGACCAGCAGTTCGGTGTCTATACCCAGCTCCTCACAGACAACAGCGACCCAGATTACCCGTTGGAGATCGCCGTCATCCCGCCCCGGCTGGATCATGACTACTACACCCTGGTTACTGTGGGCCTGAGCCGGCATCGGATGGGTTTCCCGGAGGAGCGTCGGGAGGAAAAACTGGAACGGGCGGAGCTGCTCATCAACCTGCCCCAAGACTGGAGGCTGACAAAGGCGGACTGCCGGGAGGAGCGGTGGAACTGGCCCATCCGGATGATGCTGGCCACCGCCCACTTCGCCATGGAGGACCCGGAGGTAGGGCTGGAATCCAGGACTACACTGGATGAGGGTGAGGATGGCATCCCCTTCGCGGAGAACACGGAGCTGCGTGGTGAGATCCTACTCTGCCCTGGTGTGTTTGGGACGGACTCCTTTTTCTGCCGCCTGCCGGACGGGGACGAAGTCAACTTCTATCAGGTGATTCCCCTCTATCGGGAGGAGATCCAATACAAGTTGGAGCACGGCTCGGATGCCCTGCTGGACCTCTGCCCGGACGAGAGCTTGGAGGTCATCAATCCGCACCGGCTCAATGTGGTCACAGACCGGGAGAAAATCAGCTACGACCCGGCGGAAATGGACAACGCCGCAGAGCAGATCAAGAAGATCCGGGCACTTCACCTGCCAGTAGATGAATTGGATGCCTGCAATCGGATGGCCTTCTTCCTGGGCTGGGCTATGAAACGAGGCCAACTGAGTAACCCATTCCTCTCCCGGCATCGGGAGGTGGTGGAGGCGGTTCGGGCCGGAAAGGGGCCTGATCTACGGGTGTTCATCCTGGATAATCTGGATGGGAAATTGTCTACTCAGTTCTTTGACCGGAGAGGCTCTGGCTTTGCCCAGTGGTACGCCCAGGACAACCGTTTTAACCCCTATGTCTACCTCCGGGACTGCCGGAATATCGTCTTGGCCAGGCTCAAAGACCGCGTCTGGAACAGTATTGCGGAAAAAGAAGCGGCCTACCTACTTCTGCCATATACCGAAGAAATCCGTCAGAGTGTGGAGCAGCTGTTGGATGAGCGGTATCAACAGTATCTGGAAGCGGAATTTGCAGATGACCCCGAGGAGCGCGTGGCGCGGGCAGCGGAAGGGAAACCGGCTGTCATTCCCGACTGGGACGGCCCTCTGTTCTGCTACGCTTCCGACCGCGTCGCCCAGGATGGGTGCAAGGTGCAGATTATGGACCGGCTGTTCCCCGAGCGCGAGGATATGGGTTGGGAGAGCGGTTGGGCCTTCTACTCCGGGGACGAGGGCGATGTGTACGGCGAAGGTGATGAATACTACGAGTCGCACTGCGGCTTCTATGATATCCGGGACATCTGCCGCATCGACCCGGACATTATCCGATTTCTGAACCTGCCTTACGGAACCATGCAGATGCGCGGTGAAGATGGAGCATGGTATGAGGTGATACGCGACGACGAAGGCGAGGAGGAAGTAGAATGAACAGCGAACAGATCACAGCATTTTTGCAGGAGCATTGGTACATTGCCTCGGTGCTCATCGGGGCCGTGATTTTAATTGGGGCGATCCGCAACTGGAACTGGCTCTGCGACCCCACTGGTACGCGGGATGCCCAGCGACACAGCAGAGGATACCGGCGTGTGGTGTTCTTTCTACTGGGCGTCCTCCTGATCGTGGTGAGTATCTGGGGATTTGTGCTGAAATTGAAATAGGAGTAGAAAGATTATGATGACCGAGAAATATCCCACCTGGCTCACCGGCCATGTGAAGGAGTGGGCGCAGAAACGCCTGCCCACCGTGACATTGTGTTCTGCCACTGGCAATGAACTGCTGGAGGTTTGGTATTACGGAGATTTACTCACGGTGAAAGGAGAGTCCCAATCCTATATTGTAGATAGCGATGTGGCCCCCGGACTGGTGACAGCCCGTGACCCGGAGAGCGGCGAGGAGTTCGTCATCTTCGACGGCGGGCGACATGGCTATGACAATATGTTCTGCGATGAACATGATCCATCCGAGCTGGAACACCGTCCCCTCAAGCGGTATGAGATCCCCGCCTCCAAGCTGGTGCTGGAGCTGGGATACAGCGTGGACTACGAGGACGAAAAAGAAGACTTCGAACCGGATGAAGCGGATACCGTGGAACTGCTCAACGGTGAACGGATGCCGTGGGAACAGGTCAAGCGGGACGGCATCGACTATATCGCCCTTTACTATGTGAACGAGAAAGGAAAACCAGTCCAGATACTGGACGCAGAGTTGGCATGAGTATGGTAATTCAATCCTTTGACAATCTGCACGACAACAGAGTCCTGCGCTGCTGCGCTGACTTTGAAGCTAAGACCCTGCACATGGATACCCGGACCGAGGCCGGAGAGAAAGTAGCCGTTCGCTTTACCGGCCTGCTGGCCCACTGGTTTGAGAATGTGATCCAGGACAACATCCTCTTCGGTATGGACGAGATCACCGTGGACGGGTTTTTCCAGCAGTACAAAGACCTGCTGGGCGTGACCATCTCTTACAGCTTTCCCGCCTGCTGCAGCATCGAGGAACTGCGGAAACGCATGGAACGGGAGCGCATCCGGGTATTTGTCATTGATTCTTCCCTTGGGTTGTGCGGATTTGTACTGGCTCAGGAGGTGGAACTGCAATGTCGATCACTGCCTATAAAGTAGAAGCCGTTGGTCATGACCGAACCGGCAAGGACTTCGGCTATGTGAATATCATGTACCGCTATGGCGATAAGAAATCCTGCCCCCGGCCAGACCAATGTGAAAAGATAGAGGTCATGTGGGCGGATGAGAGCGTCTACGGGCCGCCCGCCCCCGGCAGCAAGGTGGGTGACTTTATACAGACATGGTTAATGGGCTCCTGGAACTGTGGGGTGTTTACTCACCGGGAGATTGCCCAACGGCTGATGGATACCTTCACCGGTCTCAAGCTCAAGGAGTTGGCGTGGTTTGAGAACCCCAGAGAAAAGACTCTGAAAAGCGGAAAGCCCCGTGCGCGCCGGGCCAAGTGGCTGCCGGAGCGGGAGGTGGACCTGGTGTATCTCTACTCCGACTACTATATTGACGCAAGAGAACCTACTTCTGCCCAAACCGACTTTTTCACCGTTACAAGGATGGACGCCTGGGGCGTGAGTACTTGGTTCATGTGTACCCCAGAGGCCGCCGAGAAGCTGATCGCCATGAATTACGACAATCTGGCCGTCAAGGAAACCGCCATTGTGGGATAGGAGAAAATGAATGGTAGCTTTGGAACAACTGCCTCCCAAGGGCGCAAAGCGAGAACAGGCCATTTTGGAGCTGGGCGAGGTGGAAATAGCATGACACGGCAGGAGCAGAAGGCAGTCAAGGAATTAAGCGCGATGATTTCAAAAAACACAAAAGTAATTGCCAGAGAGCATGGCTTCAAAGTGGTTTCAGACTGTGCCTATAAGGTTCTGGGTGATTTCTTATATGAAGTGTTTCTATCAGCGCCCCCTGTCAGGTGTGGGACTGCCATAAGAGCAGTCGTTTCCGTAAAGCCATGCGTCATTGACAATGTCTTTTGGGATGTATATGAAATGGGTGAGGTAGCCCGGAAGAAACCATTTAGTTTCCATATCACAGCGGCACATTCCCCTTCCGCTCATATCATCGAGGAAATGGAACTACCTGTCCCCACAGTGGATGCAGCAACCTTGGTCATGAATGAGGCGTTTTGTCGGTTTAACAAGTCCATTCAAGACCATCATAGCCGCTGCAGCACAGTCTCCGACTTCAAAGCAGAGATTCTCCATGATACTGCGCCGACCGCACGACTGAATGTCGTACTGTGTGAAATCGCGGAAGGGAATTTCCGCCAGGCAATGCTCCTTGCAGAAAAGGAGCTGGAAAACGAACCTTATGGCCTATTTAATACAGTAACTGATGGCGGGATAAAGAGCATATACGATTATGTGAAAGAATTTTGCCAGGAAAAGCAGTAAGTATATGCGGCCGCTCCATCCGCTGAGCCGGAGGCCGCCGGGAAACTGATCGCCATGGATTACGACAATCTGGCCATCAAGGAAACCACCATTGTGGGATAGGAGAAAATGAATGATGACTTTGGAACAACTGCCCCCCAAGGGCGTAAAGCGAGAACAGGCCATTTTGGAGCTGGGCAAGGATGAAGCAAACGGCGAACTGCTGTTCCAGCTTGTGAATACAGAAAAAGGCAAGTGCAAAACGGCTGCTCAGAAGGCTTTGGCGCAGCTGGAGTATGCCCCTGCTGCCCCACTGTGGGCCAAACTGGTCAAGGGCAAATGGATGGGCAGCAATATCATGTCAGATGCCTGCTCCGACTGTGTATCGGAGCAGATCGCCCCGGTCATCTTAAAGACCCTATCCCAACTGCTGGACGAGGGGGACACAAAACCACTGGAAATCGAACAACTGAATTTCTGTTTCCATTTGATGCTGGGGAAAGCCTCGCCCAAAATGCTGGAGGTGTACCGTTTTCTTGCGGAAAACACCCAGCGGATCGCCCAGCTGAAACGCGCGCCTGTTTATCCTGATGATGATTGCACCTCCTGGTGGATTACAGACGGACTTCGGATTTGGGATGCCACACCCAAGGAAAAAGAGAAAATTCCCGCTGTGGTGCTGACCGCATCCCTGATCCGCAACCCGGATGAACGATTGCAGGCACTGGCTGATGAGCTGAATGAACGCTACGGCGGCAGCTGGATGATCCCGGTCTTTATGAATGCGATCATCACCCAGCCCAAAGAGCAGGTGTATGAAACCTATTCGCCCCTTCTGGATACGCCGCAAAAAGACTATTTGTTCCATGCGCTGGGAATGCTCCATTACCGCTGTTATCCAGAAGGCTGGACCTATGAACGCTTGGGCCCGGATGGAATGATCGCTCTGATTTTTTGGGGTTATTACAGCTATGGAACCTATGACACAAGGTTTATGATTGAACGCTATGTGGATCTGGATGAGCGGTGGCTCTTTGATCTGGCTAAAGACCCGGAGGGTCGCAAGCCTACGGTGACATGGCAGACCTACAATCGGGGCGGCGTTCTGTATGGAAGCTACGACGAAATGTTCATCAGCCTGCTGCCCCGCAAGGTGGAAAACCCGGAACTGAAGCGCGTTCTGCGTAACTACTTCCATATTCGCAGCGAAAAAGTGAGAGTGGAAGAAAGTATTACTGTTTACAAAGACGCTGCTGAGCGGTTTGGCGATTAAGCGAGAATAGAGGGACTGGCCAAAGGAGTGATACAGCATGATTGGGACAGATGAAAACCGGGCGGTGCTCCATGTGGAGGTCATCTTCTGGCGCGGCAAGCGAAAGACTCCCCCCAGCCTGGTCAGCGGAAAATATTGTCCTCATTTTGCAGTCACAGGGACCACGGAATATCTGGGAGTATGCTTTCTGGACGGAACTGAGTGTTCATTTGATGAACCGGCTTTGGGAAATGCCCAACCCCTCTATCCGGATACTATTGACTACGCTCCGCTGGAAAATAATGCGGAATTTTTGATCTATGAGGGAGCCAACGCGGTTGGCAAGGGCCGGGTACTGGGCCGGACGATACCCTATCAAGTGAAACAACAACGAAAGTAGGTGCCTTATGTACCAAATTGCATATATTGGCCGTTGGGAAACTCTTCCGGAAACGGCTGCCGCCATCTGTGACCATAATATTCCCGTGCTGGAGGCGTTGCTCCAAGGCGGTCTGGATTTAGATGTTCCCATCCAGCTTAGTGAGTATATCAAACTGATGCCATTGGAGATCGCAGTTTTTCGGAATGATGTGCCCATGATCCACTTCCTGCTGGAGCATGGAGCTGATCCCGGTCTGGCAGAGGAACAGCCCCTTCTGCTCACCGCTGTCCGCTGCTGCGGGCCGGAGGTAGTCGCTCTCTTTGCTGGACAGGCCGCAAAATTCAGCCCGAAGCAGAAAGAGCGGGCCTTCCAGGAAGTGCGCTGGGGCAAGCGAGCGGAGAATATCCCGGTGCTGGAGCAAGCCGGGATCACGGTGGGCAAGTTTGGCGGGGAGGCATTCCGGGCCGCTGTGTCCGAGGGCAATACCAAACTTACCCGCCTGCTGCTGGAAAAAGGGGCGGATATCAATTACCACAAGCCGGACATGGTGTTCCCTTATGCCTCCACCCCCGTCACCGAGGCCGCCCGCTCTAACAATTTTCCCATGGTGCGCTGGCTCATTGAGCAAGGAGCCGACATCACCATTGCTGACAAATACGGCGACCGGCCTTACACCGTGGCGGTGCAAAACAAAAATCAGGAGCTGGCCGACTACCTGAAGGCCCTGGAACCGGAGGAATGGCACAACGAACAGGAAAAAGTCCGGCAGCTCATGCCCTACAAACTGCCCGCCAAGCTGGTGGAATACTTGAAGACCGGCCCCCTGCGGCTGGAGTTCCCGGATCAGGAATGGGTGAAGTGGGTGGAGCTCTACTCCTTCATGGATGTGCAGGAGATGACCTGGAAACGGAAGAAGCTGCTCTCCCTGATGGTGCAGATGGATAACTACAGCGACTATCTGCTGCTGTGGAGCCCCAGGGACAAAAAGCTGTGGTATCTGGATATCGAACATGAGGAATTCCACCCTCTGGCCAAATGGGATGACTTCATCGCAGATCCCGGACGGTATCTGAACGGGATGATCGAGGGTGAGTTTGAGGAGTAAAGCCATGACATCAATAGACTTTCTGAACAAGGTACATAAAAGCCTGGACTCGCAGGAATATAATCTATCCTATTCTCCAGCCAAGTCCAAGAATTATATGCTGTACTGCAACGGCAACTTCATCGGCGGCCTGTTCGATGAGGAGCTGTGCTTCGTCTACTCCGACAGCGTGAGTGAGCTGCTGGGGCAGCCGGAACCCATCTACCTTGGCTACTCCAGTACCGCCCAGCACAGGATGCTGGTCATCCCGGAGGAACACTGGGCGAAGGCACTGAAACTGCTCTATGCCGAGAAATTTGACTGGAGCCGGTTGGTGTACGACATCACCTACACCAGCATTGGCGCAGCAGTGGTGGAGGACTTCTACGACGAGAATGTGGTATTCCTGCGCTTCTGCTTTGAAAAGGAGCTGCTGAAAAAGAACCCTCTGGACCGACATGGCCGTATCCTGCGAATGGTCTATCTCAATCAGGACCTGACAGAAGCAGGCAAATATCTATTCCCCAGACTGATGCAGAAGTTCCTTGTTTTTACAGACCGCAGTGGGAAAACCAGTCTGGAAACCATGCTGAAACGGTGGTACACCCAACTGGAGAAGGAATACCGCAATCAGACGGCGGGATAAGGAGGGCAATAACATGATGACAGAAGAAAACAGAACCTATATTACTCAACTCAATGTCACGGATGTTCCGTGGCACCGGCTCACCACCTCCTATGGCCGAGGGACAGAGTTTCCCGCTCACCTGGCGGTGCTGGAGCAGATGTGTGACTTGGCGTCCGTCAAAGAGTCCCTCTATGAGCTCACCACCAACATGGAGCACCAGAGTACCCTGTGGCACGCTACCCCCTTCGGCATGGTGTTCCTGAACCGGATTCTGGAGAAGGCCCTCGCAGACAGCGGGCAGAACCCCGTAGCCCATTTCCTGGCCGGGGAACTGCTGGACTTCTTTGACTGCATCCTCCAGTGCTTCCACGATGGAGATAAGATGGAACACGCCTCTCCCCTCCCCTGCTTCTCCGATTTGTTAAAGGAAGAATACCTGTGGTCGGAGGAATACGACGAGGAAGAAGATGAGATGCGCTACGAGGAGGACGAGGTCTTCCCAGATGACCTGTTTTACAGCTTCTATTACTACTCCTGGCAGGCGGTGCTGGCCTACCGGGATGTATTGGAGCAGGCCCCGGCGGAGTTTTCTGGGCCTGCCGCCGCGGTGCTGAAACTGCTGTAAAGGAGGATACACCGATGTGTGAAGAATTCTATGAGATGTACGAGCCCGAGGAGCAGGAAGTGGTCGCTCTGATCAATCGCTTCATCGGGGGCGGATACAACAACAGAGGCAACTTTTGGCAAATGACCGTCGTGACACTGGGCATGGTGTTCTGTGACACCGGCAAGGTCAGCACCAAAGAGGAGCGGCTGGAGTGGCCAGTCACCGACGAGGAACGCAACAGTGACAAGGGCTGGGGACGCTTTCAAAGCGAGCAGATCTGCCGCCTGAAGATCCGCCGGATGAAAGAGGAATGGGCGCAAAATCTGATGGTACGGCCCTGGTGTATCTCCCAGGTGGTCCAGGCCCATGAGGACTGCCCGGAGCTTCAAGCCATTCTGGACGAGTACCACAAGCCGGTGGTGATCCAGGACCAGGTGCTGGGAGAACTGACACTGGACAAGGACCATGATGCCTTTGAGGGTGAGATCCAGTGGCGCGGAAAGGCTGTGCTTCTTTCCCTGGAGGTCAATGCGGAGAGCAAGCCCTCCTGGACCCGCGCCCGCAGTGCTGCCAAGAAACTGCTGGCCGACTGTGAAACCTGGGACAAAGCCATGCGGGAGCTTGCGGCCAAGAACCTGACCGGGCTGGCCAACAACTGGCTCTCTCAGGATGAGGAAAATCCCCGCGATCCGGAAACAGACCCCATCACAGAGGAAGAACTTGCCCGGCGAATCAGCATGACCAGCCTGTCCGTCACCTCCGGCGGCAGCTTCACCGCCTGGTTTGACTGCGACGAACTATTCACCGACCATGCGGTGACGGTCTACGGCTCCCTGAAAAAGGGCCTCAAAGCTGCCTGCATCGAGGGGTAAGGAGGCGCAGAGATGAAACTGCATGAGTACTGGCTTGGGTTGTATCCCCTTGATTGGGAATTTTGCTTTATGCCAGTGCAAACCTATAAAAACTTCATCACAGAGCAGTATCATAAAAACCCCGCTTTTTACAACATCTCAGCGGGCTCCATTGAGAAGGTATTGACACACATTGACGCCATTTTATCTGCGGCCATGGAGGATTGGAATAAAACCACGAACCATGCTGCCCTGCGTTGTCCTCCAATGGTCTTTCCTCTCCCAAAGGGACAGGAGAGCAATATACCGTAATGATTGGCACATCGGTGCGATGCCGGAGCGATATACCTACGATAAGACCGGGCAGAAACAGCCTCTCAATGAGCTGGCATTGGATTTGGCTCCCGGCGAGTATGGGAGAGCTGTCTGCAATGGGCGGTTCCGGGACTGGGATACAGGAATCTGGTATTATGTACTGGATATTTTGAATGTGATGCCGCTTACAGAACCCACTGACTCATTGACCAGTTTTACGGACAGAGAGCCTAATAAGATATATACCCAGATTGACCGACTGTGGTGACGAAAGACAGGAGGATAACCACATGATTTCCACAAAAGATTTATCTGGCCTGCCCAACGCGGAGCGCCTGAAAAACTTCTGCAAAGGGCTGGCGGCTCTGGACATCATCATGGTGGAGGAGGAATGGAGCTTCATCCGCCACTATACATACAACCCCGCATGGCGAAAAGGCAAAGAGGCATTCTTTGCCACTGATGGCAGTGACCAGAGCATGATCGTCATGTTTGCGCCGGAAGGCTGTGTAATCAACGGTGTGGATTCCGAACTCTACGACTGGGAGGAAAAACTTCCCCGAATCGAAGACCTGACGGATGGGATGCCCCCTGCGTTGCAAAAGCTCATGGGCAGCCGTGAAGTCAAAAAGATGAAAAGTACCTTCTGCGTCTGGACGGAAGATGGCTCCACCTGGCACTGCAATCCCATGGACGGCGAGGACGCATCCAAGGATCTGCTCTCCACGATTGATGGTAATCCACAGAGCTATGTGGATTACGGGAAGTGGTTTTACCCAGCAGACCTGCCTTTGGAGACTGTGCGCCAGCTTGCTGATGTGGTTCCGGTGACAAAAGAACTGGTTACTGCGTTGAACCCGAAACGCAGCAAATGGGAAGAAATCAAGGCGGGCTTAGATAAGATCGGGTATTGGGATGGCTCAAAGAGCGAGTACATCAAGAAACCAAATCAACAGGAGGAAACGAGTATGCCGACAACAGAATGGCTGAACAAATATGAATCCGTTAAGGACAAACTGGCCTGCAAAACGGACCTGGACGCTCATTTCACTGAGAAAGTGATTGGGAATATGGGCGTGGATGTGCTGGACATTGGCACCGTCCATTTCCCCACCGGGACGATTTTCGCCTGCGATCCGCTGGTGGAGCTGGAGGACACACCGCCCTTTATACAGACGATCCCCGCCGGGACTTATCCCGTAAAGATCTGTGTGGTGCCCAGTGAGAAATACGGCGACCGCTACGCCTGTGTCAAGGTGGAGGTCAGTCGGGAGAAGCCTGTCCGCTATGAGCTGGGCATGGTGGGCAACGAGAATCTGGACGCGGCACTGGGAGATGACGACTACTTCGGTTTCGGCGTGGATGCCGGGATGGGGTGTATTGCAGACATCCAGACCCAGGCGGCCTTTAAGGCATACTGGGCCAAGCGGTTGGAGGAGGCCCCGGACATCGACCCCTACAATGACCTGTTCTGCGACCTTCTGGAGGAAAACGCCAAAGCCCGCCCCAAATATCAGGGGGACTACGGCGACTGGCTCAACTGGACGGTACCGGACACGGACTGCAATCTGCCCATCTTTGCCTCTGGCTGGGGGGACGGCTACTATCCGGTCTACTTCGGCTATGACGCGAAAGGTGAAATCTGCGCCGTGTATGTACGCTTCATCGACATTGAAGCCAGCTATAAGAAGCAGGTGTAAGGAGGGAAACAGCGATGGAATGGCCGAAACGGGCGCGGACAGTGAACTGGGAGAGTGGTGTCCTGACCTTAGACGGTGAAAAGCAATTTGAAATCCCGGAGCTGACCGCAGAGATCATGGAGCAGCTGGCCGCTTACACCCTGGTGGGCTTTCATGTGAAAGGCTATCCGGTGACCGATGAACTGCTTGCCCCCTTTGCTGGGCATAAAAGCATGGCCAACTTCGGAGTGGAGGACGGTGCGCTCACCGATGCCTGTTTCCCCGTTTTTTCCGCTATGCCCAAGCTGCCCTATCTGCTGCTGGACGGCAACGCCGCCATCCATGGCAGCGGCCTGTCCGCCTTGCAAGGCTGCAAGCTGGACCTTTTGACGCTCAACCGCACCGGACTGGATGATGCCGGTCTTCTCCAGGCGGCCTCCATTCCCAAGCTCTCCCACATCCAGATCGACCATACCGCCGTTACCTATGAGGGCCTGCTGGCCATCGCCAGCAACAACCGCATCGAGCCGGTGGCCCATGTGCAATTTACCAAGGAGCAGATGGAACACTTCTCCCAGCTGCAGCGGGAAAAGGCCAAAAAGCCCACCAAGCTGGACGAACAGGCGGCGGAGGAATGCCGCAGGGTGCTGTCCTCTTTCTTTGCCGAGATGACGCAATGGGAGCAGTACATGGAGCAGGCCGGATTTGAGGATGCCGAGGCAGCGCCCCGCCTGCTGGCGATTTGGGAAAAGTATGTGAGCGAAAAGCCCCGTTCGGGCTACCGGCCCCTGGGCATCTCATACAGCGCCCAGGGCACCTACAAGGGAGAGCAGTTCCTGGACGCGGAGCAGATCACAAAGAATAAACTCTACATCTACACCAGGGAGAAAAATACCGGCTTTGACCGACGCTTTCTCATGAAGCGTGTGGGCGAGGGCTGGAGGATCGACGGGGTTCAGGAGCGGCTGGACGGCTGGCAGCGCACGGGATTGTGAGGCACCACATGGCTTGGGAATATGAAACCTTTGGCCCAGACGGTCAATGTAAATTGTTCGGGGTGAACATCTTTGACTACGACTGGCAAACCACCGGCAAGCGAGTAAAGGTCCAAGACCCGATCTATCACCAGGACCATACCTTCGAGGTCTGGCAGGTGGAGATCAACGGGCAGATCCACCGCTTTGCCGCCGGAGAGTTCTCCAACTGCGTATGGGGATTTTATTTAGAGAAAGACGGATGAGAGGAGCGTGAACCCATGAAAGCCAATGCCGGAGAGGTCTATACCGTCTACAACCAATATCTGAAACGCTACACCGCCTGCCAGGTGGCCTATATCGCGCCGCCGGACACAGTGAGCAAGGAACCCTGGGCGGTAGTCCTCTCTCTGGATTGGGTGGGCGACGCCCCTCTGACTGCGGAGGAACTGCCCCATCTCCGCCCGCTCTACAAGGACTTCATGTACTGGTCCCGTGACCTTCATCTGCTGCGGGTGCCGATGGAGGTCCCGCCCCAGTACATGCTGGTGGGCACCCTGCCGCCCTTCACCGACGAGCCTTGCTACTCCTATGGTGGCTGGAATGACGGACATGAGGTATATTTACAGATGAAATGGCGGGCCATCCCGGAAAAGCGGCGGCGGGCCTTCAAGGAGGCCATGGAGAGCGACGAGCAAACGGAGATCGGCGGCATCCCGCTGAAGGTCAGCAGCCATCGGGTGATGGACCAGTACGCACCATTTGATTCGGCGCTGGAACTAAAGGCTCTGCCCTGCCTCTCCGAACTCATCTGTGAGCAATGGCACCCGGATCTGCTGGAGTTTTTGCGGGGCAATCCCTTCATCCGTGAACTGACCCTGCTGAACCACAGCCAGAGGACACTTGATCTGCGGGGCACCAGCATCAGAAAGCTGATGTTGGATATGACCGGCCTGGAGGAACTGTGGCTGGGTGAGGATACGGAGCAGCTCCTGTTTCAGAACGAGGGGCCGGACGCCTGTACTATCCATGCCTCCGAAGATGGCAGCGGTTTGACCCTCCAATTTATCGGGGAATGCCGCCCCCACCTGGAACTGCCGAACCTATTGGGACTGCGTGGCATCCAGCTGAAGGACTTTGATCTGACCGGATTGGCCGCTGCCCATCCCCACCTGAAGAAGCTGAGACTCTGGGGCGCACCGGGGAATCTGCAAAATTTCTCCGCCGTGGCCCAGTTTCGGGAATTGACGGACTTCTCCACCTTCGACCTTTTTGGCTTCGGCGCAGCTGACATCCCCACCCCAGAGCAGATGCCGGAGCTTCGCTGGTTCTGGATGACCAGCCTGCCGGAGACGGCGGCAAAAGCGGCAAAGCAGCTCTGGAAAAGCAAGCCGGGAATGGACCTGTGGATCACCAAACCCCGGAAACCGGAGTGGCTGGCGCAAAATCTGGACAATCCCTTCCGGGGCTGGGACGGTGCGGAGCATATCCCTGCTTCTGCTGCGAAAAAGGCAGCCAATCAATACCGAAAGACCCGTTCCCAGCTGATGAAGCTGGCCGCTGAGCCGGGCGAGGACGCCCAGGCACTGGAGGCGGTGGCAGCCTACACTCAGACCTTCAACAAGATGGGCTTTATCGAAACCGAGGAACGGGATGAAATCTACATGGCCCTGCGGGGTATTCTGGATGCCCTGCCGGGCGATGCGCTCCAGAAAGATGCCCTGATTGAGAAGTTTGAGGAACTAAGAGATTTTTGAGGAGGGGTGAGGATGGACCAGACAGTAATTTACAATGGCCAAATTCTTACCTTGACGCGCTTTTGGGCGACGGGAGAGCCTTGCCTGTGGATCACCGACCCGGAGCAGATCGGGATGCCTAAAATGGAATTTGTGGGAGGCCACCCGGACGAATACTGCATTTTCCTGAAAAATCTGACGGAAGCAGAGCTGGCACAGATCACATCCCTGGACGGCGCTCCGCTGGATGTGAAAGAAGAATTACGGTAGAAAGGACAAACCCTATGGCACTACAAGATAAGAAAATAATGCCTCCCCCTTGGCTGGCCCACCGGGAGATCGAGCGATACTCCATTGGCTGGCGCATGGGCTATGGGGAGGATTACATAGACCGATTTGGCGATTGGCTGGACACCCTCTCCCCGGAGGAGCGGACGGAATACCGCACCCTCTTTCCCGAGCCTGTGACCTGGAAGGGCTGGTGGGATGACGAGGACAGCAGCGAGGTACTGGAGCATGGTGACTTCTTGGTGGATGCGTGGCAGCCGGAGGGCCAGCCCAAGTACACCCGGCAGTGGCTCCAGCAGGAGTTTGCCGCCGGGCGGAAGCGGGAGCTGTGCCTGTTCTGGGGCCATCAGCTATCCGAGGACGGCCAGCTGACAAAAAGCTGCCTCAGCCAGTGGTGGATGGAGGACTTCTATACGACGGCTGACTCCTACCTCTGCATGGAGCAGTATATGATGGCTGCTAAGGCCGAGCTGTTCGGCGACAAAGAGATCCGGGACCAGATTTTGAAATGCAGCGACCAAAAGCAGATCAAGGCCCTGGGCCGCAAGGTGCGGGGCTTTGAGCAGAAGGTATGGGACAAGTTCAAGTACGCCATTGTGCTGCTTGGCAACTGGCACAAATTCAGCCAGAACCGCGAACTGCGGGAGTTTCTCCTTTCCACCGGGGACAGCGTGCTGGTGGAGGCCAGCCCCTACGATGCCATCTGGGGCATCCGCCTCGCGGCCAGTTCGCCGGAGGCCCAGGACCCCATGAAGTGGCGGGGACAAAACCTGCTGGGCTTTGCGCTGATGGAGGTGCGGGACGAGCTGCGCAGAGTGACACAGAATGAAATGCTTTGCGATTGGAGTATGGTATGGCAACAATGAAACTCTATGAACTGGTCAACCACTACCACATCGGTACGGAACTGACCTGCGCCGAGGCGATGTTCCTGGCCTGCAATGAATATTACCACCTGAATTTGTCCGAGGAGACCCGGAAGATGTTCTCCGTCATGGGCCTTGGGATGCAGACCGAGCACTCCTGCTGCGGCGCTTTCACCGTGGCGGTGGGGATCATTGGGCTGATGACCGCAAAAGAGGGTCAGACGGATGTGAGCAACATGGAAGGCTACCAGATGATTGCTGAATTGACGGAGTTTATGCTGGGCTTCTATGGAACGCTCCACTGTGTCGAGCTGCAAAGGCTGGAGATCGTGGGGGTTGAGAATTCCTGCCACGCCATTGTGGAGGCGCTGGCCAAAAAGCTGGAGGAACTGCTGGCGGGCCGAAGGATCTTCCGCCCGGTAAACGGAGGACAACTGGGCTGCTGATGTGCCGGGAAGCGAGGGATTACATGAAAGACTTTTCCCAATACGGAAACAGACCGGACGACCAGTGGGAGATGCTGCCCTGGATACCCGATCCGCGTCCGCCCTTCAAAATCTGGGTGAAGCCGGAGCAGATCGCGCCATTCTTTCTCATTCCCCACCACCCCTATGCCATCTCCCTTCTGCTGAAAATCAACGATGGATTCCGGACGGAAGAATTCCGTCGGCTGGGACTGACTGGAAGCAGCGGAGACTGGGAGCGACTGGTCCAGGGCGTGATCCGGGAGTTTGAGGAAAACAATAGTGGTCAGAATCTGTTTCACTTTGACTCCGACGAAGATGTGTTCTGCGTGTACTCCCAATACATCGACGATTTGATGATGCTGGCCAAAATGATCCGGGCGGCCTGTACCGATGAAAAAACGATGCGGACTTATCTTGGCAAGATCGAATACATCAAGCTCTTTTGGGAGGACGCACCGGAGGGTGAACCATCGGTCATCCTCTATGAAGTGGATACCGAAAATGAGCGGCTGGCCCATCGCTCCATCGACATTTTTGCAGATGGCCGCACCCACAACATCCCTGACCTTTACGACGGTGTCATCGAGATCACGCCGATCCCCACCGTGGAGGAATTGAACGCCCATGTCTGGGGCGAGGAATTCCACGCCTGCATCATAGAGCAGGCGGAATTTGAGGCCATCTGGGAAAGCCGATTTTATAGCGGAGCGTTTTGAAAAGCGAGGAATGACAATGGTTGAAATCAATCGCGTCTGGCTCAATGTGGATACAGACACCAACAAAATCACACTATTCGGCCGCCCCCGTGTATCCATCCGTGTGGATGAATACATTTGGAGCTTGATCGAAGAACATATCGTGAAGCCCCATAAGCTCATGCGCAGCGAAAAGCACAAATATCTGCTGAAAATTTCGTTTCACCGATTTGATCCGGTGCGTCACCGATATTATCCGCTTTCCCCGTACAACGGGCCGCTTCGGGAAGGCGTCAAGCCGGACAGCGCAAACGGATGGTATCCCCGCGAGGATTTTGCAGACGCCGAGGAACGCGCTACCTGGTTCTCTCCCGATAAAATCTGGACAAACTGCGGTAACAAGGTTCTGGATGTGAATGTTGATGCCGCCAATGTGAGCGAGAGCATCACCCCCAGAGAATACGCAGACTTGCTGTTCGATGGGATTGGGGCAGCACTGGTGTTTAACTTCAAAAGGCTCAAGCGCGAGGAGTTTGATGGGCTGAAACCCAAGATCGACTGGAGCATAGTAGATAGCTTCCCCTTCCCCGCATCCTTTGAGGAGCAGCAGTACATTGGGGACGAGGGCAAAATTCATGTGTATTCCTGGGATGGCCGACAGGAAACGAACCTTGTAGGCCCTTATTCTGTGCGGGATTTATATCTGGACCATTTCGGAAAATTGTGAGGTGAGCACATGGCAAAGGGCATTCGTGAACGCCTGCTGGAGCAGGCAATCAAGTTCCATCAATGGCAGGAAGCCACTTATCCAGACAAAACCGCCGAGGAGATCGGTGGTGAGTGGGAAGTTGATTATCCATACTGGAATGACATTTACAGTGCCTTTGGCCATGTGTTGACCCAAATGGATGCAGAAACGGCAGACAGCGTCCTACTGGATGAGATGGTCTATCTGATCGCCAGGGATAACGAAGCGGAGGGGTTTATACAGGAGACCACTTCCCATCCCCAATGGTTCGAGCGCCTCTGCCGCAGGGCCGCGGCCTCCAATGAGAGTGAGGCCAAGTGGCAGTTTGCCGCGTATCTGCCAGAATGTCCATGCAGCCAGGAAGTCAAAGACATGATCCTGGACTTCGCAAAGGACCCCAATGAATATGTGAGCCGTCGAGCGCTTTTGGCGATGCCCGCTCTGCGTCCTGACTGTGTGGAACAGTTCGCTCCGCTGTTCTGGGAGCGGAACTGTTATTCCCTCGAATTACAGGAATACCAGCGGATCGCTGTTCTGGTCTCGCTGGACGCCATCCATTCCGGCCTGCTTCCACAATACTTGGAGCAGGCCAAGCAGGATGGCCGGCGCTATCTGCTGGAACACGCAGAAAGGATTGAAGGAGGACTTGCTATGAACGAAAGACTATTTCGCACCCAATTCAATCAAATGGAAACCACCGAGAAGCAGGCGCTGATGGAAAGTCTGGCTGCTCGTTATACGATGACCTTTCTCGGTCTACATACCTTTGACCGCTGGGGCCAGAGCTGCACCACCGGCGTGTTTGAGAAAGATGGCCGGGAGTTCGTCTTTGTCCCCGGCGATACCGTCACCCTGGGCTGGGACCGCTTTGCCGTAGGGCTGGATCAGGATAGCCGGGAGGAACTGGACGATCTGTTCCAGGAATGGGAGATGGAACAAGACCCAGAGGAGATGATCCGGGAGAGCATGGCTCCCGTTCGGCAGGCAGCTATTGGCCCTATGCTGGTGGGCCGGGAGCTGGAGGAACTCTGCTGGGAGCCGGTCACAATGGACGATCCCAGATTGACCGCCCACCCTGACTGGCTGAAGAAGTTCCGGGATTTTGCTTGGAGTGACCTTGACAGCCTTACTATGCACCAGTCAGCCCGCATTGAGCGGACGGAAAAGGGCTTTCAGATCTGTATCTATAACCGCACTGATTACGATGAACTCCTTGCCGGGCTGGAAAAGCAGGGGCTCTCACTGCCTACGGCAGACGAGTGGGCCTATCTGTGCGGCGGCGGGTGCCGCACCCTGTTCCCCTGGGGAGATGGAATGGACTACTCCATGCACCTGCACCACTTCGAAAGCCCGGAGGATAAGGACAAGCCCTTCGATATGGAGGAGCCTAACTTCTTCGGAGTGTCCATCGCCTATGACCCATATATGCGGGAGGTTGTGAAGGCCGAGCAGTTTACCAGCTGCGGCGGTGATGGCGGGCGCAGCATCTGCGGCGGACTTGGAATTTTCCTCGGTTTCTTGCCCTGTTCGCCCCACTGCAAGCCGGAAGTGCAGGAGGACAAGGAACTGAACGGCGACTATGACTTCTACCGGCCCATTATCCGGGTAGAGATGACTTGAGAGAATAGAGGGAAACAATGGACATCAACGGCTGGAATTATCTCTTTGAAAGCCTGCCTCATTGGAGGATTAGGGAGCGTTTTCCCTATGTTTATGATCAACTCACCCAGTCTCCGTCTGATAAATATGCCATCTTGATCTATTCCATTGCAGAAGTTAGTATGTGCAACGAGGTAGGCTGTCTGGCTGTTTTCGAAAGCCGAGAACATCCCCTCCTGCTACTGAACGCGTACAAAGCCCATTTCCCTCCTCAAACCCCTGTGTTTTCTGCAAATGGCCGGTATGTGTGTTTGAAGTCACAGGTGTACTTATCCGGCCAAAATCGAGTGGAGTGTCCTCTGCTTCTCCTGGATTTGTATGAGCGGCAATTCACGGTGTTGACAATGGATACACATGGTCATCAAATTGCCATCCAAAATCAAACCGAGATAGAATTGGTACTGCACTTAACGCCTTGCTCTAATCCTTCTGAGGAGTCAGAGCAGCAGGAATCGATACAAATGGCAGAATTGCTGTGGCATCCATTTCAAGAAATCAATATGTTGGAACGATGGCATAAAAGATAATTTTCAAGAGGTAACTTATGAAAGAAACAACACCCGATCTCACAAGGATCAGCAAGTATATCAGCTTGATTCTTCGGCACAAGCCGGAGGTTATTGGGATCAAGTTGGATACCCACGGCTGGGCGGATGTCAATGCGCTGCTGGCGGGTATCAGCAGAAAATACCCCATCAACCGGGACATTCTGGAGGAAATCGTGCGGAGTGATGAAAAACAGCGGTATTCCTTCAGCGAGGACGGGACAAAAATCCGGGCCAACCAGGGCCACTCCATTCAGGTGGATGTGGAACTCCCCGTGACTGAACCACCGGAGACGCTGTACCACGGGACGGCCCAGCGGTTTGCCGCCTCCATCGAGGCCCAGGGACTGCTCCCCCAGAGCCGCCTGTATGTTCATCTTTCACCGGATCAGGAAACAGCGGAGAAAGTTGGGCGCCGGCATGGAGAACCTGTGATCTATCTGGTGGATGCCGGACAGATGCACCGGGACGGATATCTCTTTTATTTGTCCGCCAATGGAGTCTGGCTGACAAAGGCGGTTCCTGCAACCTACCTGAAACGCTTGGAGGGTGGATTGAAACAACATTGACCTATCCCACCGTTATGGTTGTAGAAAGTAATTTGTAGCCGGAGGGAGAAGGAAAGCCTGGACACCCGGCTGTGGGGCCGGTGTGGAACCTACTATTTACAGAAAAAAGACTGAAGGAGGCGTCAACATGGATGTCGTGAAACTCCCCAAGAAAGTCCGCATGGTCTGCTATGAGATCATGGATGGCAAAGAAGGAGCCTTGGACACGCTGGAATCCTTTGCCGATCAATACCCCCATCAGGTAGCGGCGGTCAAGGCGGAGGTCGCCTATTTCAACCTGGACTATGAAAAGGCGCTGGCTTTGGATCTGACCATCCTTCCCTGGCTGGAGGAGTGGTATTACAGCAATGTGAGCGATGAACACATGATCGCCATGACAGTGGCCGCCATCCAGCTCCACCGGGAGCAGGAGCTGATTGAGGCGCTGACGAAGGAACAGACGCACATCCGGGCTGAGAACGGCCTCCCCCAGCGGGATCGGTTCTGTGACATCCTGATGGACTACCTCAAACGGGGCCTTATGCCCTTTGCGGACAACGACAAGAACTACCCCTACCATGAACCAGAGGAACCGCAGACAAAGGAGCAGCTCTGGGCAAAGCTGGTGGAACAGAATAAGAAGCTCTCGCCAGACGATCCCGATGCCAGGCGGAAGCTCTATAACCACTGCTGTATGTTCGGAACCGCCAGGGATGCCGTAGATCTCTTTGAGGAGATTCAAGGCGTGCCCATGGCTGACTCCTCCTATCGGGACGCAATCGCCCGCTATCTCTATTTAGGCGAACGGGAGAAGGCGCTCCAGACAGCGGAGCGGTTGGCAACATCGCGGCTGTGGGCGGTTGCCGGGCCGACGCAGGTGCGCCCCATGTCCTTCTTTGAGGACCCGAACCTGCGGGAGTTTTTGCTGGAACCGGAATCCCTCCGGCGCATCCGGGAAGCTGCCTTCATTGATGACGGGAGTTTGATCCGAAAGTAAATTGCTTGGGAATGGAGGATCTGCTATGAGCAAGGAGCTGGAACTGTATCAAGCATTTATTGACGGCCTTGTGGAGCGGAAAGACAGCATGACAGCCCTGTGGGTCAAGGGTGATGGTTTCCCCAAGACAGAGGACAACAAGGCGAAAAATGAATTTCTCGCCGCACTGACACCGGAGCAGAAAGGTGTGCTGGCTGAGATGCTTCAGGACGAACATATTGCGGGTATTCACGATACCCTTGCATATATCAATGAGATGATGGATCTGGAGGGGCTGGAGCTTCATCAGGACGGTGAATCCTATCCCAACGACTATTTTGAGAGTCTGCACTATGACTTCATCTGCCGTTGTGACGGTGATGAGTGGCCGGAATAAAAGGAGGCATGACGAATGTATATCAACAAATACTGGGGTAAGTTTATTGGAGGTTCCGATGACAGTCTGAACCTTGTGGCCTTTTTGGAGGACCAGAGGAAAGAGGAAATCCCACTCAGCGAAATTTTCGCCAAGATCGGGCTGGACAAGCAAAACGGGGACTTCCGCCAGACAGTGGAGTATCTGGAATTTACCCACTCGGATGGCGTGGAGATGGACTTTCACTTCGCCATTGATGTGGTCACCGATCTGGCCGCCATCCTACTGGAGTGCAGCGTCAGCGGCAGTGTGAACCTCCACGATCTGGACGAGTACAACACCCCCTCCCGCCGCATCCGCATCACCGCCACGCCAGAGGAGCACGACGCCATGAACAAGGCCTTGGCGGATTTTGCCCAGAACCCGATGGAATATGACCTCAGCGAGATGATGGACAACGAGGAGATCCAGGAGATGGCTCGGGATGTGGCGGCACTGCGGAAGGAGCTGTACGAGGCCGCCGGCCGCAACCGGGACTACCATGTGAAGGCGGAGGATGTAAAAGCTCTGCTCCCTGACTGGAAGGGTGCCGATGGCTGCATTGCCACCAACCGCATCACGGTGGAGGGCTGCAAGGTCGGCTACTGCTACCGGGAGGAGCCGGACAGCGGCTGGGACAGCGGCTGGCGCTTCACCGCCGGCGATGAGAGCGACGAGTACATGGACGACCCCAACAATGCCGGGATCTACAAGCTGAACACAATCTGCAACGACGATCCCGACATCATCCCTCTGCTGAACACCCCCGCCCCCTGCGCCTTTGAGCGGGATGAAAATGGCGTGTTCCAGCAGATCAAAGACTGGAAACCGGATGAGGACGAGGAGGACCCGGATATGGATATTTTGAAGCAGTGCCAGAAGTGGCATGAGAACAACGAGCATCACAAGATCATTGAAGCACTGGAGAGTATTGAGGAGCGCACTCCGGAAATGGACAGCCAGCTTGCAAGGGCGTACAACAACGAGGCAGATCACAGAACGCCGGAAGGCCGAGCTATGCTCAAAAAGGCCATCGCTCTCTTGAAACCTCATGAGGAATACTTTGAGGGAGACTACTACTGGAACTTTCGCATGGGCTATTCCTATTACTATCTGGATCAGGAGGACAGGGCTCTTCGTTACTTTGAAAAGGCATTGGAGGCCCGCCCCGACGACGAGGACACCATGCAGCTGATCGACGGGTGCAAGAGGGGCATTTCTCTGCCGCAATTCTCGGAGTGCTTCCGGGAGCGGACGGAGGACTGGTGGGAAACCTTTGCCGAGATGGAAGCAGAATTGCGCCAGATGATGGACGAGGACAAGGATCACACCCGCGGCGCCGAACTCGTAGCCCAAATGGAAGGGGCTTTGAACCAGGCGTTTGACGAAATCTCCTTCGAGATGGGCTTCAATGGCGAAAAGCATGAGTTGATCCTCACCCCGGAGGGTGACAAGGTCAAGCTGTTTGAGCTGATCTACTTCCAGAAGCACGCCCCCAAGGAGGTGCTGGAGCACTGGAACATCCTGGTGGGCCGTCAGCCCCTCCAGAACATCGGTCTGCGTACCGAGGATGGATGGGACATCTCCGGGGATGATGTGCAGATCTGGCTGGAGGAGCAGGGTGAAAACAGCTTCTCCATCTCCGCCTACTGCGAAAAGCTGCTTCCCATGCTCCGGGAGGCGGAGGGCCGGGTCTGGTGGATGCTCACCACCCTCACCGACCAAGTGCTGGGCGAGATCTCCCACATGTGGTACATTGATGACTTCAATGTGCTGGAGGAGCCCAAGGCAGAGCCGTCCTTCCTCCTGTCCCAGCTGCCCGACAAACTGCGGGAGCAGGGCCTGGAACTCTCCACCGATCCGGAAGCCTATCTGGAGAGCTATCTTGGCTACGAAATGAAACCCAATGAAGACCCGGACGCTGACTGGCGGCTGGATGTGATGGCCGGCTCCACCTGCTGTGTGCCGCTCATCAATGGCTATCTGAATGCCGACAATGACTTTATGGACGCACTCCATGCCGACGGCGCGGTGGCGGGCTTCTTCTGCTATCCCCTGGACACCCTGCGGGAGGAGGAAGGAACCCAGAAGATCTTCGACTTCCGGGACAAGCTGGAAGAAGTATTTACCACCGGCGACGGACCGGAGGTGCTCACCCTCACCGGCGGAGCCACCGGTCTCTTCTGCGGCTATGTGGACTTCATCGCCTGGGACATCCAAACGGCGCTCCAGATGGCCAAGGAGTTCTTCGAGGACAGCGACATCCCCTGGGCCAGCTTCCACACCTTCCGTCGAGAAGCAGGTACTGTGAATCTGAAAACGCCGCCCGAGGAGGAACCGGACGATGAGGATCAGGTTCCCGAGTTGGACGAGACGCTGACGGGCATGGACTATATTCCTTATACCCAACAGAACGCCGAAGCATTCTTCGCTCAGCTGGAGCAGTGGAACGACGAGGACGAGTACACCCGCTGCATCCAGGCACTGAATGCCATCCCGGAGGACTGGCGGAACTACCGCACCGCCTACGCCCTGGCCCGTGCACTGGAGAACTACGCCATCATCGGGGACCATGACGAGGGCACGCCCCGTTACAAGGGGGACAAGGCCCTGCGCCGAGCCATTGATGTGCTGGAGTCTGTCCGGAAAGAGGGCCAGGACAAGGCGGAGTGGAATATGCGGATGGCCTATGGCTATCAGTATCTCTATGGGCAGGAGGAAAAGGCCATCCCCTACGCCCGGCGTTGGGCAGAACTGGACCCGGAGGACGAAAATGCCCCGGCGGTGATTCAGGAGTGTAAGGCGGAGATTCGGAAACGCCGGCGCAGCCGGAACAAGAAGGCCAAATTCGTGCCCGGTGATACCCCCTTTGAGGGCTTTGACCTCACCAACTTCTGGGATGATAATTGGTATGCACTGAAAGAGTATGTCAGTGATCCGCCTTCCGATGAGCTGATCGCCAGCGTGGAGGAGGAGCTGGGCTACAAGCTGCCTGCCGCCTATATCTGGCTGATGAAGCAGCACAACGGCGGCATTCCGGTGAATACCTGCTATCCCTGCGATGAGCCTACCTGTTGGGCAGAGGACCATGTGGCCATCACCGGCATTTTCGGAATCGGACGGGAAAAGAGCTGCTCTCTCTGTGGAGAGCTGGGCAGTCAGTTTATGATCGATGAGTGGGAGTATCCTGCCATCGGCGTGGCCATCTGCGACTGTCCCAGCGCCGGACACGATATGATCTTCCTGGACTACCGTGCCTGCGGCCCCCAGGGAGAGCCTGCGGTGGTCCATGTGGATCAGGAAAATGACTACAAAATCACCCATCTGGCAGACAGCTTTGAGGAATTTATCCGCGGACTGGAGCATGAATCCCTCTATGATCCGGATGAAGATGTAGAGGATCTTGAGGATGACGCCGACGAGGAGGAAACCGACCACACAGGCGTCTTCACCGGCTTTGTCCTCCTGTCCAAGGGAGAATGGGACAAGGAGCAGTTCATCCGGGATATGAAGGAAAAGTGGGACATCGCCGTGGATGAATATGACGCCAGCGAGGAGAAGGACGATGACGCGCTGGTGTTTGAAGTAGGCGATATGCTCGCCGCCGTCAGCCTGAATAACTATCCCATCCCCGGAGGCGAGGCCGAGGGCAATGCGGAAAACAACTATATGTGGGAGGATGCGGTCAAGGTAGCCAAAAAGCACCGTGCCCACCTGATGGTAGCAGTGCTGGGTAAAGAGGAGAATTTGCTGGAAAAGGGCAAGCTGTTCACCAAGGTGGTTGCCGCCTGCTGTCGCCAGGAATATGCCACCGGCATCTACACCAGCGGCGTGGTGTTTGAGCCCCGGTTCTATGAGGGCTTTGCCGAGCAGATGAGCGAGGACGAGCTGCCCATCTTCAACTGGATCTGGTTCGGCCTCTGGCAGGATGAGAATGGCATGAATGGCTACACCTACGGCCTGGATGTGTTCGGCAAAGACGAGATGGAGGTGCTGGGCACCGATGCCAAGCCGAGCGATCTGCGGGACTTTTTGGCCAGCCTTGTGTCCTATGTGCTGGAGAATGATGTGGAACTGCACGATGGGGAGACCATCGGTTTTGCGGCAGACGATAAGCACACCATCACCCGCAGTCCTGGCGTCGGTCTGCCGGAAGATCAGATGACCCTGAAAATTTCCTGGGCGTCATCGGACGGTGACCCTGACGATGATGACGATGACCCGGACGGTGAAGTGGCCGAGGATGAACAAAACGGTGTTCCCGAGGTCTACACCGAGGAGGAGATGGAGGCCGTCGAGGCTCACATTCAGCAGTATTTCGGCAAGTTTGAGAATGTGTTCCACGAGCTGTCTTCCCCGGACATCCATGTGGACATCTGCGTTGTGCCGCCCTCTGGGGATCGGGACTACTACACCCTGGTAACCATGGGCATGGGTGCCCACCGGATGAATGTGCCGGAGGAACTGGCCGAATACAAGCTGGAGCGGGCGGAGCTTGCTATCGCACTGCCGGGAAACTGGAAGTTGAAGCGCGAGGATTTGAAGAATGAGCGGTGGTACTGGCCCATCCGCCTGCTGAAAACCCTGGCCCGCCTTCCCATTGCCAGCGATACCTGGCTGGGCTTCGGCCATACCATGGACAATGAGGAGGACTTCGCAAAAGGCACAAAGCTGTGCGCCGCCATTCTGACCGGTCCCCAGGACACCGAAGATGGCAGCGAGGTCTGCATCCTGCCGAGTGGCGAGGAGGTCAACTTCTATCAGGTGATCCCTCTCTACCGGGATGAATTGGAATATAAGCTGGCCCATGACGCGGATGCCCTGCTGGACAAAATGAACGGCATCAGCTTTGTGGTGGAGCCTGACCGTCAGGATGCCATCACTCGTGGCACCCTTTCCAATGATGATTTTGACGGTGAGATGGACGATGCCTCCTATCATATCGAGAGTATTGAGGAGAAGGGGCTGCCCGTTGACCCCATAAATGCTTATAACCTCTTTGCCATTTACCTGCGCTGGTGCATAGAGCATGATCTGATGGGCGAGGACTTTCTGAACGAATACGGCGAAGTGGCCAAACAGGTCAAAGCCGACCCTGCCAGCGTGGATCTGCGGGCGTTTATTCGGGACAAACTGAACGGGCAGATTATGGTTCCGATGTTCAATAAGATTGGGCGAGCATTTACTTCTTACTACTATGGCGAACCTGACAGTCCCAATTTCCCTCGTGACATTGAAAACTATGCCTTGGAATATCTCGGCCCAGAAAAGTATTACTCCGATGAGTTCCAGTTTAAGGCCCCGCTGTTCATCCCCTTTGACGAGGACTACTACCAGGCCATGGCAAAGGTGATCGAGGAACGCTTCACCAACTGGCAGGGACAGGACTTCGACGAGGACACGCTGGAACCCTCCGAACTGGCTGAGGCGTTGATGGAGTATCTGGACTGTGAATGCACCTATTTCCCCTCCATGAAGGACGATGATCCCATCATGTCGGCATACAGCTATGCCAAACGGGAAAGTGTCAAAGAAGGCTTTGTGCCAGTGCTCATCAAGGCGGATGACGAAACCCTGTGGGAGTGCCTCATTATGAATTCCGACCCGGACAGTGATGGTGAGGACGACTATGCTTTCGACCCGGACAAGGTAGCCGACTACCGGAAGAAGATACTGTCTGCACCTGTCAAGGACAGCAAGGCGGTCCTGGAGGCACTGATCGGCCAGCGCAAGGAAGAAGCCGAGGATGACGATATGGACTGGGATGAGGAAATCCTGGGCGAGATGGAAGGCGGAGAACCAAACGACCGCTTCTCCAGCTACTGGGATGATGATACGGAGATGACCTATCCGCTTATCCTGGCCGAGATCCCGGTGAAGAATCCCTGGGAGATCTTCGCCTACCTGCCCTTTGGAAACTGGAACGACTGCCCCGACACACCGGACCTGATGGCTGCGGCCAAATACTGGTTCGAGCAGTACGGCGCAGTTCCTGCCGCCATGAGCCACGATGAGCTGGAGTTCCTGCTTCCGGCCCCCGTCCCCAAGGAGAAGGCCATGGATGTGGCGGTAGAACTGTATGGCTTCTGCCCGGATCTGGATCAGAATGAGGATGGAAGCATTGGCTCCTTGGCAGATGCACTGTGGCAGTCCACCGTCTGGTACTTCTGGTGGGATTGATGGGAGATTGTGACCATGAACGAATACCTGAAGCAATATATTGAACTCCAAAAGCAGTTTCGGGAGACAAAAGGAAATCCAGACAGTGTCCGCGCTCTCTATACCTTCAAGGAGAAACTGGAGCTATCGGAAGACAAACAGGCCAAGGAAGTGCTGGTGGATGTGTATGATCTGCTGGACTTCAAGAAGGATGCCTACGAACTGCTCTGCCAAATCGGAAATCGTTCCGATAAAAAGACACTCAAGCGGCTGGGCACGCTGAAGGAATATGCGGAAAACTGGGGCAATCATTATGCTCTCCCCAAGCCCAAAACGCCGCAGGAAAAGCAGAAAGAGAAGGAGCGGCAGGCTCAGCTGGGCCTGCCCACCTTCCGGTATCACCCCAATCCGCTGGAAACCGGCGCTTTTGAGGAGTCCGCGGATGGCGTTGCCTGCGACTGCTGCGGCAAGACGACCCATATTTTCTATACAGGCCCCTTTTACGCTGTGGAGGATATTGAGTGTCTGTGCCCGGAGTGTATCTCCAGCGGCGAGGCGGCCCGGAAATATGACGGCAGCTTCCAGGACGATTGCTCCGTGGACGATGGCGTGGAGAATCCAGCCCAGTTGGACGAGCTCATCCACCGAACTCCCGGCTACTCCGGTTGGCAGCAGGAATACTGGCGCGCCCACTGCGGCGACTACTGCGCCTATCTGGGCCATGTGGGTGCCAGAGAACTGCGGGCGCTGGGTGTGCTGGAGGATGTGCTGGACGATCCCATGTGGGACGATGAGCAGAGGGAAATGATTCAGGAATCCGTCAATGGCGGGCATTTGCAATGCTATCTGTTCCAGTGCCTCCACTGCGGGAAGCACCTGGTTTGGATGGATTTTGATTGAGGAGTTTTCAAAAGGTGGGATACAAGCGATGAAACCCAAAACACTGACCATTCAACTGAATGATGAACAACTGCCCATCCTTCCGGTAGAGCCGGAAGCCCACCTCTCCTTTACCACTCATGCCGATGGAAATGAATTGGAGCTAACGGGAAACCGGGCGGGGCTGCTCCTGTTGGCGAAAGCCGCTTTGGGAATGGCAGAAACCGTTCGTGAGGATGGATTCCATATCCATTTGGATGACCTCTATAGCATCAACTCCGAGGGAAAAAGCATCCTGATCCGAAAGGAGGAACGGCCAAAACCATGATTGAAAAAACCTTCCTCAACCCCGCCACAAATAAGCAGTGGCGGATTGAAATTGACGGACATACCATCCGAACCTGCTTGAATGGCGGAAAGGTCAAGGAAATCCTGTGCGACTCCGCCTTCCAGGTCAAGAGCAAGGCGGCCAGCGCCATGATGGGCCAGATGCGGAAAGGATTTGTCTATCAGAATCCGGATGCCGCTGTTGGGCAGGCGCGGTGCCATCGGTTTGTCGGTAAGGACAGTAACGGTTTTATGCCCTTGGCTGCCGCCCTCACACGGGATGACTTCTTCCTGACGAGGGTGGTCGGAGATTTTGAGGACGAGACCCTCTATCACTTCGATGGCAGCGGGGAGATCCTTGAAACGGTCTCTCTGGGGGCCAAGCGGATGACCTATGAGCAGGTCCTCTGCCCCAATGATACCCTGCTGCTGAACAACAGTTATCTTCTCCAGCAGTTCTTACTCCGCACCCATGAGGTCACGCCCTTTGCCAACAAGAAAAACAGCATGAAGACCATGCTGGATGCCAGCGGCGACCTGGCCCTGTGGTACACAGGCGAGGAGATTGTCGTCTTTGACTTTGGTAGCAACACAGAGGTGTGGCGGGAAACGGTAAAATGCAAGAAGTCAAAAGACCCGAATTTTGCCTATTACTGCTTCGGGATGCTCTCTCCCCGGCAGAGCAAAGCGGCTTACCGCGTCACCGAGGGGGAGTATGTGCTGGTCGATTTGAAGTCCGCCCAAAAAGCAGTGATCCCCAATGCGGGCTGGCATCCCTTCTTCTCTCCGGATGACCAGTGCTTCTCGGTGGGCGGCAAGTTCTATCTGACCCAGACCGGAGAGGAGATAGCCAATCCTTTCCCGTTTTCTGTCCGGCAGGGGCTGAATTTTTCAGACACCTGTATGGTGCGGACAAGGGGTAGCCTGATGGCCGTTCAGCAGGATCGTGGCAGCTCCCCAATAGAGCTGTGGGATACCGGCAGCGACCAGCTGCTGGCCACCATTGACGACCCCTTTGTGGTGCGGCAGGTGAATTTTGCCTTTACCAAGAGCGGACTTGTCCTGCACACCGATTACGGGGCCATGAGCATCTATTCCTGCGCCCTCTGAAACGGAGGCGGACGAAATGGCGTATGCTGATTTGAAGAATAAACTTGATGAGTATAACTGGGATGACGGGTTCGAAGTCCCAAGAACAATCCTCGCTGACCCGGATTGCGATTTGGCATTGGCGTTGGAGATTTTCTATTTAGCCGACGGGTACGAATACTTGGAAAAATCAGCGAGAAGAACTAAACTGCAAAAGTGGAATCAATTTATTACCGTCCTATATGAGGACATCTTAGACAACAGATTTCCCAAGACAGATGCATCGTTTGAAATTCCATTGAGCAAGGTGCAGAAGTATAAACTGCGGAAAAAGGGAGCTGCAGAAATCTTTCTTACGGATTTATAGTTTTTCATTTATCAGGGAGAATCGCACCTATGGACAAAGAATCATTGACTGCAAAACTTCTGGACTTGGCTGAGGGACGGGAAACACCTGAAACCTGGCGGAACTGGTGGGACGAGCACGAGCCGGAGTTGGAAACCCTGCTCAATCGGGGTGAATTCCTGAAACTGAAACCCTGCCGACATGGTTTTAAGTGGGTCCCGGTATTTGGCAGCCAAAAGGGCGCCATCGCCATTCTGGAAAAGAGCGGCACAGCGTTTGAGGCCAGCAATCTCTACCAGGAGCGGTATCTGGCGGAGCTGGACGCTTTCTGCAAGGAGCAGGAGCGAGTACAGCGGGAAAAGCAAAAGGAATTCAAGGCCAGCCACCCAGAACTATTTGGCCGATACCCCAAGTTTTCCAAGGCATTGGCAAAGGTGCTGGACCCCACGGATAAGATCCAGCCTGCCGCCGCGGAGGAACAGATCAGGAATCAAGAAAGCGTGCTGGACTTCACGCTCCCGTCCCAGGTGCGGGAGTTTTTCCTGCTGACCGCAGGCATCCAGGCGTCCACAGGCGTGACCATTGATTTATCCGGTCTGTTTGATCTGACCATCCACGGAGAGCGGTATTGTGTGCTGGGCGAGTTCTGGAAGGAAGCGGACGGCGACCAGCTCCTGCTCCGCCCCGGAGAGGAAACCATCTGGTACTACGCCCATGAGCAGGACAAGGTAAAGCGCCTCTGCAATGATATAACGGAACTGCTGGAGAAGAAATTGGCGAGGTATCTCAATGAGCACTGAAAACATCGCCCATGAAAAATGCTATCGGGATTGGCGGGCACAGTAATATACAGTAAAGGAGAGCTATATGGGAATGTTTTCAAAGAAGAAAAACGCCGAAATGTCGGATAGAATTTTATTGGGGAATACAGAATTTGTATTTGACCGCAAACTCGGCTTTCATGTTGGAGAATGGACCGTATGGGATAGAAAGACTAAAATTCTCCTTGAGTTTCAGAGCACAGAGGGAAATATAGGCGATATCGTTTTGGAAAAGGTAACTTGGGTCAATGACCATAAAGATACCATTATCCGAGCATTTTTGGATGAGAACGATGACTGCATAGACGTCGTGAATGAAATGATCGAAGATGGAACGCTGGAAGCGGATGGGAAGATTTCAGAAGATGAGTTTGTAAAAGCACTGTTTGTAAACAATGTAACGGTATTTGTAAATGGAAGCGAAACTGGCTTTTACATCGATTTGGATGCGGAACCCGACTATTTCATGGGACATTTAGTTTGTATCGAGGTCGACTGCAAATATAAAATTGAAGTCGGCGGATTCAACGGATAACGCTTCAAACACAAAAGGCAAATTCTGCGGAAAGGGCAACGCCCGCAACGGCATCAGAAAGGAGACAAGTACCTATGTCAACCTGGAGCGGAATCCGGAACAAATTGGAGAATGACTACCTGTGCCCGGCGCTCCGGGGCCATATCCAATATTTTGCCACCAGTTACAGCAAGAGTGCTGACCATGAGGGCCGGGCAGCCATTCGCATGGACGGTGTGGAAGTACTGCGGAGCAACTACTACATCTATTTTGAGAATGTGTGGATGAAATTTCATCACCTGCGGTCCACAACGCTGAAAGATTGCGACTCCGCAAAAGAGGCCATCAACCAGGCTCATGCCTTTGCGCTGGAGCAGGGCACCTTTGACCAAAAGGTGTTCTATGAGGCGTTTGGTATCTTTGACAACCAGAGCATCGAGAAAAGCCTTGTCAGCGAGAATCCTCTTGTCCGCATCTTTGCTCTTTTGGATCGAAGGCTGGGAAAGCGCCGCCTGCTGGCTTTGGAGGAATCCATGGAGCAGGAGCTGGACTGGGTGCGGGCCTTCTATGTGATCCGGATGCAGGCAGAAGGGCTGATAGATAAAGAATAACATTCAGGAGGAATTGCCATGTCACAGATCGCGTCCTTTTATCTTCTCAAAGACGGCCAGCGGCAGGAACTGTCCAACGGCGACTGCTCCGGCGCGGTCTATATGGCCATCTGGGACTGGTGTGAGAGCGAGCTGGATCTGGATGTCCGTTTTCCTGCTCTCCAGACGGAGGACACCCTGGACTGCGCTCTGCTGGAGGGAGAGCTGGCGTCTAAACTGCTGGCAGTTCTGCGGGAGCAGGCCCTCCCGGAACTGGCCGCCGAAATTGCGCCAGACTGGGATCTGCCCACCGAGGCGGTACAAAGCGGACTGGAAACGCTGCGCTCCCATCTGGAACTGGTGCAGGGCGACGCTGCCCTGCTGTATGAAATGACTTGACGGGACTATACCCATGCCAAGGATACAGGTTAAGGAACGGAGAGAAAACCATGGTGAGAGATGGACTTGTGTTCAAAGATGAGGATGGCCAGGTCATATTCAACCAGTACAGCTTCTGTGAACTGGTGAAGCACCTGCTGATGGAACTGGTGGGGATCTCCTATGAGGAAGCCTCCCGGATCGTGGAACGCTCACCGCTGGCAGCGCCAGTGGCCGATGCCTTGGGAGTGTCGATATTCAGCCATGACCTGCCGTATTACTGGGCTATGTTTTTCTACTATGGGAACGGTTATTGGCAAAAGGGCATCCCAGCGCAGCCAGAGGATATGGATGCCTATGAAGCCTTGGAAAATAAGATCATGGAGAAATACCACTTAAAGGAGCCTTTTATATGGACATGAGAGAGGTGTTCACCATCGACGGCCGCCGCTTTTCCAACATGGCCGGTTTTTATGACGAGGTGGAGCGGGTATTTACCCTCGGTTTGGACCGGAAGATCGGTCGGAACCTGAACGCCTTTAACGATATTCTCCGGGGCGGTTTCGGGCGGCATGCGTATGGACGACCCATCCACATCCAGTGGTTGGCCTATGAAAAAAGCGTCCGTAATCTCGGGAAAGAGACTATGGACACCCTTGTGGAAATCATTTTGGATACAGACCATTCCGGGCACGACTGTACCCTGGAACGGCTTTGATAAAACAGAAAAGGAGAAAAACTTATGGGACTTGACATTTACGCCGGGACATTGACCCGGTACTATTCTCACAACTGGAAAACTGTTGTTCAGCAGTGGGCGGAGGAAAACGGATATGCCTTCAACCGGATCACGCCGGATGGAGAAGCTGCTGATAACGAGGAAGAAATGTCCCCAGCTGAGGTTCAGGCTGCAGTGGAGAACTGGCGGGATCAGATCTTGAGCGCCATTTCTCAACCGGGCCAGCCCCCCTACACCCCCTGGCCGGAAGATAATGAGAAGCCCTATTACACCGACAAGCCGGATTGGGATGCCTTCGGCGCTATGCTTCTGGTGGCTGCCTGCCATACATACAATGAGCCGGTGCCTTCCACTGTGGAGAAGGACTGGAGCTTCGGGGAGCATCCCCTGGTCGCCCGTCTTGCATCGGACGAGGAGCGGGTGTGGTCCCTGTTCCATGGGGCTACCTGGTGGCTGCCTCTGGCGGACCCCTTCTTCTTTCAGGCACCTCTGCCCACCGATGATCAGGCAATGATCGCCACCCTGGGCGGACTGCGGAAGGAGCTGGAGAAGCTGAACCAGCTGGCATGGCAGGCCGATGAGGATACCATCCTTGGTTGGGCGGATACGGAAGGGTACCCGGTAGACGGGACCGTAGGCCCGGACGGACAGTACAGCAAGGCGGACATCCCGGAACACACCCAGTATGACACCCAATCCCTGGCCAAGTTTGCCTTCTCCATGTTCTGGCGGGCCATGCGATTTGCAGAGGAACAGCAGGTGCCCATCCTGCTTGACTATTAAAGAGGATTCGCCAGGAGGTGGAGACCGTGGAGCAAAAGCGCCCAGTAGATCTATTTCAGGAGGCCCTGGACTACCTGTGGAATGGCCTGGGCCTGGAGGAAAAGGGCTGGAAGCGGCTGAAAAAAGGCGACTTCAAAAAGAAAATGAAAAACGGGCTGACCTATCAGATATGGTTTGACCGGAGGCGCTACAACTACATAGACTACGAAATTGGCCATGGAAATGTGGAGGTGGGCTTCACCTGTATCATAAAGCAGGGAGATGACCGGCTCTACTCTTTCAAAATAGAACCGACAACAGGCGGTTCATTCTTTCAGATGCTGACAGAGGACCTGCGGCTGAACACCGGGCTGCTGGACACCTTTCTGCCCCTGATCCAAGCCCACTACCTTGACTTTATCGACCATTTTGAGGTGGACCCAGCAGAGGCGCTCCAGCCGGTCTGCGCCCCCTTTATCCAGCCGGAGGATTACAGCTGGTGCATTCATGTGGATGAGCAGATGGTGGAACGGTACGGAACACCAGAGCAGCTGGCGGAGTACCGCCGTCAATCGGAATTACGCGGAACACCGGAGCACAAGGCAAAGAACTGGATGGGTTCGATGTTGTTCCACCTCTCCCACGCCAATGATGTGGATCAAGCCTGGGCCTCAAGCCGCACCAAAGAGGAACTGGACAAGGTGGTGGAACCATTTGTGCAGGCCAAGCGGCAGACAGGACAGTGGACACAGGAGGATGAGGCGGGCTATCAGCTCTACCGGCAGGAGACAGATCCGAAGAAGCGCACCTTTCGGGTATGGTATCTCATCGCCAATCCCCGGGGCCTGCCGAAGGAGTTTGTCCAGAGAGAGCTGGAGTTCCGGTGGAAGCTGTTCCCGGAGAAGAAGGAGGAAACCAAATGAGCAATAAAGTATTTCACCAAAACCTGGATGACAAAAAAGGCCCCCAGCCCGGCGGCCCCTATCTCGTTCAGATGCTGTTCAAAGAGCCGGTGGAAATGCCGGACAAAGAAAAAATGACTGCCGCAATGGGGAAACACATCGGATCAGCAGAGTGCTTCTGTTATGATAAGAAAATGGCTGGCTTTGCCGCGCAGGACCATATTGCGGAGTTCAAGGACGGCAAGGTTCCGGTGCAGCTGATGGTGACGGGCTGCGACAAGTTCAAAGGCAAGGGCTTTGACGCGTTTCTCATGAGCCAGATGTGGGACTGCCAGGAGGATCGGGAGCGGATCTTCCGGGAGTGCAAATATCAGGTGGTGGCCACCGATATGCTGGCTGCGGCCCTTCCGGCACTGGAGCGGGCCAACCTGGACGCCGACTTCTTGGATGCTCTGGCGGAGCTGTATCCTACCTGTGAGGCGTTCTATTTCCAGAACTGCGGCAAGCTGTTTCTGGCGGAGGATGTTCGCTCCCACCAGATTGAGGGCTCGGACCGCTTCATCCGCTTTGGCGTCAATGTGCGCTTCTTCAACATCGAGGGAACCGAGGATATGCTCATCGACACGGTTGGCATGAGCACCCTGTTTTTGCCGGACCTCCAGTACCACTTCCACGGCATGGACCCCAACTGGGTGGTAAACCACGCCTATAATGCGGCGTCCTATATTCTGGAGCATAATAACCCCATTCAGGATGGGGAAACCGTAGATGGTGTGGAGAATGGACAGATGAGCCGGGAGCTCCAGTGGAAGTGCCAGTATGAGGACGCCCTGATCCAGCCGCCCAGAGGGGTGCTGGACATCCACATGGGGAACTATGCCTCGGGAGGACGCTGAATGAACGGCGTTGTGCTCCTGGTGGGCGGACTGCTGCTTGTGGCGGTAATCAAGCTGATCGTAGACCGGAATTGGATGGGCCTGCTTCTCTGTGCTGCTACCCTGCTGCTGGTCTTTGGGGCCGGACACCATACAAAATAGGCCATTTTAAGAATCGAGGAGGTGAAGTATGCAGAATTCAACAAATATGAGGATACTGGAATTACTCCGGTTTCTCTATGAGCGGACCGATGAAAACCATCCTGCCACAGTATCTGACATCATTGCCCATCTGAATGGAAAAGGAATTCAGGCAGTGCGGCAGACTGTTTACGCGGATACCAATGCGCTGATCGATGCAGGAATTGATATTGTGGTGGCCAAGAGTACCCAAAACCAATATTTTATGGGAAGCCGCCTGTTTGAGTATCCAGAACTGAAAATGCTGACAGACGCAGTAGCATCCTCGAAGATCATTTCTGCCAAGAAATCCGAGGAACTGGTACAGAAATTATGCCGTCTGACCAACACACATCAGGCAGAGCAGCTTCGGCAGCTCGCCAGCCTGTCCAGCCGGGTGAAACCGGACAATGAGCAAGTCTATTACATCATTGATGCCATCCAAACGGCGATCTTGGAGAAGCGACAGATCCAGTTCCAGTATTATGAATATACGCCAGAGAAAAAACGAGTTCTCAAGCATGGCGGTTACCTCTATAAACTGGACCCTTACGCTTTGGAATGGAAGAATGACCACTATTACCTGATCGGCTTTTCTCACAAACACCAGCGGATGGCCCACTTCCGAGTAGACCGCCTGTCGGGGATCAAGATACTTCCCTCCGGCTTTACACCCGATGAAGACTTTGATGTGGCGGGCTACACCAACAAGATCGTTGATATGTTTGCTGCTGACCGCACAATTTCCGTTGAACTGCTCTGTGAGAACAAGCTGATGAAAACCATTATAGACCATTATGGAGAAGCTGTGCCAACCCGTACATATGACGAGGAACACTTTACGGCAAACATTGAAGTCGACCCAAGCGGCACCTTTTACGGCTGGGTATTCAAATTTATGGGCGGGATTCAGATTATAGCACCCCAAGAGTGTGTAGAAGAAATGAAGCGGATCGCCCACAGGTTTCTCTAAAACAGGGACCAGGTGTTATGGAATTTTAACACCTGGCCCCTGCTTTCTTTTTTGCCCTTGTATCGAACGGATGTGCCAGTTATAATATAAACAAGATGTTCGCAAGCCAGCGAAACTCTATGAAGGAGGGAGACCAGTGACCTTTGGAGCTTTCATCAGCACACGGCGCAAAGAGGCCAAATTAAATCTCCGGGATACCGCGAAACACCTCGGTATCTCCAATGGGTACCTGTGTGATATTGAGCAGGGTCGCCGGCCAGCGCCAGAGGGAGCGTTTGTAGAGCGGATCTCTTCTTTTCTGGAATTGGATAAGCAGGAGCATGAAATGCTGCTTGATCTGGCCGCAGATTCCAGGCAGACGGTTCCGGCCGACCTGCCTGACTATATCCGCCAGCATGACATCGTCCGCGCAGCATTGAGAGTGGCAAAGGAAGTAGATGCTACCGATGAGGAATGGAAGGCATTTATGGAAATGCTGCAGAACCGCCAGAACTAAGGGGGGATTTTCTTGTCTGTACCAAAGTATCGATTGGACGCAATTGAAACCATTGGACGGAAGATCCTGCAAGAGTATGATCCCGTTTTGTTGGACGGGCCTCCCCAGGCAGTTCCCATTGAAACTATCATAGAGACCAAGTTTGATCTAACTCTGGAATATCATTGCCTACGCAAAAACGGGAGCATCCTTGGGGAAACGATTTTTGATGAAGGAGCGGCTATTTTATACGACCAAGATGAAAAACGCTACCGTTTGATTGCAGTCAAGGCCGGAACGATCCTGGTGGAGGAGCGGCTTTGTGTGGACAGGCTCCTCGGCAGGCTGCGGTTCACCTGTGCTCACGAATTGGGGCACTGGGTCCTGCACCAGAAGCTGTACTCCGGCACAGGCGATGTGGCTGCCTATGAAGGAAAGACATCTTTGGATGAAAGCCACGGTCTGGTCGAATGGCAGGCGGATGCTTTGGCTACTGCTCTCCTCATGCCCCTGCCGCAAATCAAAAGAAGTTTTTACCGTTTGCGTGCAGGCAGGAGCAATGAGCAGCTGGTTGCGGAAATGGCTCAGATCTTCCAAGTCTCCAAGCAGGCCATGCGTATTCGGTTGGAAACACGCAATCTCATATAAGTTTGGTACGGCAAGCCCTTCTCCTAAGAGAGGGGCGCGGCCGCACCAATGTTCACAGGCTTTGTTGTATGCATTTTGTTCGCAGTTTAGCGAACATGGGAGGAGGAGAATGGCATGAGAAAAGAAAGCTCCACTGTGCAGAAATGTAAAAGGCAGATGGCGACCCTTGGATTTGACAGCCAGCTGGCCTATCACCGGGTAAAGCTGATATTGAAAATCTACCGGGATGTGGTGTGGGTCCTCAGTGAGCGGGTGGAGGAACTGCATGAATATGCCTGGGAGCTGGGCGCTCAGGACGCTGATACCGGGCTTATCTATCTGCAAAGCTTCGCCCCGGATATGGATCTGCAGGAGTTTGAGGAACGGGTCTGCTGCGTGATGGAAAACCGGATGCTGGTGGATGTGATCGACCGTGCCCTTCTCCGCTTGAAACGATACCCTGACCGGGGGGAACTTTACTATGAGATCTTGACCAAACAATTTATCCACCGTTTCAACAGCACAGAAAAGGAACTGCTGGATGAGTTGAATATGGAGCGAAGCGTATTCTATGACCGGAAGCGCGAGGCGATCTTCTTATTGTCCCTCTGCCTTTTTGGTTATGCTGTGCCGGAACTTCAGGAAGAATTGGAGCTGCCCCGACTTTATCCCGACTGATTCCCGATGAAAAACCGACGAAATCCCTACTCCCTTCCGACTTTGCCTCTGCTATACTCAGTACAGTGGCAGGTATGCGCAAAAATGAATAGGACCAGCTGACAAGGGCCGGGACGCTGTAAAGTGTCCCGGCCCGCTGTATTCCTGCCGCAATATGGCGGCGGGGATCGGCCGGGGATGCAGAAATGCGTCCCCGGCTATTTTTCTGCCCGGCACTGGGAGGGCCGGCATGGGCTGGGAGGCTTATATCGCCAAGTACCCCTGATTTCAAGATTTTGATTCGCTATCAAAATCTTGAAATTTGGAGGAAAGGCAAATGGCAAGGCGAGATAAATACCATATTAATTATGAAAAATTATATCCAGGCATTGAAATTCCGCCAGAAGTTCTCAGTGTACTTCGAAAAGGGGATCGAAAAGAAGAATACCAGGAAGTGGATCTGAAGCAGGAGCGCTTTGTCTATGACCCAGAAACAAAAACTGCACATTTCATTCCTGGCCGGGAAGATTCCTATGAACGCCTGGTCGAAGATGAGAAGCGGCAGTTTTCAAATGAAGATCCTACTCCAGAGGAGCATCTTATGAGAAGCATTGAGAACGAACTTCTCAGACAGGCAGTAGCACTGCTGAAGGAGGATGAGCGTCAGCTCATCCTCCTTCGTTTTTGGCAAGAATGCTCACAATCACAAGTCGCAGAACTGCTTGGACTTTCACAGCAGGCGGTAAGCTATCGGGAACGAAATATCTTAGGGAAAATCAAAAAATTTCTGAAAAAGTAAATTTTGTTTTTGTGGATTCCCTTTTTCAACGGGAAAGAAAGTGAGGGGGTATAAGCTACCTCATCAAGCACCTTGAAAATTGAACATCCGATTGTCTGAATACCTTCCTGACGGGGCCTCTTCTGAAAAGGGGCAAGCGACGCTGGAGGATGCGCCAAGACCACCTGTAGAGGTTCTGGTACAGGCTGCAAACGAGGTCACCTATACATTTTTGTTCGGTTGTGCCAGCCTGCCGGATTATCCCTCTATCAACGACGGCCAAATAAGGTGCCAAGCGGGTCCATCCGTCCACAAAACAGCCGATGGCAAGCTGTATCGCAATGACTCCGTCAGGGACAATGATACTTCCGTCCAGTCCCAGCCCCCACCGGAATGGGGACCACGCAAGGAGGGCGGCCGACAGAGATCCTGCCGGGGGTGAGACTCCCATGACGCGGTGAAGCCAGCCGTGGTTCAGACAGATCGCCCTATGAGTTGGCGCTGTATGCGCTGGCTCCGCGCTTGGGGGAGTAGTGTCGAATACGAGCGCAGAAGAAGACAACACAAATGTGAAGTCTTAATATCAGAAGCAATGGGGATCGCTTCTGTCTAAAACCCGTTTACTGACCGGAACATGCCATACGAGCAGCCATTCCAACCAAGTGCGGGAGATGCGGAAGCGGTCCCTATTTTTGTGATATTAAGCCCAAGATACAAGGAGGTGTATTCCATGAAAATATATTGCAGACAGGAAATCAGCCGCGGCGACATTTACTATGCTGACCTGCGGCCGGTAGTTGGCTCTGAACAGGGCGGCGTCCGCCCTGTGGTCATTGTGCAGAACGACGTGGGCAACCGCCACAGCCCCACAGTGATCGCGGCGCCCATTACCAGCCGGGCGGGAAAGGCAAGGCTTCCCACCCATGCGCGGATAGACGGACAACACGCGGCCCTGCGCCCCGGCTCCATCGTCCTGCTGGAGCAGCTGCGCACCCTGGACCGCTCCAGACTGCGGGGCAGGATCGGCAGGCTGAGCGGAGAAGAACTGGAACAGTTTGATCACGCGCTGAAGGTCAGCGTTGGTCTGGCTGACGCTTATCGTGGACCCACTCTGGAATAGGCGTCGCGGCAAGACAGAAAAAGCACCCGCATGGCACAATCCATCTGGCAAGCCATCAGAACACAGCACCGTGCCGTCCATCGGCTCCGGTGGGCGGCCCATCCTATCAAGGAGGGCTTTTAGAATGACAAAAAAAGAACTGACCGATAACCTCATATTCCTTTCCGCCCTGAAGATGCTGGAGCGTCTCACAGCGGACGGAAGACTGAGCGCCGCAGAGCAGGAGGCGGCCCGCCGGGAATTGGAACGGAGGCTCCGCCCCACTCTGCTGTTCGCCTGAACCGCCGCCAGAAAACTGAACTGGTTGCCCAAATTTCCCCCCGCGTCTTCGTTGGGTTTGGTGATAGCTATTGGGAGAAGAACATGGTATTGTGTGTCGCTGAAAGGAGGTCAAAAAAGATATGACAACGGCAAACACAGCAGCCGCGGGCGCTCCACGGATTACCGTGATCGACCCACGCGCACCGGAACGGGCCAAATTGCGGGTGGCCGCCTACGCGAGAGTCAGCAGCGACTCCGATGACCAGATCAACTCCTACATTGCCCAGGTCGATTTTTACAGCAAGTACATCGCCTCGAAAGAGGACTGGGAGATGGTGGACATCTACGCGGACGAGGGGATCACCGGTCTGGAGGCCCGCAGGCGGGATGACTTCAACCGAATGATGGAGGACTGCAGGGCGGGAAAGATCGACCGGGTATTGGTCAAATCCATCTCCCGGTTTGCCCGCAACACCAAGGAGTACATTCAATTCGTGCGGGAGCTGCTCCGCCTTGGGATCAGCATCTACTTCGAAAAGGAAAATATTGATACGGGGAAAATGACCTCGGAACAGGTCGCGCAGATCTACGGGGCTTTCGCCCAGATGGAATCCACCAACCACTCCGGCAATATGCGCACCAGCGTGCGGATGCGGATGGAAAAGGGGCTGTTCGTCCCGCCCACAGCGCCCTATGGCTACCGGCTGGCAGGCCGTGATCTGGAGATCATCCCCGAGGAGGCTGAGGTGGTCCGCATGATTTACAGCGCCTATCTGAGGGGCCAGGGCAAAGAAGACATTGCCAGAGAGCTGAACCGGCTCGGAACAGAGCGGGGCCGGGGACGACAGAAATGGCATCCGTCCACAGTACACTACATCCTGACCAACATCTCCTACACCGGGGATATGATCTGGCAAAAGAGCTATGCCACCGATACCATCCCCTTCCGGCAGGTGCGCAATCATGGAGAGAAACCGCAATACTTTGCGGAGAACTGCCACCCTGCCATCGTCAGCCGGGAGGAGTTCCAACGGGTACAGGAGCTGATGGCATCCCGCAGGGAACAGTTTACAGCAGGTGCAAAACCGCGGGAATCTGTGTACAGCGGCCACATTTTCTGTGGGGAGTGCGGCTCCATGTGCCGCCAAAAGATCTCCAGTGGAAAGCGGTATTGGGTCTGCCACCGGCATGACAAGTCCAAGGCTGACTGCCCGATCCCACAAATTCCGGAAACGGAGATCGAACAGGCGGTCCTCCGTCTCTGCCGGAAGCTGAAGCAGGGCAGCGGCCGCATCCTGCGGCCGGTTCTGGGGCAGCTGCGGGAGCTGCGGGAACGGGAGCTCCGCTCCAACCGCAGAATCAGCGATATTGACAAAGAAATATCCCATCTCACAGAGCAGAATCTCGTCCTTGTACGGCTGAAGTCGAAAGGATACGTGGATTCTGCTCTCTATTTATCCCAGACGGACGAGATCGGCCGGAAACTGCGGGATCTGCGCAAACTGCGGCGCCGCATCCTCGATTCCACAGGAGAAGACCGCCAGATCCAAGCCACAGAGCAGATGCTGGTGTATCTGGAGGAGATCCCTGAGCGGATGGACCAGGTGGACGCCGGTGCCTTCGAGGAGCTCATCCAGCGAATCATAATCGTATCAGCAGAGCAGGTGAGGTTCCAGCTCCACAATGGCCTGGAGCTGACGGAAAAAGTGGAAAGGGCGGTGCGGTAAATGGCTTGGCAGAGAAAAATTCCGTTCGGTTACTCGATTCAAAACGGAGAAATCATCCGTCAGACTGAGGAAGAAAAAGCGGTCCAGGACATCTTTTCCCGCTATCTGCTGGGCGCGTCCTACAGCCAAATCGCCGCGGAGATGGAGCGGCAGGGCATCCGTTATCATCAGCACACACCGCGGTGGAACAAGCACATGGTAAAACGCATCTTGGAAAATCCCAAATACCTGGGCGGCGATGTATGCCCCCGATTGATTTCCGATGCCGATTTCCTTGCCGTCCAGCTGCGGCGCGGTGACCAGACTACCTATGCCCCCTGCCCAAAACAGCTGGCTCCGGTGCGCGGGCGGGCAGTGTGCGCGATATGCGGCTCCCCCATGACGCGGGACACCAGGCGCCAAGGCCGCCCCCGCTGGCACTGCCAGAACCCGGAATGCGGGCACAGCCTGTACATTGCAGACGAGGAACTGCTGGCGCGGGTGCGAAAGAAACTCCGCCTGCTGGCTCTGGCTGTGGAAGAGATCAGGGAAACGGCTCCGCCCACCCCCTCCCTGGACAGCATCCGCATCCAGAATGAACTGAACCTGTGCTTCAATCGGGCGGACGCCAACCACGAATATGTGAAAGCCCTTATCCTCGGCGCGGCTACCGAGCGTTACAATGAAATGCCGGACCCCGGCCCCTGCCAGCGGCTGAGGGATCTCGTCCGGCAGGTGCGCGAGAACCCGGAGGATGAAGAAACCCTATGGGCATTTTGCGAAGCGGCCGCCAGCCATATCCGTATGGGACAAGGCGGCATAGAGCTGGCACCGATGCCCGTATTGAAGATTCAACATAGAGAGGAGCTGGCGGTATGAACGCGGCTGTACAGGCGGCAGCGCCCAAAAAGGTAACTATAATCCCCTGTGATCCCCAGCTGGCGGAGCGTGATATCCGCAAAAAACATCTGCGGGTGGCCCCCTACTGCCGGGTGTCCACCGACAAGGAGGAGCAGCTATCCAGCTATGAGGCGCAGATCGAATACTATACCGACAAGATCAACTCCAATCCGGACTGGACCATGGTGCGCCTGTATGCGGATGAGGGGATCACCGGCACCTCGGCCCGGAAGCGCAAGGACTTCCTGAAGATGGTACGGGACTGCCAAAAGGGGAAGATCGATCTGGTCATCACCAAGTCGGTGTCCCGGTTCTGCCGCAACACACTGGACGGGCTGAACTATGTGCGCCGCCTGAAACAATACGGTGTAGGCGTGTACTTTGAAAAGGAAAATGTGAACACGCTCTATATGGACAATGAGATGATTCTCACCTTTATGATGAGCCAGGCCCAGGCGGAGAGCGAATCCCTCAGCGGGAATGTGAAGTGGGGCCACCGCAAGAACTTCCAGGACGGGAAGGTCTACTACAACTACAAAGGCTTCCTCGGCTACCGGAGGGGAGCGGACGGCCGGCCGGAAATCGATCCGGAGCAGGCTGCGGTGGTGCGCCGGATTTTTTCCCGGTATCTGCTGGGCCATAGCGTCCGCCAGATCGTCACCGACCTGATGGCGGACGGGATCAAAACCGCTACCGGCAAAGAAATCTGGCATGACAGCGTCATCCAGAAGATGCTCTGCAACGAGAAATATATTGGAGACGCCCTGCTTCAAAAGACCTACATCGCGGACCTGTTCAGCAAAGAAAAGCGGGTCAACAACGGTGAGCTGCCGAAATATTATGTACACGACTGCCATCCGGCCATCATTGACAGGGAAACCTTTCAGAAGGTGCAGGAGGAAATTGCCCGGCGCTCCAGCATCCGAAAGACATCGTCAAAAACCAAGACGGAGCTGGGTAAATACTGCGGCAAATATGTTCTCAGTGAACTGCTGGTCTGCGGAGAATGCGGCAGCCCCTATCGGCGGGTGATCTGGACACAGAAAGGCGCCAAGCGGGTGGTGTGGCGGTGCCAGAACCGGCTGGAGCATGGAAAAAAGCTCTGCAAGAAATCGCCCACCTGGGACGAGCAGGATCTTCACGCCGCGGTGATCGGGGCCATGAACGAGCTGTTTCAAACACAGCTGGCCAAGGACGAACTGAAAGCCAGCATTGCCGCCGCCCTCGCCTGGGAGGAACAGGAACTGACTCTGCCGGCGGTGGAGGCGCGGATACGCGGCCTGCAGGAACGCCAGCTGGAGATCTTCCAGCTGATTGTGGGCGCCGGGCCGGACTGCACCGACTATGATGAGGAGCTCCAGCAGGTAAACATGGCCAAAACCAGCCTGATGGCGAAGAAAGCGGAGCTGGAGCGTACCCAGCAGACTGCCCCGGTATTCGAACATCGGCTGGAGGAGCTCAGCAAGGAGGTGGATGGCGCAACCGGCGTGATCAGTGCCTTCGATGAGCTGACCGTGCGCCAGCTCATCAGCAATATCAAGGTGCTGGACAAGGAGAACCTCCTTGTCCGGTTCAAGGACGGGACGGAGATCACCCAGCAAAAATGAGGAGGCGGAGGTATTATGGAATACAGAAAAACATATTTCCGGATTCACAGCCGCTATCAGTTCGATTCCAGCTGGCCGGACGAGAGTGACGCGACTGAGTTTCGAGAGGAAACTCGCCGCCTGTTCCAGAGTGCGGGCTGGGATCTGCATCCCGACGGAGACAGTACATCTGATACCGTCACGAAAGGCCAGCAGGATCTATACCTGCACCCGATGAATTTTAGTGGTATCATAGAGGTGAACGAAATCCCCGCGCTCCAAGCATTGATGAAAGAGGCGGAAACCTTCCAGTGCTATGGCGTTGACTGCTATGAGCGGTACTGGGAACTCACCGATGAAGAATATCTGGGCCAGTTGGAAAGCAAGCGCGAGGAGATTACGCAGACGATCCTGGAACAGTGCCGGACAAAACGCAAGAACCTGTATGTCGCGGGCCCGGTCGCTTTGAATGTTGCTCAAAGGTTCTCTGTGCGCAGGCTCTGCGATAAGGACGGCAAACACAATCTTGCAAATCAATTCGTTGGGAAACTGATGGAACAGCTTGTTCAGAAGGGCCGGCTGGTGACGGCAGAAACCAGAAACGGCCCCGGAATCCGCACGGCAACCGATGCGGAGATCCGTTCCCCGCTGCCAGGGCAGCAGCAAATGACCCTGTAGACATGAGGTGTGACAGAATGGCGATTTATATCACAGGAGATACTCACGGCGGCTTCCAACGCTTTGGAAGCAAATACTTCCCCCAGCAGAAAGAGATGAGCCGAGAGGACTATGTCATCATCACAGGCGATTTCGGAGGCTTGTGGGACGGAGGCCAGAAAGACCAGCACTGGCTGGACTGGCTGGAGGAAAAGCCCTTTACCACCCTGTTCGTGGACGGGAACCATGAGAATTTTGGCCTGTTGGACGCTCTTCCGGAAAAGGAGTGGAACGGCGGGCGGGTCCATGCGGCGCGGGATCATGTCCTGCACCTTATGCGGGGACAGGTCTTCCACTTCGGCGGCCTCACCTGGTTTACCATGGGCGGCGCGGCCTCCCACGATATTCAGGATGGCATCCTCGATCCCGCCGCTCCGGATTTCGAGCGCCAGTATTGGCTGATGCGCCGGATGCGGGCCATGTTCCGGGTCAAGGGTGTGAGCTGGTGGGCTGAGGAGATGCCCAGCCCGGAGGAATACCAAGAGGCCCTGGCAAACCTGGACCGGGTCAACTGGACGGTGGACTGTATCCTGACCCATTGCGCTCCCAGCAGTGTAGTGAGAAAAGTCAACCCTTCCTATGGAACGGATGAACTGACGGACTTCCTTGAAACAATCAGCCAGCGATGCAAATTTGCCTACTGGTTTTTCGGCCACTACCATGACAACCGGATCATTGATGAAAAATACATCCTCCAGTGGGAACAGATCTCTCAACTGGAGTAGGCGCCCCATGCGGCGGAGCGGCCTTCGGGCCGCTCCTGCTTGTAAAACCGGAAGGAATTGCGGAATAGACGGACGGCTCGTCCTGTGATATGATGGTACCAAAGAAAAAAGATTGGAGGACGGCCGGAATGTCGGAAAAGCAAAAGAAAGCCATTCGGGAGCTGACCCTCATGCTGATGTATCTCACCTCCTGGGAGGAGCGGGATGCGCCAGGGCTGCGGGCGGTCAAGAAAAGGGACCTGGAAAAGTATCCACTTGTCCGCCGGTGCTGGAAGGGCTATGAACACAGCCTGCTGGATAAACTGTCAGAGGAGGGGCTGATCAACGCTGCCGGGCGAACCTACCCTGCCCTCATCACACCAGAGGGGGAAGCCGAAGCGCGGAAGCTGTTGGCTCAGTATGGGATCAAATTGGAAGAAAAAGAGCGGGACAACGACTGAATACAAACTGAAATATCATATCTGCTCTGTTTAGGAAAGGGGTGACCGGAGCATGAAGGAGCGGACCTGCATTTGCTGTGACCTGAAATCGTTTTACGCGAGTGTGGAGTGCATCGAGCGTGGGCTGGACCCCATGACCACCAACCTTGTGGTAGCGGATCTGAGTCGCACCGAAAAGACCATCTGCCTGGCGGTCACCCCTTCCCTGAAGGCTTACGGCATTTCCGGCCGGGCCAGGCTGTTTGAGGTGGTCCAACGGGTCAAGGAGGTCAATGCCCAGCGACAGCGGAGCGCACCTGGCCGGCAGCTCACCGGCGCTTCCTCCCACGACCCGGAGGTGCGGCAAAATCCGTCTCTGTCTCTCGACTATATCGTAGCCCCGCCCCGGATGGCCCACTACATTGACTGGAGTACTCGCGTCTACAGCGTGTACCTCAAGTATGTGGCGCCGGAGGACATCTATCCCTATTCCATCGATGAGGTATTCATGGATGTCACCAACTACCTGGATACCTACAAGATGACAGCGCGGGAGCTGACCCGGACCATCATCCTGGATATCCTGAAGACCACCGGCATCACCGCCGCGGCGGGGATGGGCACTAACCTGTACCTGGCCAAGATTGCAATGGACATCGTGGCCAAGCACGTCCACGCGGACAAGGACGGGGTGCGGATCGCCAAGCTCAACGAGATGACCTACCGGCGGCTCCTGTGGACCCACCGGCCTCTCACCGACTTCTGGCGGGTGGGCAAGGGCTATGCCGCCAAGCTGGAGGCCCACGGCCTCTACACCATGGGGGATATCGCACGGTGCTCCATTGGCAAGCCTACGGACTACCACAATGAGGAACTGCTTTATAAGCTCTTTGGTGTCAACGCGGAGCTGCTCATCGACCACGCCTGGGGTTGGGAACCCTGTACCATCGCGGACGCGAAAGCCTACAAGCCGGAGCACAAGAGCATCGTCTCCGCCCAAGTGCTCCAGTGCCCCTATACCTTTGAAAAGGCCCGGCTGGTGGTGCGGGAGATGGCGGATGTCCTGGCCCTGGATCTGGTGGACAAGAGGCTGGTGACCAACCAGCTGGTGCTCACTGTGGGCTACGACCGGGAGAACCTGGACGACCCCGGCCGCGCTGCCCGGTATCACGGCCCCGTCACCACCGACCGCTACGGCCGGAATATCCCCAAGCACGCCATTGGTACGGAGAACTTCCCCTATACCTCCTCCGCCAATGACCTGCTGAAAGCCGTCACCACCCTCTATGACCGGGTCGTGGACCCGAACCTGCTGGTGCGGCGGCTGAGCATCAGCGCCAACAAGCTGCTGGACGAGGCCACCGTCCCCAAGGGCGGGGAGGCAGAGCAGCTGGATCTCTTCACCGACTACGCCGCCAAAGAACGGCAGCAGGCGGAGGACGAGGCTGACCACGCCCGGGAACGGAAGATTCAGGAGGCCATGCTTGGCATCAAAATGAAGTACGGCAAGAACGCCATTCTCAAGGGGATGAACCTGGAGGAGGGCGCCACTACCAAGGAGCGGAACCAGACCATCGGAGGGCATCAGGCATGAGCGGACCATACGACAACATCATAAATCTCCCCCATCCCACCTCTAAGCGGCACCCCCGGATGTCCCTCCATGACCGGGCGGCACAGTTCTCCCCTTTCGCGGCCCTGTCCGGCCACGCCGCCGCCCTGGCGGAGACCACCCGGTTGACGGATCGGAAGATCGAGCTGGACGAGGACACCAGGGCGGAACTGGACCGGCGGCAGGCCGTGCTGCTGGAGCAGATCTCGGAGCAGCCGGAAATCACGGTGACCTGGTTCCAGCCCGACGGGAAGAAAGAGGGCGGGCGGTATATCACGGCCACGGGACGGCTGAAAAAGCTGGACGAGGCGGCACAGGCACTGGTCCTCACGGATGGGACGAGCATCCCCTTGGAGGATGTGCTGGAACTTCAGAGCGCCTGCTTCCGCAACATTCTTCCAGATGGATAGGACCAGCCAGTGCGGACAGGTCGAAATAACCCCATTATAACCCCTTGATAAAGAGGTTATAATGGGGTATAATAATCAACAGAGAAAGGGGGCGCGGCATGGACGAAAAAAAGAGGCTGGACGCCATCCAAGCGTTAGAGCGGCAGATCAATGGGCTGCCCATTGGATATATCTCAAAGAAAAACATCAATGGCAAGGCCCGCTATTACCACCAGTGGACAGAGGCCGGGAAAAAACGCAGCCGGTATCTGCGGGATGGAGAGCTGGAACCGCTCCAAAAGCAAATTGAGGAGCGGAGATCCCTGCAGGCGGAGTTAAAAAAGCTGCAGGCTGAGATGCCGAAACAGAGCCAGCCGAAGCTGGACTTTGAAACCAGTGTCATTACCGGCAGAGGGCTGGCCGCCATGTTCCAAGGGGTAGAGAGCTGGCAGCGGCGGGACTGCTTTGCACAGCTGGAGGATTACCTGTACGGCTCTGGGCGCGACCGGGTCTGCCTGGTCTTCGGCCTGCGCCGGACGGGAAAAACCACCATGCTCCGGCAGGCCATCGGACGGATGACCAGCGAGGCTCTTTCGCGGGCCGCCTATCTCAAAGCCCGCAGGACAGACAATATGGCGATGATGAACCGGGATCTGAAAAAGCTGTTTGACGCGGGATTCCAGTACGTATTCATTGATGAGGTTACGCTGATGCGCGACTTCATCGATTCCGCCGCCATCTTCTCCGATGTCTTTGCCGCCATGGGGATGAAGATTGTCCTGTCCGGTACCGACTCTCTGGGCTTCTGGCTGGCCATGGATCAGGAGCTGTACGACCGGGCCAAGCCCATCCACACGACCTTTATCCCCTACCGGGAATACAGCCGGCTGCTGGGGATCAACAGCATCGACGAGTATATCCGCTATGGCGGGACGCTGCGGGCCGGTGAAACAGCATTTGACGACGCGGACGCCAACGCCCAGGACGCCTCCTTCCGGGATGACGAGTCTACACGGCGCTATATCGACACGGCGATCTGCCGGAACATCCAGCACTCCCTGGCCTGCTATGAGGCCGGCGGGCATTTTCGCCATTTGTACTCCTTATACGAGGCCGGGGAATTGACCAGTGCCATCAACCGGATCATCGAGGACATGAACCACCGTTTCCTGATTTCGGTGCTGACAGAGGACTTCACCTCCCATGACCTGCGGCTCACCGCCGCGAATCTGCGGAAAGAACGCAATCCCCAAAAACGCACAGATGTGCTGGATACCATTGACACTGAGGCCGTCACCCGCCGGCTGATGGAACTGCTGGACATTCGGAACCGGGAGGAGCAGTCTATCGGCATCACACAGGCCCATGTCAACGAGATCAAGGAATATTTGGCCGCGCTGGAGCTGATCGTGGACTGCCCCATTGAAACGGCAGATCCAGACGCCAAGCCCGTGGAGCATATCCTGTTCACCCAGCCGGGGATGCGGTATTGCCAGGCACAGGCCCTTGTCCACGCGCTGATGAAAGACGAGACCTTCGCGGCGCACAGTGAGCTGGAAAAGGCGCAGGTCACAGAGCGGATTCTGGAAGAAGTCCGTGGACGGATGATGGAGGATATTGTGCTGCTGGAAACCCTGAAGGCAGCTGACAGAGACCATCGTGTATTCAAGCTGCAATTTGCTGCCGGCGAGTTTGACATGGTGATCTATAACGAAAAAGAGAACAGCTGTGAGATCTTTGAGATCAAGCACAGTGGCAAACAGGTCCCAGCACAATACCGGCATCTGCTCGATGAAGAAAAGTGCCAGCAGACGGAGCGGCGGTTCGGCCCGATTCGGGGACGGTATGTGCTATATCGGGGTGAAACAGCGCAGGCCGAAAAGGGCGTGCAGTATCAAAATGTAGAGTCCTATCTGAAAGAACTGCCCAATCTCGATGTGTGCCAGTCAAACAAGATTGTTCCCCAGACAATGGGCCCTGTGCTGTAAAACGGCTCGATGCGGGTATTCGGACGACGAAATCAAAAATATCGATTTTAACCGCCCCTTCCATAAGGTGGCAACAATTCGGATATTTTAAGCGAAACGCTTAGAATACCAAAGGGTTGCCACCTTTTTTATTTTCAATTCTGCACTCAGAAAAAAAGATATTTTCGCGTTATTTTGGTAACTGGGGAGATTCGAACTCCCCCTTTCACAGATTCAAAGGTAAAATCCTGAGAAGCGCCCTTTTTGCGGGCGCAGAATAGAGCGAATTTTTCTCAAAATTCCATACGATCTTTCAGGCGTCTGTTTGTTGGTTTCGTCGAAGCCATCAAATAGGCGCCCTTTTTCATTTCACAACTTAATCCGTCAACCGGCCGGAGCATTTTTAGGATGCTCCGGCCTATTTTTTTGCTTACGAGGAGGACTTCACAATGAACAATCAGAACGAAACCACGCAGCTCCGTTACCTTGAAGAAACCGCCACCCGGCTGCGGCAGAACGGTTTTACGGTAGAACCGATTGAAGATCACCACCTGCCCGTCTGCTGGGAAAAAGGGCGTCTCTGCCGCGTATCCGGCAAGGGCAGCGTGTTGTACCGGCAAGAGAACGTGGACAGTATTCGGGCGCAGGATGCGCTGCAAAGCGTCATCGACACCGCCAAAATGACTTCGGAGTACATGGCGATTCTGGAAACCGCGCCACGGCTCAAGGCGACCGATCTCACCGGTGACTACCGCATCCTTGCTGACTTTGGTGACGCGGTGCTGGCGGGCCACCCCACCGAACGCGGCGTCCAGTTTGTGACCTGGGAGTGGGACTTCGACCGCAAAGGCGTCCATCACGGACATTATTTCCAGGATGACTATGACGCCGCCAAGCGGGACTTCACCGTGCGCGGCAGGCTTGTTCAAAAAGACGCCCTTTTTGAGCCGGAGCAGCTTGCGGAGATCTACCGCGCGCTAAGGTTTGTCCGTGAACAGGATGAAAGCCTTTCCTTCGGACGGGATCAGGAACTGGCGGAGCTCATGAACCAGGTCGGCGGACTGCTGCCCGCGGATGTTCCGCGGCAGCGGGATGCGCCGGAACAGAGCGGCATGACAATGAAATAGGTATCCACGCGGGCCGGACAGAAATGTCCGGCATTTTTTATTTTAGGAGGAAAAGATGATGGAAATTCATGGCACGATCCACTTCAAACTCATTCTTCCGCACTTCCCCGGCTTTCAGCAGGAGCCGCTGCCGGAGCCTGTTTGCAGCCGCTCCCCGGAGTGCAAGGACTGCCCTTACCCCCGCCACGGTTTTCTCTGCTGGGGTGCGGACGGAACCTGCCTGCGGAGCCGAATGAACGAGATCAACGAGAAAAAGGAGGACAATGATCATGATGAGCGCAGTTTTGAGTAATCCCAACCACCCGGAATACGGTGTGGCGACCATCCCGTTCCCCATTCCGCATGACCAGTACACATACTGCATGGAGCTACTGAAGGCGTTGGAGATCGGCGATGCGGTCAAGGCGGACTGCAAGGTGGTGGCGGTTGATAGTTTTTCCTCTGTGCTCAAGCGCACGGAAATGCTCACGGTCAACGTGGAGGAGCTGAATTACCTCGCCAAACGGCTGGAAAGCTTCGACACCGGCGAGGCCGCACAGTTTCAGGCGATGGCTCACAAGTTGGAGCTTTTCGAGCTGAAGGATCTCATCAACCTGACCTTCTGCTGCCAGCAGGCCACGGTCATCACCGACTTTTCTGACCTCGCCGCTGTTGGCCGTGACCACTATATGAACCTGCACGGCGGCAGCGCGAGTGTGGATGAGCTGAACGCGCTGGACGGCGAGAAAACCGCGCGGCGGCTCATTGAAAACGGCGGCGGCACGATCACCCCCTACGGCGTAGTCTACGACAACGGCATGAAGCTGGAGCAGGTCTACGACGGCCGCGTCTTCCCCTGCTATTACTATGAGCCGAATGTCATCACCGTTGCGGTGACCTCCAAAGCCGAGCCGGAGGATACGGAGCATATCACATGGCTGTACCTCCCCATGATCCAGGAGGAGATCGACCGCGCCCTCCTTCGTGGGGGCATCACAGATCCCGCCGATGTCCGCCTGCGGCTGGAGGACAGCCAGCTCCCCAATGAAGTGGATGTTCTTCTGGATATGGAGTACGAAACTCTCTCTGATCTCAACGAACTGGCAGAGACGACGGATGGATTATCAAAAGCGGATATGGAAAAGCTCGGTGCTGTGGTCATTTTGGCAAAGCCAAAGTCCGCGGTACAGATCAAAAACCTTGCAGAAAGCCTTGACCTCTTTGACTTCGCCCCCGGCGCGCATACGCCGCAGGAATACGGCAAGTACATGATCCAGCAGTCTGGCCGCTTTGAGTATGACGAAAATCTCGATGCTTTTTATGACTATGAAAAGTACGGCACAGAGCGCATGAACGAGGAGGACGGGATGTTCACTGACCGGGGTTACATCGCCTATAAGGGCTATATCAGCATGGAAGAAGTGATGGACGGTGGTCAGAGTAACCACATGGAGATGGGAGGGCTTTCGCGATGATCATTCAAGCAGAACTGAAGTGTAAGCAGACCGGGTGTGAGGCAGACCCCTGTGCCGTGGATAAGGTCATCGAGCTGCCAAGCCAGCGGTTCCAGCAGTTCAGCCGCGCACTGCTGGCTGACTATGATTTCATCGCGGAGAACAAAAATGCCATCCGGCGCGATGGTGACACCAGACACTGCCTGCTCATCCTCGACGCGGATGGAACGGACGGTTTCCTTGCTGACCCACAGGGATATAACTACGCCCGGTACAGCGCCTTTGTTCCCAACGCCCGCAGCTTGCTGACACCGGATATGGGGATCGACCGCAGCTATCTTTCGCCGGCAGAGCCTTGGCGCAATGAAAATCGGGATGAAATGCTCCGCATGACGCTGCGCGTCAATGGAAAGCCGGACTACACCCTCGTCCTCCCCGCTGATGAGGAATACCTGGACGCGGTGAAAAATTACCTCGATATTGATGTTTTCGCGAACGCCATGCTCTGTGATATTCGCTTCAAGGTGCCTTACATCGGGGAGCTGATTCGTGATACGGATTGCCCTGCCGTGGAGGATTACAACGATTTTGCCGAATCCTTGGAGGACATCTGGCAGCAGGACGGGATGCTTCTGACCTACGCCGCCGTGCTGGAGGCAGAGAAGCCGGAAACCCTGCACCGTGCCTGTGAGCTCCTGCGAAATCTGGACAACTATCAGCGCATCACGGAGGGTGCTTACGGTTACGGTCAGCAGCGATTGCAGGAAACGCTGGGGCTGGATGATGAGGCCATCTATGAGCTGGACGGCTACATGGATTTTGAGAAATACGGTCAGGACTGCATGGAAAACGACTGTGTGGCAAAAACAGAGTTCGGCCTGCTGCGGCGCTTGGAGCCGCCCTTCCCGGAGCAGACGCAGGGGCAGCAAATGTTTCGGTAGACTTTGCGGCAGATGTGTAGTGTGTTTGCCGTTACCAAAAAAGAAAGGGAGGAAACCCAAATGGCTGTAAACGCAAGAACAGAGGAATTCCAGCACATTGAAGTATTTGATAAGCCCGCGTTGTTCACCAACGGGCGCATCGCCCGTGATACCGTGCCGGAGGGCTGGTACTGCTATGACATTCGCGGCTCTGACGATGATCCCGGTGCGCTGTGCTACATGGAAGAAAATGTTGTGGTCAACCACGCAGGCTCGGTGCTGATGCCGGAAAAGCTGGTCATGCCTAAGTCTGGGCGGCTGGATGTGCGGGATGAGCTCGGTTTTCTCGATGAAGGCAACATGACGCTCCGCGAGTTCTGCGAGGCGCATCAGCTCTCATATCCCACAGAGAACATGAAATTTCATATCCGCCCTGCCCGCCCGGAGGAGGCGGGCTTATTTTATACCCCGCACCCCGAAGAAGATAAGCGGCTGGGTACCGTTGGACATGTCCGGATGGACTTCGGACGCAGCGGAAACGAGTTCTGGCATACATGGTGGTCCCGTGGCCCGGAGGAGCTGAACAGCCCCGCATTCAAGCTGGAGCTGCAGGAGGTCGTGGACACGCTGCGGGAGAGTGTGCTGAAAAACCGCTTCGCTATGGAGCGTTTTTGCTATGAACACGGCGGGAAAATCAGCGGCGGCTGGACACAAAACTACGGCTACATCGTGGAAACCGCGCATTACCGGTACTGCCTGCGCTGCAATCCGTCCCCTGGAGATTATAACTGCTACTGTACGGCCTATGATCTGGATGTCCAGCGGCAGAACATGGCGCAGGACAAGCCGCTGGTGGGCCGCGTCACCTATGCCAATGGCGATGCACAGGAGTTTACCGATGCCGAAGCCTTTCTCAAGTGTGTGAGAGAAGAACTTCCGTATCGTCCCACCACAGGCTTCCGTTACGAAGTGCTGACCGACGATCCCAGCGTCCGCAGGCAGGTGGATGACATTATCTTCGACCTTTATGGCGAGGAAGCCCCTTGCCGGCAGGAGGATCACGAGCCTCGACCCGAACAGGGCATGACCTTCGGGGGAATGTAATGGACGCCTCAAAAAAGCAGCGAGAGCCGGTCGCGTTCAAAAGCCTTGCCGAGCTGAAACGGTTCATCCGCCCCGGTGTGGAGTTTAAGACCGTCAGCCACGCCAATCACGCGGATATGGTGGGGCTGACCCGTGTGGTGACCACGGTGCAGACGGTGGGCTTTTACTCCAAGATCAAGGATCAGCCGGAGCATCCCTTCTCCACATGCAACCACGGCAAGGGCTTCTACACCGATTTTGGGAAAGCCGGCAATTACATCTTTGATGGTACGACGGTCAAGGTGAAGGATACTCGAAAGCAAGATCGCGGCGTGATCTACGAGCTGGAGTTTTACGACAGAGAGCAAAACATGGAGGAAACGATGATGGACAGAAAAATGGTGAATTTTATCAAGGAGCAATATCCCCCCGGCACCCGCATCCGGCTCAATTCGATGGACGATCCCTACGCGCCCGTTCTTCCCGGCACCGAGGGTGAAGTGGACTTCGTGGACGATGCGGGACAGCTCCACATGAAGTGGGATAACGGCAGGTCACTGGCACTTATTCCCGGCGAGGACAGCTTCACGGTGCTGCCGCCCAAGCTGACCACCCTCAAGCTGTATATGCCCCTGACCGCCGATCTCTACGAGCGAAACGAGTATGGCGAATTTGACGATAGTAGCACATTGCTTGAGGGCCGTGAGCTGCGCGGCTACCAGGATCAGATCACGGCGGCGCTGGTGAAAAACCGGATGCCGGAGGAGGCGGAGCGAGGGCTCATGCATTGGTATGATGAAGTCGACAGCGTCAATACCAAGGTGCGCACCGCCGTCTTCACCGTGGAGGAGCGTGATCGCCAGCTCTGGGGCGTGGCGGAATGCCGCGTTGCCGGGGAATTATCGGACACAGAACTGGAAACCTTAAAGGAGTACCTCACCGGGCAGGCGTCGGACGGCTGGGGCGAGGGCTTTGAGCAGCGGGAAATTTCCGTGGATGACGGCGGTGAATTGTATGTCCACCTTTGGAACTCGGACGAGTGGAGCATCCAAACGGAGCAGGAGCTTTTCTCCCCCAAGCTGGCGGATGGACTGCCAGAGCTGTGCTTCTCAACGCTCCCCGGCACCGGTGAGCTCATCTGTATCAAGCGCGGCGAGAGCGGCTACTATCCCAGCGACTGGTCCACGGACGATCCAGCGCATAACCAAGAGTTGGCAGACTATAACAACGAGCGGCTTGGAGTGACGCAGGAGCAGCGCCTTGCCATGGAATGCGGCAGCATGCACGGCTGGAACACTCCTGGCGCTGACCCCGGTTACTATGAGCAGAAGATGGGAGGAATGAAGTTTGGCTAAGAAAGTGTTTGCCGTTTATCTGGCAAAAGAGGACGTTCCAAACAGCGAGGCCTACGCAACGCTGGAACTGCCCGCCTCCCCGTGGGAGCTGTGGGACGCGATGGAAAAGGTGCGGCCGAAGGATGGCGAAGCACTGTACATGGAGATCGACGATTACTATGCTTTCGAATATCTTGCCCCGCATTTAGAGGAGCTGGATATCAGTCTCAACGAGCTCAACGACCTTGCCGCAAGGCTTGCGACGTTGGATGAGGTACAGGGGATCGCCTTTGAGGGACTGTTCTCCATGGAGGTGCAGAAAAAAGTAAACACCAACGGCGGCGTCATCACGCTGCAGGATCTGCGGGATCTGGCGGTCAGCGCAAAAACAGACTGCTATCATGTGGTGGAGGCCGCGGATGACGCCCAGCTCGGCCGGTTTTACTCAGAAAACGAGTTTGTCCCCGAGCTGGACGGTATATCCGACAAGGTATTCGAGATGCTGGACTTCGCCGGCATTGGAAGAATGATGCGATGCAGTGAAAACGGTGTTTTTGTGGGCAGCCTGTATGTGCTGCAGGATGGCGAACTGACCACTGCGCCGCCCTGCGCCAAGGACTTGCCGGAAAAGCCGGGATACCTCTTCCGACTCACGCTCGGATTGCATCCCGACATTGGTGATGACCGCACTGTGACGTTGATCCTTCCCGCAGCAGAGGCGGAGCTGCTGGATGCGCAGGCGCAGCTCGGCGCGGAGGGCTGGGAGGGCGTCGCGGTCATTAATTACGACGGAATCATTCCCTATGCGGCAGAATTCACCGACCTGCCCATGGAACTGGAGGAATTCAACGCACTCGCCGCAGCAGTGCGGGATATGCCCTCGCCTGAAAAGCAGCTTCCAAAGCTGAAGGCCCTGCTGAAGCAGTTTGAAGTACAGGACATTGCAACTGCCATAAGCCTGACAGAGTGTCTGGATGACTACGTTCTCACACCGGAGATCAGCTCGCCGCAGGAAACTGCCATCGACCAGCTTCACTTCATGACGGATGACCACTCGGTGGAATTGCTGATTTCCCATGTAAACCTCTACGCCTACGGCTGCGACCTCATCAGAGAGGACAACGCCGTTCTCTCGCCCTACGGTCTGCTGCACCGTGCGGACTATCAGCCCATGCTGTCACCAATGCAGGAAACACAGAAAATGGAGATGAAAATGAAATGACCAGGGAACAATTTCAAGAAAAGTATAAACTCTCCTTGCCGCTCAAGACGCGGAAGGAATTCGAGGCGGCCCGCCGCAGGATGGGCGCTCTGACCAAGGACGAAAAGGCGATCCTCTCCGCCATCGTTCTGCAAAAGGGCGAGGCTGAGGCTGGGGAGATTCTTGCAAATTCACCAGAACAGTTGAGTGATTACACGATCCTCAAGGGTGTCAATAACTACGCCGCGCTGGGCAGATATTATCTCGCCAACGAAACTACCGTCCCGGAGGAGCTGTATGACTACATGGACCTGGGTGCACTGGGCTGCCGCTACGAGGACGAGCATCCCGGCGTGTTCATCGGCAGTGATTATGTGCAGTATCCCCCGCAGAAACAGGAAATGAAAATGAAGTAATACCGTCTTGAACCGCGAGCGCGGTTAAGAATATTTTTAGGGGCCGATTTTCCGAAAGGGGATCGGCCCCTTCTTTTTTTATGCCCTTTTTCGGGAAATCACCCCGGAAAGGAGAAAACATGCGCGATGAACAACTGTTGGCTTACCTCAAAGGCTCCTGCTCCGGCAGGAAAAACCGCGTCGGTGGGACGGAGCTGGAGCGGACGTTCCATGTCAGCGGGACCGACCTGCGAAAGCTGGTGAAACAGCTGCGGCGCAAGACCCATCCCATCGCCAGCGACCGCAGTGGCTACTTTTACGCCACGACTGCCGGTGAGGTCTACGACACCATCCGCCAGCTGAAACGGATGGCGGCAGGACTGGAAGCGGCCATCAACGGTCTGGAACGGTCTATGGATCGGTTCCGTGAGGACGGGGAGGCCGGACATGGCTAAGCCGCCCTTTCCCTGGATCGGCAGCAAGGAGAAGATCGCACCGTACATCCTGCAGCTTTTCCCGCCTAAGCTTACGCAGTATGTGGAACCGTTCGGCGGCAGCGGCGCAGTGCTGCTGGCTCTGCCGCCGGACCCAAACCGATTGGACATTTATAACGACTTGGATGCCGAGCTGGTGAACCTGTTCTCTTGCATCAAAGAATGCTCCAATGTTCTGCTGCGGGAGCTGAAATTCCTGCCCATCCACAGCCGCAAGCTCTTCGAGTATTACCGCGACTTTGTTGCCCATAAAGAGGTCTACTTTCAAAATGTGCAGGCGGAGATCGAATGCCTCGGAGATCGGTCCTGCTTTACGGAGGAGCAGGCCGGAGAACTGCTCCCCATTTTTCAGGAGCGGCTGGCGCTTTACGATGTAAAGCGGGCAGCGGCGTATTACCTCGCCATCCGAGGCAGCTTCAGCGGGACGATCACCTCTTTCGGTGTCAAAGGGTTGGATGTCGAACGCTTCCTAAAGCTGTTTCCACCGGTGTCCGCACGACTGAAGGACGTGCCACTGGAGAACAAAAACGCCTTGCAGCTCATTCGGGAACGAGATAAAAAAGGCAGTCTTATCTATGCCGATCCGCCCTATGTCAAAACGGAGCGGCTCTACCGTGTCGCTGGGAAGCTGGGACGTTTCCGCAGATTCCATGTCCGGCTCTGGCAGGTACTAACTGGCCGTGACAGTTATGTGGTACTGTCCTACAACGACTGTCCCTTTATCCGTAAGCTCTATCAGGATTGGTACATTTCATCTTTCCAGCGCAGCAACCCGCTCTCACAGAAAAAGGGCTCGTCCTTCGGCGAACTCATCATCACCAACTACGATCCCCGCCCCTACATGACCAGCCAGATGAACCTCTTCGACGAGCCGTTGGGCGAATGGGAGCTGAAGCTGATCCATATCCCAAAATATCCACCAAGGAGGAAAACAGCATGAAATTCAATTTGAACCATGATCCTAACAATAAAACTCTTGCCATCCCCCGCGCCGCTTTGCAGCTCTCCGGACTTGCAGGCGTCAGCGACCTGATCCTCCATACCGACAGCGGCTGTATTCTGCTGCTGCCGGGAGATCCCACCGTGGCGGAACTGCTGAAAACCATTTCTCTCATCTCCGCCGTTGCACCGCAGCTGATCTCCCGTCTGGCGGAGAGAAGCCAGATGGCAATGGAGGCCGGAATGACGGAAACGGCGTGCGGCGCCTGTGAACACGAACCACACTGCTCCGGCCTTGAAATTCCGCCCTGCCAGCTGGCGGAGGCAGGGATCTCGCCCAACGCCGCGCTGGAGTCCTTTGTAGAGGATGGCAGAGTCATCGTGCAGGCAGCAAAGAAAACCGCCGCAGATGTGCTCATCGATGAGCTGGACGATGATGTCCGCACCATGCTGGAGGATTCCGGTGTGCAGCTGGAGGGCGTATGCCGTCTGTTGGAAAAGGAGGAGATCTCGGGATGAACAATACTTATCCCTACCCGTATTCCGCTGCTGAAGCCCGTAAGCGGAATGAACTTTCCCTTTGGCGGGAGAGCCACAAGGCAAATATCGCCTGCCGTAACGCTATCGAGGATTCCATCCGCCAGAACTTTGATGGCATGAACCTTCAGACAGATTGCTTAAAGTCCGTGCTGGATGAATACGGCTACAAGCGCACCGCATGGGTGCTCGCCAATACCTTGCATGAGCTCAAGTGGGATGGGCGTTTCAGCTACGCCAACAAGCATTGGGCAGAGAAGATATATATTCCCACAGATCTCAACCACAACAGCGATTTTGTTGTCCGAAGCCATCCGGCCGTGCTGGATGGCTTCGTCAGTTTCTACCGCAAGGCGGTGCAGGCGTTAAATCTCTTTGGCGCGGAGCATTGTGTCGGTGACCGCGCCGAGCAGGACTATACCGGCAAGGTGCTGGTACTCAGCCCTGACACGCTGAAAGAATCCTGCTGGAGTCAGGAAAACCAGCTCTGGTATGCCCATGACGGCTTTGGCTGTTCGCCTCACGCCATTGGCCGCTCGGTGCGCTGCACCTGCCTTAGCGACGGGGAGATGACACGCTGGAACCGCAGCGAGTTTATCGGTGTGCTGGATGACAAGTTCCTTCCGGAATGGGCAAAGCCAAAGCTGGCAGAGCTTCAAGCGCAGGAGCAGACCGACGCGCCCACGATGGGCGGCATGAATATGAAATGAGGAGGATGTCTGAATGTGCATGACCTATTACACCGTGGACGATCTCCGCCCCGGAAGACCCGGATGGGATGTGAGACAGTTCTCCGCACTGGCGGAGGCCATCGACCATTACCGGGCGCTCCCTATGAACGGGGGCCGCGTCCTTGGCCTGGCGGATGACGCCCACGCTTATGAACTCATCCGCTGTGTACGCCTTTTCCCCGGCGATGCCCAGGGTGAGGACGTTCTGGCGGCAGATTACCGGCGCAGCGGTTTGACGAAAAAAGATGCCGCCCTGAAAGTTGCGCTGGATACTTGCTTGGAAACTCTGCATCCCCGATTTCTGTTGGAACCGGAGCGTCTGGTTCCCGTTCCCCAAAGCGGGAAGCTACGGGGAGATTTGCGGGAGGCGCTTCTCTGGCAGGGTTATGAAGAAAACTACGATTCCGCCATCCGTTCCGTTTTTGTGGGCGGCGTTGGTTGGATCTCACCTCAGGACGTGAAAAAGCAGCGGCAGCTTCCACTTGTGCTGAGCTACCGGGTAGACGGTATGTCGAAAGACGGTGCCTACCTCTCCTTTGAGCTGGAGCCTTGGGAATATGACCTTCTGCTGGAGCAGACGAAAAATCACTATAAAAATAAAGAAAAGAGGAACACAAAATGAAACGAATGCTATCTCTCTGCGCTGCGGCGTTGTGCCTGACTTTGGCACTGACGCCCACTGCGCTGGCGGCGGACTTTGAACCCGCGGTACCGGACGCCAAGGTCTGCTATCCCACCGCCATCGTCCAAAACGACGATGGCACAGAACTGAAGAAAATCTATGATCTGAGTCCGGAAGACGATCCTGCGGGCATTCCCCGCTCGAATTTCCAGCAGGACGGCTTTCAGTACACCCTGACGGACCTTCTGAAGCAGGAACTTCCGGAAAACGAGAGCCGCCAGCATACGGAGCATGTTTCTATCGAGAGCGCCAAAAAGGATATGGAATCCGTGCTGGCGCTGCTGCCGCAGGAGCGTGAGTTCATCACGGACGACGGGCTCATGGGAACCCTGACACTCCGACTTGACACCGTGCAGGTCGAGCCGTCCGGCTATGGCAGTTCTACAAAGCAGCTTTCCGTCAAGCGCAGCTATCCCAATCTTGCCGAGCAGGATACACAGTACATCCCCAAGAGCATTGAGGACGGCGGCAGGACCCTGACGCTCTCGGACATCCAGTGGCAGACCGACAATACCGCCAACATGGACGGTTATGCCGTGGCAGACCGCTATACCGCCGTCGCCACCTACACCGGCAGTGCCACCAGCAGCTATGTCAAGGGCTACACCGTCACGGCAGATTATACCGGGACCGTCAGCCGGATCGCCCTCAACCGTGTCCGCTATGTCGCCATCTTTGAGGGAACACCCATCCAGCCCGCAGAGCCTGCGAAAACTGCCGGCGCAATGTCCTCGCTCCGCTGGTCCTATGTGCTCATCCCCATCGGTGTCGTGGCTGCGGCGGGCGCTGGTGTCGGCGGTGCGCTGCTGGTGAAGCACAGAAAAGAAAACGCAGATGAGGAGGAAACAGAAGAATGAAGAAGATCATTACCCTTTGCCTGAGCCTTTGCATGACAGCGGCTTTGGCAGCTCCGGCGTATGCGCTGGAATACAGTATCGACGCGCCGAATGATTACGACTTCGGCAGGAATACCTCCATCGAGGTCATCCACACGGCAGATGGCGGCGCTATGCGCAATGAGGATGTGAGCAAGAACGCAGCCCTTATTCCGCCCGCCTTCGGCTCGGAGAGCATGAATGCGCTCCATACCGGCGAATACCTGACGCCGAATCTTGCGCCGCGCACCCTTCCCACGGCTGGCGCCGTGATCAGCGGCAGCGGTGATGTGGTTACCCCAGGGAGTACGGTAAGCAGCGGCAACGGCTATCAGCTCTCTGTGCTGTTCACGGATGTAACGAGCGAGCTCTACTACAAAAACGGTTCCCTCGGCAAGATCGAGATCCCCGCGTTGGATCTGAGTGTCCGTATTTATCAGGGAACGGACAGCAAGACGCTTGCCAAAGGCGTTGGGCATTTTGAAGATACCTCCATCTGGGAGGGCAATGTCTGCCTCGCCGCCCACAACCGCGGCGCCAACAGCTACTTCGGGCAGATCCACACGCTGAACATCGGGGACAAGATCACCCTGACGACCAAGCTGGGTACCCGCACCTACAAGGTGACGGACGTCAGCAAGGTCAGCGAGACAGACCGCAGCGGTCTTGCGGACTCCGGCGAGAATATGCTCACGCTTTACACCTGCGTCCGCAATCAGCGGGACCAGCGCTGGTGCGTCACCGCAGTGGGAACTTGATTTTTTCTCCGTTTTGCCGGATCGGTTCTGTTCGACTTCTGCCCATCGCCTGTGATATGGTGAAGCTGCGAGGAAGATTTCCACATACACATTTAGAATGGAGGCAGAACGATGAACAGATTGAAGAATACCGGACTCGTCCTCTGCGGCCTTGCGCTGGGGCTTTCACTGAGTGCTCCTGCGGCGCAGGCGGTGGAATCGCTGAAAGCGACGCTTTCCACCAACCGCATCCTTGTGGATGGACAGGAAACCCACATGACCGCCTATACCATCGGCGGCAGCAACTATGTGCGGCTCCGGGACATCGGCAAGGCTGTTGGTTTCGAGGTTTATTGGGATAGCGAGAACGGCTGTGTGCAGGTGGAGAGCGGAAAACCTTACACCGGCGAAGAACCGGCAAAGGACGAAGTCATCAAACCCGCTCCGCAGCCAGAACCCGCAGTCCCCGCCAGCGATGCCGATGTGGATGCCATGAAACAGGAGATCGTTGACCGCACCAATGCCATCCGCAGAGAGCAAGGAATTTCTGCGCTGACTGTCAATGCCAAACTCATGCAGGCGGCGCAGGTGCGGGCAGAGGAAATGGCTGCCAGCGGAGCCTACTCCCACACCAGACCAGATGGACGGAAAAATACCACCGTTACGGACTGCCCGTATGTAGGCGAAAACATCCACCGCATCGCGGATTGGGCTCTGCAGGGCAAATCGGTATCTGAGGTCGCCGTATGGTCATGGAATCTCTCCGGTGGGCACCGTGATAATCTTCTCGAAAAGAATTACGCTGAAACCGGTGTGGGACTTGCCAGAGGCGTCAATGACAACGGCGATGCATGCTGGTACTGCGTCCAACTCTTCCTATGGAACGGCTATACCGTAGGCTGGGTAGACACTCCGGCAGCCAAATAAAATCACATCATCTCAACCCGAAGCAGACCGAGAAATCGGTCTGCTTCTTCGTTTCTAAATCTGAGTATAAGGAGGAAACAACCATGAAAACATGGAAAACAAGGATCATGTCAGCGCTTCTTGTCATTATGACGCTGTTGACGCTGCTTCCGACTTCCGCGCTTGCCGCTTCCAGTACCGGAACCGGTATCAAGCCTACCAGCAATACCAACTACTGGACAACGAGACTGCTCCATGACGGGACACCGTACAGCTACAAGCCCCCGATGGCAGCAGGTAAAATGCTTTACTGCCTGGATCGCGGCTATGGCTACCGCTGGGGCACTGCCAGTTTCCTGAACAGCTACACCTACACTTCCGCCACCGGTGCAGACGCGGACACCGTCCTGAAAACAGCGCTGGCGCAGAGCGGCATGGGTGAGCTGGACGCCCAGCAGCTTGAAAACTTCAAGTGGATGATGACATTCATTGTGGACTATAAGGGAGATGTTCCCGGCAGCCTGTTTATGGCCGCACAGACCTATGTGTGGGATCATCAGACCTTCAAGGGCGAGGGAGACGGCGACATCGATGGCGGCGGCTACGCGAACGCCGATACCTATGAAACCTATCTTGGCTACATCGATTGGATGTTGAAAGAAAAGGCCAAGGAGGATGCGGAGTTCCAGAAGCAGATTGCAGATTACGCCGCCAAGGGTATCATCGCCTCTGTGGTAGAAGATGAAGCCGCAAAATGGGCGGTCTATGCAAAGTCCAGCGTCAAGGGCCGTCAGAGCTTCTTCAATTACTATGCGCCCCGCAAGCTGGTGGTAAATGACGCACCTGAGCCGGATAAGCCCACGCCTCCCGCGGGAGATGCGGACATTACCTTGCAAAAGGTGGCTGCCGGAACGACCCGCGGGCTGGACGGTGCAAAATTCAATATTTACCGTGACGGTCAGATTGTCGGCAGCGATGTGACCAAAAATGGCGGTATGATCGAGGTAAAGGACGTCACCGAAGGATTGTGGTCCTTCGTGGAAACCGAAGCGCCAGCAGGGTACTGTGCAGACTCCACGCCTATCAGCGTCTATGTGGACACCACGGACGGGAACAAGCAGTATACCGTTACCGCTACGAACTATGAACTGCCCAGCATGAAGATCATCAAGACCGATGCGCAGACCGGCGCGCCGATCCCCGGCACGGTGCTGTCCATTAAGTCCGTTACCGGCAGCTATTCCACCTCCGTCACCACCGGCTCGGACGGTTCGGCAACGCTTTCGGCACTTCCTGCAGGCGTCTATGTGGTGCGGGAGGAATCCGTTCCCGAGCCGTACATTGTGAGCAATACGGAGCAGACCGTAGCGCTCCGACCCGGCAAGACCAGCGAGGTGCGCTTTCAGGATTACCAGAAGCCCGGTCTGGAAATTTTGAAGAAAAACATCGCCACCGGGGAGCCTATCGAGGGCGTTACCTATCTCATTGAGCAGATCGACGGCAGCTACTCCACCAGCGCCACGACGGACAGCGCAGGGCGCATCTTCCTCGATTCCATTCCCGCGGGCAGCTATCGCGTCACGGAGAAAAATGTGCCTTCCCATGTCATTCTCTCTGAGATCCCGCAGGAGGTCTATCTGGAAGCAGGCTGCACCCGCACGGTGACCTTCTTCAACGCGGTCAAACCCTCCCTGACGCTCCTGAAGCGCAACAGCATCACCGGCGATCCTCTCTCCAATGCCAAATTCCATATCTATTACGGTTCGGACAATACCACCACCGGCGAGATCAACGACCTCGGCGTGTTCACAACGGCCTCTGATGGTAAAATCACGCTCACCGATGTAAACCGTGGCTGGTACAAGCTGGTGGAGGAGTCCGCTCCCAAGGGCTTCGGCATTCAGGGCAGCGGCGCGACCGAGTTCTATCTGGAAGCCAACACCTCCAAGACCGTGACCGTGGACAATGTTCCTCACAGCGCCCTCGTCGTGTACAAATATGACGCCAAAACCGGAAAGGGACTGGAGGGCTGCCGCTTTGAACTGCGATATTTAGGCGGCGGCACTTCCGGTACTGGCGGTACGGTCATCGGGTCCTATGTGACCGGCCCCAACGGAGCCTTCACCGTGACAAACCTTAAAAAGGGCACTTATGTCTGTCAGGAACTCGAAAGCGACGGAAATCACATCATCGACCGCGAACCCCAGACGGTGTGGATCTCCGGCGAGGATCAGGATGTGGTGACGCTCCGCTTCGGCAATGCTCCTCTGGGATCGCTCTTAATTACCAAACTGAGCGATGACAGCAAGCACGAACCGCTCTCCGGCGTAGAGTTTCTTTTGACCGACAGCAGCGGCCATTATCTCGGCAATGACAACGGCCGCTTCACCACCAATGCCGCGGGCGAAATTCTGGTGGATGGCCTGGAACCCGGCATGACGGTCATTGCCCGTGAAGTCCGGGCAAAAACGGGCTACCTGCTGGATGACAGCCCCCAGCACGCGCTCATCAAGAGCGGCGAAACGGCGCATTTGCAGTTTCTGAACCAGCCTGCCGGAAATCTCATCATCCGCAAGGTCAGCTCCGGCCCCAACGGGGAGCCGCTGGAGGGCATAGAGTTTAAGATCACCTACGCGGATGGCAGCTTCGTTCCCGACGCCAACGGCGAACTGTCCAGCAACGGCATTTATTACACCAATAAATCTGGTGAGATCCGCATCTCCGGCGTCGTCGGCACCGTGGTAGCAACGGAAACCAAGACGATTCCGGGCTTCACCATTGACGAAGCGACCCGCACACAGACGGTGGTCGTCAATCCCAACGACACGCAGACGCTGACCTTTTACAACAAACCCACTACAACGTTGATTCTCCAGAAATACATTTCCGGCACGAAAAATGAACCGCTTGCCGGGGTACAGTTCCTTGTGACGGACTCCTCCGGCGCGGTAGTCGGCCCCAACAACGGCTACTATACCACCGACTCCGCAGGCCAGATCGTTATTGAGGGGCTGGCCGACGGCATGACGATCACTGCCAAGGAAGTCAAGACGGTGGATGGATTCGTGTTGGATGGGACGCCGCAGAGCATCAAGATCGACCAGAGCCAGTCTCCCCAGCGCATGACCTTCTGGAATGAGCGACAGGGCGCGCTCATCATCAACAAGCTGTCCTCTCTGGACCGCAAGACGCCGCTGGAGGGCGTTACCTTCAAGATCACTACGGCTACCGGCGAGTTCGTCCCCGACGAAAACGGAAAAATCAGCTCCAACGGTCTGTACTATACCGACGAAAACGGGCAGATCATTCTCAAGGGCGTCACCGGCACACTGGTGGTGACAGAGGAAAAATCCATCTCCGGTTACACCATCGACGAGAACACCCGCACGCAGACCGTGGTGGTCAACCCCAACGACACGCAGTCCCTCTATTTTTATAATGCTCCCATCGGTGGGCTGGAGCTGGTGAAAGTGAATGCGGCGGACAAGACCCAGCGCATCCCCAACACCACCTTCGAGATCCGCCGTGTCAGCGATGGCGGTCTGGTGGACACCGTCACCACCGGAACGGACGGCCGCGTGTATGTGCCGCTGGAAAGCGGCAGCTACTATGCCGTGGAAACCGAGGCAGGCAAGGGCTTCCAGCTGGACAATACCCTCATCTATTTCGCCGTGGAAGATGGCAAAACCACAACCAAAACGGTGACCAACAAAGCCATCTCCGGTATCCTGATCCACAAGGTCGATTCGACCACCGGCGAGGGCATCTACGGCGTATCCTTCATTCTCTATGACAGTGGAAATAATCCCATTGCGCAGGAAACCAGCGATGACCGCGGTTATGTCCGTTTTGAAAACCTGACCGCTGGCCGCTACTATCTGCGTGAATTGGAAAATGAGGGATATATTCCCGACACGCAGAAAAAGACGGTTTATGTCCGCAGCGGCGAAACCACGGAAGTTGAGTGGAAGAATACGCCCATCACCGGTCAGATCCAGATCGTCAAGACCTCGGAAGATTACAACTCGATGAATAAGTTTATCCATAAGGTGACTGGCAGGCAACTTCTTGAATCGCAGACGCTCGCAGAGGCAGGCATTAAGGATGGCGATGTACTTCGTCTGCAGCCAGAGATTACGGCGGGTGGTGCAGTTTGATGGAGGATAGCGCAAATACTCTTGAATTTCAAAGCTCCGACTTCGAAGAAGATCGTTACAGTCGGCTTCGCTTGATTCCGTGGTGGGATCAAGACCGGCTGAAAAATGCTACGATTATGGTTGTAGGCGCAGGCGCAATCGGAAATGAGTTGATTAAAAACCTGACACTTCTCGGAATTGGCCGCATCCTTATCTATGATATGGATGCCATTGAAAGCACGAACCTTACCCGGTCCATTCTCTATCGTGCAAGAGATGTCGGTCGTTACAAAGCCGAGGTTGCTGCGGAGCGGGCAATGGAAATCAATCCGGATGTCAAAGCAAAAGCGTTTATCGCTAATATCATTGACGATGTTGGCTTGGGTGTCTTTCGCCGGATGAATGTTGTGCTTGGTGGCCTTGACAACCGAGAGGCTCGTCTTGCAATCAACCAGTCCTGTTATAAGGTGAACCGCCCGTGGATCGATGGGGCAATTGAAGCGCTGAATGGCTTTGCAAGAGTGTTTGTTCCGGGTAAGGGAGCTTGCTATGAATGCACCATGACAGAGATGGACTGGCGGCTCATTAACAAGCGTAAATCCTGTGCCCTTCTGACGCACGAGCAAATGGCCGAGGGGAAAATCCCAACTACGCCAACATCTTCGTCTGTTATTGCTGGCATTCAAGTGCAGGAAATGTTGAAACTGCTCCATGCGGATCGGAATCTTCCTACACTCGCTGGCAAAGGATATGAAGTGTACAAATTGCGGGAAAGAGATGCCGGCGGGTATTTCCTTCTGCACATCATGTGGCACAAAACTGGTGGAGGCGAAAAAATTCTGCCCTAATTGCGGGGTTGAGAATCCGGATGATTCTTCGTTTTGCTACAAATGCGGTACACCACTATCTGGAACGGCTTTTGCATCGCAGCAGACAAATGGCGGTTATCGACAAGTTGTAGAGCCTCAACATACAAAGCAACAGAAAGATTATCAAGTTGTGAAGAATAAGATCTCTGGGGAACATGATAGTAAAAATTTGAAAGAAATTATTGCTATTCTCCAGACGCTCGGCAATTATAGCGACGCTCCGGCTTTGTTAGAGAGCTGCAAAGCAGAACTCCTCGAACTGGAATATCAAGACGCATGCCAAAAATTTGAAAAGGCAAGCGAAAATAAATCGCTGTATAAAGAGTTAGAGAAAGATTTCGCAGGATTTGGAAACTATAAGGAGTCTGAACAAAAATATAGCGTTTGCAAAGAGTATTGCGATAAGCAAAGGAGAAAAGCCCAAAAAACAGGAATCATTATTTTCAGTTCTCTTATCGCTGCTACCGCAATTGTTGTGCTGCTGATTAAGGTTATCATTCCGGCGGTTACATATAACGCAGCGATGAAGGCGTTGGCCGCTGGTGAATATGAGGCTGCTGTTGCAAAGTTTGAAACACTTGTTGATTATAAGGATTCAAGTGAAAAAATTAAAGAAGCATGCTTTGGCTATGGAAAAGAATTAGTTGCAGCGGAGGACTTCGATACAGCAATCACGATGTTTGAAAATGCTGACGGTTTTGATTCGTCTATAGCGTACAAAGAATATGCAACAGGTAGAAAAAATCTGAATGACAAGAAGTATTCAGATGCAATAACTTGCTTTACTAAAGCGAAGGATATTGAGGACGGTTCGATTAGATTGCAAGAGGCAAATTACCTTTTGGGAGATGAAAGGTTTAAAAATAAGAGCTATTCCGATGCAATTAAGTACTATACTGCTGCGGGAAATTATAAAGATGCTGCAGACAAGGTGAATGCAAGCAATTTGATGACGGCAGAAGATAAGCTAAAGAATGGCTTTTTGAATGAGGCTAAAGCGATACTCTTAAAACTTCCTACTGATTATAGTTACAACGGGATTTCGGTCAAGGGAAGATTGGAGATGCTGGAATCACACAAAGCATTGGTTAATGCTTGTGGAAAATGGACTGCATCGTATAACTATATTGAAACAAGAAATGTCTACAAGCGAGATGGTAGTTGGGATTCATGGTACTATGATACGGTTCTCCCAGGACAATCTATAACGATTAAATGCCGTATGAATAACGATGCCACCTTTACGATTGAGGGAACTGTCACTTTTGAGCGATTTACTGATTATTCATCTCTTAGCTCACTGTGCAATCCTACTACAACAACTAAGCAGTTTGCTTTTGAAAAGGTAAATGGAATTTCAACAAGCTATTCTTTGGATAACAATACAACGCTAAAGTATTCAAATGGGACATTTAGCATCAGCTTCTCCGAAAAAGATAATTACTCGTCATATTTCTACAATCTTTATAAAAGCTCCGTCACGTTTGGAACTCGTTCGGAAACATATTGAGGTTCGAAACATTTTATCGCGAGGGAAAAGATTGCAGGAATCTAATCAGTGAAAGAGAGGTTTTAGCTTATCTTCCTCCGGAACATATCTCGGCAAAGTAAGCCAGCGGTCAAGGCCATAGTTTGCCAGCTTTACGGCATCCTTTCGGTCCGTCTTGCCCCGCCTTAATTCGTTGTTCCCGTAGCCATGCACCAGCTTTTGATTCCCATTTGCCTGTTTGTGGGCAACTCCTTCCGCCTGTTTTACACATCGCTTATTTAGCACTATTTTAATTGGAACCGCGCTTCTAATAAATGCCGTTTTACTTCTAATGATTAGAAAGATAGTACAAATTATCTGCATAACGAAGGTGAAGCAAACCATGAAAAATGAGGTAAGCAGGCTGGAGGGTCACTAAGAAGATCCTTGTATTAGAGGAAAAGAACAGGTGCCGTCCAAGCAGCCAAAGGAACTCTGGAAGCATAGCAGTTTATGCCCTGCAACTTGAAGTTCGTTTCTATTCGTGCGAAGTCAGCTTCTATTTTCTGGATGATGAATACGTCCCCGATATAGCGGGGCAGATAAGGCAAAAGAGAAACGTACAGCATTGTCTGCTGTGCGTTTCTCTTTTGCCTTGTCGGAATTTAGCAAATGAGCGATACCGCGTAAGCGTCAAACCACCCCGCGCATAGACAGGCATGAGACAATAGTAACGGGACGTTGCGAAACGTTCCGTTACTGTCATATTGGAGGTAAGTGGATGACAAGCGCAGAGTTGAAACACCGTGCGAAGCTGCAGGAGTGGGCAGCACGAATACAGGACTGCCGCAGCAGTGGCCTGTCAGTGCGGGCGTGGTGCAGACAAGAAGAAATCAATGCAGCAACCTATTACCGTTGGGTGTAAATTTCAGCCACTGAGCACCACTTGCACGGAAAAACAGCTCCACTTTCACGGAGATTCAGCGCCACTCTCGCGGGCATGAGGTCCAC